>NZ_BAAHBI010000075.1:0-424433 GCF_054776755.1 Spirosoma litoris | reverse complement strand
GCATTCTCGGTCATTTTCCTGCGAAAAATCAATCGAAAACGGAAAGTTTAAACAGCTTCAACGTTAAACACTGATTAGGCTCGCTGAAAGAGAAAATTGTGTAAGCATCGGTTTCAGCAGGAAACGAAGCGAGCTTTACCCAGGCCGACAGTGTATAGGTTGGATTTGTAAATGGTGCCGCTGGTAAATCAATATAAGCGTTATTGCTGAAAAAATAAGCACTATTAGGATTTCCAAATCGGTCTTCGTAAGAGTTGCTCCAACGACTGTACCATCATTTGGGCCAAATCCATCCTTGGCATTACCTGTAAATGGATAGCAGGCGATTAATTGACTCGTGGCTTGACCAATGCTGTCATTAGAATATATAGAAGAAAAAAGAATAAAAATGAGTATACAATATTTCATCGGTGGGTATGTTTAGAACTGCTTGGTATGACGCGTTCAGTTTAAAGTTATTTTATAACATGTTGACCAGATAATTCCTATGGCTATAAGTTTGGGGTACATTTATTCGTTAGGAATTAGTTGGTTTATTCAGTCAATTAGTTTGTCTCGTAAACCAGCTTAGCTTCGCCGTCGGATAAAGCACGATTATAGATTTTGATTTCATCAATAACACCCGAAAAGTACAATGTTCCATTGAAACGTAGACCGATCAGAGTACGTACACTACCATCGTAGAGTGGAGGGGCAGTCATTTTTTGCGAAGCACTTAGCGTTCCATTTACATAAATTTTTAGTGAATCTTTGCTCCGACTTGCCAGTATATGGTACCATTGGGCTGTGCTGGTAGGAAGAACACCTGAATAGGCAAAATTATTATAAGCTCTGTCCTTCGTATACGACCACATGCCCCATCCCTGTACCGTCGTATTGGCTAAAACCATAACGTGATCACCATTAGAATTCCCTGTGCTAATAATAGTTAGCACACCATTGTTCCCATTCCAGGAGGGAATGTATGCAGGCTTAACCCAAGCAGTGTACGTGAACTCCTCCGTATTGAACGTATTAGAGGGAAGCTCCATATAGCTGTTACCATCAAACGCGTAAGCCGATTCTTCATTCCCAAAACGGTCTGCGGTGGGCGTCGCACCACGATTTTGGACAAGGTTATTATTACCACTCTCGTCTTTAATGCCCTTTGTAAAACTATAACAAGCCATCAAACCGTCAGTAATAGGCCCACACGTAGATGATGTCGGTGGGGCAGGTGGCGTCGGTAGCGTCGGTGGAGTCAGTGGCGTAAGCTCCTGACAGGCAATCGAACCAAGCCACAAACTTGCGAGGAATAATAGAGTGGAACTTCGTTTCATGGTGTGTAATTTCTCCTTACTGTTGAAAAAGAATGTTTATGGAGAAGTAATGTAATTTAGAAAAATATACGTAAAATAGGATTTAGCTACCATAAATTTTGCCACGCATAACATCTCTGTAAGCCTCCCACTCTTGCTTTAAAAGTGCTAGACCGACAACATCCTGCCAAATACCGTCTTTTTTTACATGTTGTCGATAGTAGGCTTCCCGTCTAAAACCGAACTTTTCATGCATCGATATTACTTTGTCGTTAAAGGTCATGACCTCGCAGCGCAATTTGTTGAGTCTAAGTTCTTTAAAGACATACTCTAGTACGTTAAATTCAATTTTAGCGCCTAGTCCTCCTCCACGAATGCTGGTGTCACCTAAATAAAAAGCCCAATAGCAACTGCTAAGCGTTTGACTAATACCAGTTAATGAAGCTAAACCTATTTTTTTTCCGTTGTATTCAATTAACCAATAACGAGACGTTGGATCGTTTTGTACGCGTGTAAACCAGGCTATTTGCTGCTCCGATGTAATGAGTTCGCTCGTATACATATATTGAGCCACTTCGGGTGAATTGCGCCAGATTCGTACCAGCTCAATATCGTTTTCTGTTAACAAGGTTAGTGTAATATCCATTGGCTTATTTAATGGTTGGCCAGTAATGTTCGGAAAAAAGCAGCAATTCGTTCGCCTGATCGGCCATCAAAGAATCGTTGTTGACTAGTTAGGCTAGCGTTAACAACACCAACTGGCAAGGCTAGCTTAGAGCTTAAATCGATGGGATTAAAATCCTTTTCTATAACTGCTAATGCAATTTGATTGTCGGCGTAAAAATCACGTAAACCAGCCTGATTATCGGCTGTTATAATACCAATAAACGGTTTGCCAACAGTAGCAACTTCGTATGAAATAGTGCTACACGACACAATGGCTGCATGACAATTTTCAATGGCATCTACTACCTGCTCTGGATTTAAATTTCTCCGAATTTGCACCCGATCTGTAGGATAGGCTGTAAAACATTCGCCGTAAGGATTTGCTGCTCCTAGAATGACAACAATCTGGCTTATTGATGAATCTTGTATCAAACTTTCCACAACTCGTTGACTGATGTTTTCGGGATCGGCACCACCCAAATTAACCAGAATATGCTGGGGTTGAAATTTTGATAATTGATTGATTCTGTCTTGTCTTTTTGTTTCTAAAAACGATTTTCTTAATAATGCATAACTTGACCCAATCAAGAACTGAGTATAACCTTCAGCCTGATAATCAATTATTCGTGCATTACCACTATGGTTAATGACGACATCTGCATATTGATGCCAAGACGCCAGGTCGTCGATCGCTATCAACTTTCGACAATGCTGTTTAAGTTGCTTTTGATAGTTAGCTCTAAATGAATACCCATCCAGAATAATAAATTCCTGACCAGTTAGATGCTGACTAAAATTCTGGAAATCAATTTCATAATTAGTTGTTTCCTGTAAACAGATTATGTCGAAAGAGGCTTGCCGAAGTAGCTGCTGAATTGCCTCGGAAGGCTGCTGAATCGCAAAGGACATCTTGAATAAGTCGCCTACCATCTCAGCAATGGCCAGGCAGCGCATTAGATGACCTAAGCCAATTTTAGAACCGCCATCAGCACGGAAAACAAGCCTCGGAGTAGTAAGATCATTCATTTGAAAGCAAATTATGCAATAGCCGATATTTAAACTCTGCTATTTTCCAATCAGCAGCGGTATCAATATCATGTGCGTGCATCTCGTCAATTACAACACCGCCGGCAGTTAGGCCAACCAACTGACGATGCTGCTCTAGGCGAGCAGCATCGAACCAATAGAACTGTCCTGCATCGTGATACATAGGCTCAAGGTCTTGTGAGCGTAGTAAAAAAGCATCAGGCTGTGCCCATGTCAATAAGCCATGATTAAATTTGAACGCTCGTTGAATTGGGAAGGAGAATTGCTGAATTGGATATACAATATCAACTTGTTTTTCAAGAAGCACTTGATAAGCCGAAATCAGTAAATCGGATGTAATGAAAGGGGCAGTTGGATATAAACAGCAAAGAGAGCGGAACTTAAGGCCTGATTTGTTATAGCCATCTAGTACTTCAAGCAATACGTCGATAGTAGATGCATAATCGTTCGCTGTTTCAGGAGTGCGTAAAAACGGAACAGATGCCCCGTACTGGCGGGCAATTGTAGCAATCTCATCATCGTCGGTCGAAACCATCACCTCGCTGAACAAACCCGATTGTAAAGCGGCATTGATCACATAGCCAATGATGGGCTTGCCCAGAAACAGACGAATGTTTTTGCGCGGAATTCGCTTGCTGCCACCCCGCGCCGGAATGATGGCTATATTATTCATAAAGAGCCTGTGCAAGCTAAATTATTGACAATAAGCTAGTACCTGATTAATTACGTACTGCTGTTCATCGTCGGTCAATGTTGGGAACATTGGCAGACTCAAACAACGGGCATAATAACGCTCTGCGTTTGGGAAATCGCCGGGCTTCCAGCCAAACTCACGGTAATAAGGCATTAAGTGCACAGGAATGTAATGCACCTGCGCCATAATGTTTTTGGTCCGTAAGAAATCGTACAATCCTTTCCGGTCATCCACCTGAATTACGTAAAGATGATAAGCATGATTCACGTTGGTAGGGGGAACGATGGTCGTAACATTGGTGCCGATAAAGGCTTCGTCGTAGCGTTTAGCAATTTCCTGCCGACGAGCCAGCATGGCATCTGCGCGTTGCAACTGGCTTGTTCCAAGGGCTGCCTGCATGTCAGTCAGGCGGTAATTGTAGCCCAATTCCTGCAACTCCATGTACCAGCCTCCGCGTTCGGGTTCTCCTTCGTACGGCTCTGTCAGCTCGGCGGGTTTGTTGGTGATGCCGTGGGTACGGAGCCGGAGCAGGTGTTTATAGAGAGCTTCGTCGTTTGTGGTAATCATGCCACCCTCACCAGCAGCGATATGCTTAACTGGGTGAAAACTAAAAATCGCTAACTCCGCCAGCGATCCGTCGCCACAGCGGTGATTACCATTTGCATCATCGGTAAACGAACCGCCCGGTGCATGGCAAGCATCTTCTAAAAGCCACAAACCATATTCATCGGCCAGTTCACGGAAGGCTACCAGATCGACCGGGTAACCCGCAAAATCGACGGGAATAATACCTGAAAAATACCCTTTAGGATGCTGTTCCAGCAAAGCCCGTACGGCATTGATGTCAAGCAGGGCTGTTTCGGGATCAACGTCGGCAAAATGAACTTCACCCCCGCAATAGCGGACACAGTTGGCCGACGCCGAAAAGGTAATAGGTGTGGTAATGACGCGCGTCCCTTCTTTCACACCCAACGCCATACAACATAGATGCAAGGCTGCTGTACCGTTGGCAATCGCGACGGCGTATTTACAACCAATATAGCTGGCAAACGAAGTTTCAAACGCACCGATATGTGGCCCCTGGGTCAGGAATGGTCCGCGTAGTACGTCGGCAACGGCTGCAATATCTTCGTCGGTAATGTGCTGCCGACCGTATGGAATGAGGTTTGGCATTATAAAAGCAATAGATCAGTCAATCAATGGTAAGTAACAGGTAGCTAATCCAGTATTGGCTGTTTTTGTAAATAACATACCACGGATAGTGTTCAAAGAAATAGCAATCAGTTTTTCTCTTAAAAAGTCATCTATGAGTAGCTGGCCGTCAATAAAAGTGACAAATTCGTCAAAATTATCAACGTAAAATTTGATACTAGCCGCGTAATGAAGGACAGGCTTGCGGGCTTGAATAAGTAAGAACGTTACCTCAAAAGAAACGTCAATTATTCTGTCAATCTGTTGCGCTGTCACACCGCCTTCTATATCGAAGTCTAATTCCTCTGGCTGACTTGAAACAGTATCATCTATTGAAAAATCAGTTTCTTCTATAGAATCTATTTTAAACAGAACGTGCTTAGACATTTTTACTAGCTGGCTTGGGCCAAGTTCTTTATTGTATGTAGTTGTCCCCCATGAATTACCCTTTTAAAAGTATTCTGGGGTAGTTTTTCTTCTCTATACTTATCCAGATTTATATATGTGATTTCTGGCACTTTTCCCATCGCCAAAGCTAGGTCGACGAGTTTGCTGATTTTATGATCGAAATCACCATTTAGAATCTGTGATACATACCCTTTTGTAACACCAAGCTTTTCTGCAAGTTGCGTTCGTGAAATATTATTATCAGTCAGGTAGCTCTCTAATTGATTAAATAGATCAAGTTGAATCTTAGTAATCCAATATTCACGGCTGTTTATCAATTCATCTCTAGTCATGGTCAAAGCGAGTTTAAATACTGCTCTTTCAGGGAGCGAAAACGTTTAAAGTCTGCTTTTTGAGTCGTCTTAAAGCCACCTAATACGATAATCTTGCCATTAGCCTGTTTAATCGCATACACGCGCAAATGCTTGGATTTGAATTCGTATTCTTTGTGAACTGTACCATCGGGAGTAACATCTTTGAACTTTGTATCAGGCAATGAATTTCCATTAGCAGCATACTCTATATAGGAAAGCAACGTTTTGAACTCTGTTAAAAAACGTTTGTCGGTTGCTTCGATTAGCTGTTCAAATGCTTCCAACTGTCCAACTCCGTCAATTACTAACTCATCTAACTCCTGCTTAGCTTTTACAGCCTCTACTTTCCTTAATGCAAACGTACTCATAAAAGTTTAGTTAGAGCTAAACTGCATAGGCTGAATTACTAAAATTATGCCCTAGACCGAAAACGATGGATCAACATGTGCTCGAATCTGGTCGCGTAGTTGCTCCACGTTCAGCCAGTCGGTATTGGTGCCGGAGTTGTATTTGAAGCCCATCTCAACCTGCTTACCGTTGAAGGCTTCCATGTAATCATCAACGCTCCAGGTGGGCGTTGAGGGCGTAATGACGTAGTATTTATCCGTTTCGACCGTGTTGAGCGAGTCGGTTTCGGTAATCATTTCCTCGTGTAGCTTTTCGCCCGGACGGATACCCACCAGCTTCTGTTCGCAGTCGGGACCGATAGCTGTGGCCACGTCGGTGATGCGATAGGACGGAATTTTTGGGACGAAAATCTCGCCACCCCAGGCGTGTTCGAGCGCATGAAACACCATTTCGACACCTTCTTCGAGCGAGATGTTGAAACGAGTCATGTCGGGGTGGGTAATGGGTAGGACGCCATCTTTCCGTTTTTCCAGGAAGAAGGGCACCACCGAGCCGCGTGAGCCAATTACGTTTCCGTAACGAACGACGGAGAACCGTAAATCACGGCTTCCTTTCATGTTGTTGGCAGCCACAAAAAGCTTGTCTGAGCAGAGTTTGGTTGCTCCGTAAAGGTTGATTGGCGCAGCCGCTTTATCGGTCGAAAGGGCAACTACACGCTTAACGCCATTGTCTAGCGCTGCGTTAATGACGTTTTCGGCGCCAAAGACGTTGGTTTTGATGCATTCCATCGGGTTGTACTCAGCTGCCGGAACCTGTTTGAGAGCGGCTGCATGTACAATGATGTCGATGCCTTCACAAGCTCGCTTGAGCCGGTCGCCGTCGCGCACATCACCAATGAAAAACCGGATGGATTTGTATTTCGATTGTGGATAATATTGCGCCATTTCGAACTGCTTTAGTTCGTCGCGCGAGTAAATGACGACACGTTTAACGTTCGGGTGGCGTTGGTAAACCATCTCGACAAATTTTTTGCCGAAGGAGCCCGTGCCGCCCGTAATCAAAATGGATTTATTTGTTAAATCAAGCATGTTATAAGTACTGAGTTGGCCCAGAGGCCGTGTAAAGAACTGTCTATTTTGAGCTTTCTTTTTCCCGAACGGAGTTCAATAAAGCCCCAAGTTTAGTAACTATCTGCGGATTTTGTCCGGCCAGATTTTTGGTTTCACCCAGATCAGCTTTCAGATCGTACAGTTGGGGCTGTGGAGTGTAACCTGTTTCGATGCTAACCTCGCGCATAAACGCCTGACCATTGCTGGGTTCAATATATTTCCAGTTATCCTGTAACAACGAAAGTGTGCCGTTAAGCGCATGTTCAATGACATATTCCCGGCTTTTTTTCGACTTTCCGAGAAAGGTATCGATCATGTTGAAACTATCTCGTGCCTCCATTTTGTCCAGCGACTGACCCGTTAATGACGCAAATGACGCTAGCAGATCAAGCTGACTAACCAGCGCATCGGACGTGCCGGGCTTTACCTTACCCGGCCAACGTACAATAAACGGAACTCGGGTTCCGGCATCGAAAGCACTGTATTTTCCCCCGCGAAGTGGTCCGGCGGGTTTATGTCCGTTTAGTTTGGTAACAGCCTCATCCTGATAGCCATCGTCGACTACGGGGCCATTGTCGCTGCTGATGATGACAATCGTTTTGTTTGTTAGGCCAAGTCGATCTAGTGTTTTGGTAACTTCGCCTACGCACCAGTCCAGTTGGAGAATAGCATCTCCGCGAGGTCCCATGCCACTTTTACCCGCAAAACGAGAATTTGGTAAGCGGGGAACGTGAATATCGTGGGTCGAGAAATAAACAAAGAATGGGTTGTTTTTGCTGGACTCAATAAACTGATTGACTTTCCCCGTCAGCACGTCGGCCATTTCTTCGTCGACCCACCGTGCTGATTTTCCTCCGCTCATATAGCCAATTCGACTGACGCCATTCACGATGGTTTGGTCGTGCCCGTGGGAGTACTTCATTTTGAGCAATTCGGGGTGCTCCTTTCCGGTTGGGTCGTTTCCGATTGGATTTTTATAACTTACCTGAATCGGATCGGCAGGATCTAAGCCAACAATACGGTGATTCTCGACATACACGCAGGGCACACGGTCGCCGGTGGCAGGCAAAAGGAATGAGTAAGTAAAGCCAATCTCGAGCGGACCGGGTTTGATGTCGGCATTCCAGTTTGGCCCACCTTTAGGTCCCAGCCCCAAATGCCATTTGCCTACTACGCCCGTTTTGTAGCCTGCTTTCTGTAGAACACCGGGTAGCGTAATCTGATCGGTAGGAATCAGCAGCGCTGCATCGCCGGGAGCAATGCCCGTTCCGGTTTTTCGCCAGGCATAAGTACCCGTCAGGAGCGAAAAGCGGGAAGGTGTGCAGGTCGAAGAGGAAGCGTGAGCGTTGGTGAATTGTAATCCCTCTTTGGCAATTCGGTCAATATTTGGGGTTCGGATTTTGGTTGCGCCATTACAACTAATGTCGCCATAGCCCAGGTCATCGGCATAAATCAGAACAATATTGGGCTTTTGTTGCGCGAACGTAGCTGATTCGCCGACTAGCCAACTACCAAGAATCAGGAGAAGAAACTTTGCTTGCATGACGGGTTTAGCTAGTACGTATTGATTGGTTAACTGGCTGGTTGATCGATTCCCGTTCAAACGCATCGATGTAGCTTTTGGCGCTGGCATTGACGATTCGAACGCCCCGATAATCGGCGTAATCACGCAAGACTTCGTACCCTCGAAATACTTTGTGGAACGATAAAAACTGCGAGGCCATTGAAAAGGTACGTTGCCGATGTACATCGGAATAAACCGGCTGGTGCGATATATCTTTGGGCTTGTCGTAGAAGTGAATCTGCTTGATTAAGAGCTGATTTTGGTCATTCAGGCGAATTTCTTCGTGCCAGGACGTATCGGCTCCAAAGAGATAGATCGTTTCGAATTTTCGGTTGATCATCAGCGCCAGCGCGGCAATAATGACGGTTTGTGCCTGTGGCATGCCCAGACCTTTGGCATACAGCCAATACACCAGCCATCGGAACCCCCGAACAACCGTGTAGTTAAAATAAACGACCTTGATTCGTGGATTTCCCCGTTCAATCTTGCCAAGCAAATAGGAGCCTTTGGCAAAGTGGGGGACATACAACGTCATGGGCCAATCGACAGTCTCCAGAAAAACGGATAACGTCCGGCGAATATCTTCCCGGTCAGTAGTTTGCTCGGTGAAAACGAAATAGTTAGGGTCCGAAATGACGTAATCCTGCGGACGTAATCGCGGAAAAATATCGGCGTGGGCAAAGTTATTCACGCAGACAATTTCGGTCTGACGAATAAAATCGAACTGCTCGCTCAGCGACTCTTTTAACGACGGGCCATTGCCCAAAACAGAACAAACAGGAAGTTGCCGGGCGGGCAAACGAGTGGCATGCCGTCCACGAATCGCTACTTTCACGAGCGATACCAGCGATGCAAACAACTCACTCAGGAATTGACTAACCGAATTAAAACCAGCTTCAATCATGCTGTCGGCTCCAGACAGGTAGCCTTTTTTTCTACAAAATAACGAAGAAAATAGCAGACCGGGAGAAGGGTGGGCTGGATGGGCGTAGGACAAGTTCTTTTTTCGACAGGATTAACAGGATTTTCAGGATTTAAAAAGTTATTACAAATCCTGAAAATCCTGTTAATCCTGTCGAAAACTAGAACTGTTTCTCAAAAATAAGTTTGGGCGATTCCTGAGCGCCAAGATTACGTTTGAAGCGTAGTAAGCTCGGTTTCGGCTGGCGTTGCTCGTCAAGCGATACCCCCAAATCGAGCAGTCTGATTTGTTGTTTCTGGCAATACGTAACTAATCCATCGATTAGCATAACCATCGGACTAAATGCCTGATAATCGGGGTGTGATGCGGGTAAGAAATTGTACAGTATATCCTGGCGAACACGCACAGCTATGGTTAAGGCAGCAAGCTCGGTTCTATTTCTTACGACAAAAACCGCGAACTGCTCTGGGAAGCCCTGAACTAATTTTATCAATCGATTGGGCGGTAGCGTGAGTGAATAGCCTTTCTGCGCATGGGTGTCCAGCAAAAAGTCGAGCACTTCATGGAGATTCGGTTCCTTCCAATGCATAAACTGAAAACCCGCTTCCCGGCATTTGCGTAATCGTCGACGTTCAGCGGGAATAATGGTGCGATCAAACGGAATATCGGCAATTGCTAAAAAGGAGGTTGGGTTTATTTCCCGAAGATAGAAGCCATGCTTAATCAGGCGATTCATTAGCAAGCACGCTTGTTCTGGTGCATAACAATTGGGATAATTGACTAACCGTAATGTTGCGACATCAACCGAGCGAACTACCTCAATGAGCGCGTTTAGAAATTCATTCAGTACCGATTCGGGTAAGGCTTCCACGAATTCGATAGAGCCGAATGGGGCAGCGGCAGGGCTAATTGCTTCGTTGCCTTGAATAAAAAACGCACAACGGGCTTCTACTAGCTTGGTAGCCAGATTTATGGCCAAAACCAAATAAAACTGACCACCGTTTTGCTGCCAAAGGTGAGCGGTTTCATTAAACAGAAAACCATCCTGATAGAATAAAGGAACATCAAGCGGAGATGGGTTCTGCTGAACCAGAATACGATATAGGGTCATGCTGTTGGATACGTCGGTCCTGTGACGATCCTGGCATGCTGGAAGTAACCGTATTAAGTAAGTAGAAGTCGTGATTCTATGTTTTTGAGCCTTTCGCTTTTAGCTAAGAAAATCTTGCGTGGGTAAGTACACACTGAACGTAGCGCCCTGACCCGATTGACTCTGCGCCATAATATAGCCCCGGTGATTTTCGACAATCTTTTTGGCAATGGCCAATCCAATACCAGTGCCTGGATATTTATCGGGGCCGTGCAATCGCTGGAATGTCCCAAAAATACGTTCTGCCTGATGAGCATCGAAACCAATGCCATTATCGGTAACCTCGATAAGACAGTACTCCAGACTGGGCGATAGCGGAACAAAGGACGAAGGAAGCGCTGAACTACAGACTCGTCTGCTTTCTATCTGGATGTGAGGAGTTACGCCTGGCTTTATAAACTTGACTGCATTGGAGATCAGGTTCTGAAACAGTTGTACGAGTTGACGAGAGTCGCCGGGTATCGTATCCAGTTCGCCCACCTGAACTAACGCCCCCGTATCCTGAATGGCAATTTCCAATTCACTCAATACCGTCTCGACTAGTTCGCCCAAGGGCTGAGGGCGCCAGCTATCCGGGCGTAGGGTCAATCGGGAGTAGTCGAGTAAATCTTTGATAAGCATCGACATACGCCGGGCGGCCACCACCATTCGTTCCACAATATCAGCTCCTTCCTGATCTAACTTTGGCGCATAGCTTGTTTGTAATCGGTCGCCAAATGCCTGGATTTTACGCAAAGGTTCCTGCAAATCGTGCGAAGCGACATAGCTAAATGAAGCTAATTCGGCATTTCGGTTGACCAGCTCCTGATTCTTTTCCGTCAATTCCCTGTTGATTTCTTTAAGCTCTGTTTCATAATGAAACCGCTCAAGCTCAAATTCAGCCCGTTTGGCTACAATTTTTAAAAGCGACGAAATATACTCTGGTTCATCGATGGCCGATTGGTGCATGGCGACGATGATGCCAAAGGCACGCCCTTTTGCGTCGTACAAGGGATAACCGATGTAGCCTTCTACATTAAACTGAACCAGGGTCTGATTTTTTGGGAAAAGTCGACGGCACTGACTGGGGTATGTCGAGAGTTTACCCTGAATAACCTGTTCGCAGGGGCCATCGGGCAGATCGTATTGAATATTGCCAACCGTCTGGCCATTGGCGGTGAGCGCGTACGTACGGATAGCAAATGCGCCCGGCGATGGTTCAATTAATTCGCCCAAGAATACATAGTCCAGCTTGGTTTGCTCAGTAATATAGTTGACCAGCGAGTGAAAAAACTCATCACCAACTTTATAGGTAGCAAATCGATCGGAAAATTCCAGCAGAAACCGCTGGTCAACTCCTTGCTGGTTTAGCTGAGATTTTAATTGACGATTTTCAAGTGTCAGAGCGTCGATCCGCTGCTGTAAATGAGCAGTTGGCAGTACGTCCATGTTACGGTAGTTAATGAGTACTTCTTGGTTCAGACAAGTCGGCTATTCCTTATGCAGAAGCGATAAGCAAAAGATTAACCAAATTTAACGTACTCATTAAAAAACCTACCGCATGTCTGATTTATTTTTTTAAACGGCCAAGCAGTAACACCGTGTAAACCTTTTTTGAGTTTAGCGACTGCTTGGCCGCGATACTGTGTAGCTAAGTTGATGAATGTTGGACTAGGAGAGAGACTTCCGTTTGCCCAATTGTGAGTAGACTAATTGAATAATGCCATCTTTCAGTCCCAGATCAGGCACAATAATTTTGTTGGCACCTGCCCACTTCATAACTGAAATATAGATGTCGGCTGCGGGGACAATCACATCGGCCCGGTCGGCATTCAGACGGAGCTTATTAACCCGATCTTCCAGACCAAAGCTGGCTATATAATCGCGAATCCGTTCGATTTCGGAACGTGTCGTTTCCAGTTCCGAGGTTTTGGAGGCCAGATTAAATAGCTTACTAATGTTACCTCCTGTACCAACGGCCGTAATCTCGCGTGTTCCATCAACATTATCCTCCACCCAATCTTCAATCTTACGCCAGGCCCCTTTAGTTTCCTTGCCTTCCAGCAAACGAACCGAGCCAATTTTAAAGGATTTGGAGTTTATCTTTTGACGATTCTCATACACGTTTAACTCTGTACTCCCTCCGCCAACATCAATGTGTAAATACTGACGGTCGTCCAGCGCTTGCACCACTACATTATTAATGAGCTCGGCTTCTTTGCTACCATCAATGATATGGATCTTGATCCCCGTTTGGGCTTCAATCCGCTTGGCAACCTCATGCCCATTTTCAGATTCGCGCATGGCCGAGGTAGCACAGGCCATGTAATCCTCTACCTCATGTAACTCCATGAGCAGTTTGTAGGCCTGCATGAGTTTCATGGTTCGGGCTTCACTTTCGGAGGTCAGGGCGCCATAATTAAACACATCGTGGCCTAAGCGAAGCGGGAAGCGGACATACTCAACCCGTTTAAAACTAACCAGGTCGTCGTTGTGAAGTATTGTTGAGATTTGCAGACGGGCTGCGTTGGAACCGATATCAATGGCTGCCAGTTTCATAGAGTCAAAAGAGTGAAAGAGTGAAAAACTGAAAGAATGAAAGGCTGACGCACGTCATTTTGCTCTTTCACTCTTTCAGTTTTTCACTCCTTAATAAAGGCCAAAGATACTCTTTTTTGGGGCTGTACAGCCTACTTTTTCGCCACCTTTTGCCTGCCCATACGCTAAGTCACCTAAGCCGAAAATGCTGTCAGCTCTGCCTTATTAGTCCTAATGACAGCAAAAATCGGTGTTGGTTGAATCTCCAGTGCCCTTAAAAGCAGCAGAATCAATAGCCGAAAATAGCCTGCAGAGTATGCCGACATAGTCTATTTTTGGTTACTTTTGCCTTAGCTTATCCAGAAAGACGGAGGGAACGGACCCAATGATGTCTTGGCAACCAGCCAACTCCAGGAGATGGTGCCAATTTCCTCCCGCTTTATAGCGGGATAGATAAGATTAGCTTCCTGCTACCTGTCTTTCTGTCGGTAAGTCTTTTTACTAGTTTGGATTTTTTTAAGGGCGCTCCTTGTTGGTAGCTCTAAGAATAATGCCTTGTATAACTTGCCAGTGAAAACGATACACGAACTCCTGCACGAACGCATCCTTGTCCTCGATGGCGCGATGGGTACCATGATTCAACGGTATAACCTGACCGACGCGGATTATCGAGGGGAACGATTCAAGGATTGGCCACACGATCTTAAGGGTAACAATGATTTGCTGTCATTGACAAAGCCGGATATAATTCAGACAATTCATAAGCAGTATTTAGAGGCTGGTGCCGATATTATTGAAACCAATACCTTCAGCGCCACAACCATTGCCATGGCCGATTACCATATGGAGGAGTTGGCTTATGAACTCAACTACGAATCGGCCCGGATTGCGAAAGAGGTTGCTGTTGAGATCACAAAACAAAATCCAGATAAGCCGCGCTTTGTTGCCGGGGCTATGGGACCAACTAACCGTACCGCTTCGCTATCGCCCGACGTAAACAACCCGGCTTACCGAGCCATCACGTTCGATGAACTGGTTAATGCCTATTATGAGCAGGTGAGTGGGTTAGTGGATGGTGGTTCTGATTTACTGCTGGTTGAAACGATTTTCGATACGCTCAATGCGAAAGCAGCGATGTTCGCTATCGATAAGTATTTCAATCTGAATCCACAGAAAACAGTTCTGCCGATCATGATTTCGGGCACCATTACGGATGCCAGTGGACGAACACTATCAGGGCAAACAACCGAGGCATTTTTGTATTCGGTTTCGCACTTGCCGCTGTTGAGTGTGGGACTGAACTGTGCATTAGGGGCGGCATTAATGCGCCCGTATATTCAAACGCTGGCCAAAGAAGCTCCATTCTTCACATCGGCCTATCCGAATGCGGGCTTGCCAAACGAGTTTGGTGAGTACGACGAAACGCCGGAGATGATGGCGTTACAAATTGAAGATTTTATTAAAAGCAACTTCGTCAATATTGTTGGCGGATGCTGCGGCTCTACCCCCGATCATATTCAGGCTATTGCCGATGTAGCCGCTAAATATCCCCCTCGGCAACTACCAGATGCTGAGCCTTATCAGAAGCTGAGCGGACTGGAACCTCTGAAAATAACAGAGCAAACGAACTTCCTGAACGTTGGTGAACGGACAAACGTAACGGGATCAAAGAAATTTGCCCGGCTTATTAAAGAAGGGAATTTCGATGAAGCGCTGAGTATTGCCCGTGGACAGGTTGAAGGTGGGGCCCAGGTGATCGACATCAACATGGACGAAGGCATGCTGGATTCGGTAGAGGCCATGAAAACCTTTCTGAATCTGATAGCCGCCGAGCCTGACATTGCCCGCGTTCCTATTATGGTCGATTCCTCCAAGTGGGAAGTGATTGAAGAGGGCCTAAAATGCGTACAAGGTAAAGCGATTGTCAACTCGATCTCACTCAAAGAAGGCGAAGACGCCTTTATTGAGCGGGCTCAATTAGTGAAACGCTATGGTGCCGCTGCGGTTGTGATGGCGTTTGACGAAATGGGACAGGCCGATTCGTATGAACGACGCATTCAGATCTGCGAACGAGCTTACCGAATTCTGGTCGATAAAGTCAATTTTGCTCCCCAGGATATTATTTTCGACCCGAATATTCTGACCGTTGCTACGGGTATCGAGGAACATAATAATTACGCTGTTGACTTCATCAACGCCACCCGCTGGATCAAGGAAAACCTGCCGTTGGCCAAAGTGAGCGGTGGGGTGTCGAATATTTCGTTTAGCTTCCGGGGCAACGATGTCGTGCGCGAAGCGATGCACTCCGCATTTTTATACCACGCTATTCGCGCGGGTATGGATATGGGTATCGTAAACGCGGGTCAGCTTGAAGTCTACGATAGCATTCCGAAAGATTTATTGGAGTATTGTGAAGATGTGTTGCTGAACCGCCGTGACGATGCTACCGAGCGCCTGGTCGATTTTGCCGAAACCGTAAAAGCCAAAGGCAAAGCGATTGTTCAGGACGAAAGCTGGCGTCTGGAACCCGTTCGGGAGCGGCTTAAACACGCACTTATAAAAGGCATTACCGACTATATTGATCAGGACGTCGAAGAGATTCGACTTCAGGTAGAGCGTCCCTTGCACGTTATCGAAGGTCCCTTGATGGACGGGATGAACGTGGTAGGGGATCTGTTCGGTGCCGGAAAGATGTTTTTGCCGCAGGTTGTAAAATCGGCGCGGGTAATGAAAAAAGCGGTGGCTTATCTGACCCCGTTTATCGAAGCGGAGAAATCAGGTACTGGCTCTTCATCGGCAGGGAAAATTCTGCTGGCAACTGTCAAGGGCGATGTGCATGACATTGGCAAAAACATCGTTGGCGTTGTTTTGGGCTGTAATAACTACGAGATAATTGATCTCGGTGTGATGGTGCCGACCCAGAAAATTCTGGACGCTGCCCGTGAGCATAACGTAGATATTATTGGTCTGAGTGGCCTGATTACCCCATCGCTTGATGAAATGGTTGGGGTTGCCAAAGAAATGCAGCGTCAGGGCTTTACCCTGCCGTTATTGATTGGTGGGGCAACTACTTCCCGCATGCACACGGCCGTTAAGATTGATCCGCATTATACGGGTCCGGTTGTTCATGTGCTGGATGCTAGCCGAAGTGTTCCTGTAGCTGGGCGATTAGTGAGCGAAACAGACGGTACACGGGAGCAAATCTTTACCGAAATTAAAGCTGAGTACGTCAAGCTTCGGGACGACCATGCCAAACGCCAGAAAGAAAAGGCTAGCCTGACGATTTCAAAGGCGCGTGAAAATCGCACAAAAATCGACTGGAGCGCTTTCAACCCAACGAAGCCGACTTTCCTGGGTAATCGCTACTTCGAGGATTATGATATTGCCGAATTAGCCGATTACATCGACTGGACGCCCTTTTTCCAAACCTGGCAATTGCACGGAAAATACCCAGCTATTTTTGATGATGCGGTTGTTGGTCAGGAAGCGAAGAAACTATTCGACGATGCGAAGCAGCTTCTACAGGAAATCATCGACAACAAACTGCTGAAAGCAAAGGCTGTTGTTGGATTCTTCCCCGCTAATTCGGCTGACGATGATGTGCTGTTACACGATTTTGAAGAACACGTTCGGGATATCCCCTGCGAACGGCACGGTTCTCATCAGCACATCGAGTACAAAATCAGCAAGGCACAGTCGCAAACGGCAGTTAGCCCGGCAGGCGAGTTGATTTACGACACTAAAACCGTGTTGCACTTCCTGCGTCAGCAGAATCAGAAAGCGCCGGGATTGCCAAACTTCTGTTTGTCGGATTTTATTGCTCCGTTGGAAAGCGGACGGGAAGATTACATTGGTGGGTTTGCCGTAACAGCAGGCATTGGTATCGAAACCTTGCTGGAAAAATACGACCGCGAGCACGACGATTACAACAGCATCATGGTGAAAGCCCTGGCCGACCGTTTGGCCGAAGCCTTTGCTGAGCGGATGCACGAGCGGGTTCGGAAGGAGTTCTGGCCGTATGCTGCCGATGAAACGCTGACCAACGACCAGCTGATTAAGGAAGCGTATCAGGGTATTCGACCTGCACCGGGTTATCCGGCTTGCCCCGATCATACCGAAAAAGGTACGTTGTTTAATTTGCTGGATGCCAACAAGATTGGTATTGAACTCACAGAAAGTTATGCCATGTATCCAGCTTCGTCGGTGAGCGGTTTTTACTTCTCAAATCCCGAGTCGAAATACTTCGCGTTGGGCAAGATCAACAAAGATCAGATTTTAGACTATGCTCATCGGAAAGATATGCCCGTTGAGGAGATTGAAAAGTGGCTGAGTCCGGTGTTGAGTTATGATGCGTAGCCATTCCGGCTTTATACTATAGAAAAAGACGGTTGTGTAAACGACCGTCTTTTTTGTTATTAACTTTAGAGCGTAATCGTTAGCCATACATGGACCACTTTATCGACCATATTGAAATCAGTAATTTTAAATCCATCCGGCATTTGGATGTAAGTGGATTCAAGCGCATCAATATATTCATTGGTAGGCCGAATGTTGGAAAGTCAAATATTCTGGAAGCTTTGTCGCTTTTTAGTCTTTCATGGAATAAGCTAACGGATATTGTTCGTGTAGAAAATTTGCGGGAACTTCACTATAATGGAGATGTGGATAATAGCGCTGTAATAAGTATACAAAGACAACGAAGCCGAGATTTTATCGAAACCTGCAAATTGACGTTTCTAAAATCAATGGGAACGACATTAGTTGGTTTATCAAGAAAAAGTATTTCCCAGCCAGATAACGTTCATGTCAATGATAAATCTGCTTATCAAATTGATAATGAATTTGAGGTATCTAAGCCTGACGGATTTTACAATATTTTTATCGAAGAAATAAGGAAATATACCTTTAAGTCTGACGTAAGATTCTTTGAGAAGCGTTTGTCTTTTTTAAACCCACCCTTTGGAAATAATATCTTGTATGTCCTAGAGCTAATGCCTGAATTACGAAAGCTTTACGCTCAATGGTTTCGACAATACGGTTTACGCCTAGTATTGGATACTGCAAGCCAATCTCTTAAAGTACAAAAAGATAAAGGGGAAGATGAGGTATTTCAATTGCCATACTCATCCGTAGCTGATACCTTACAACGTATTATTTTTTACAAAACAGCGGTTGCTTCTAATGAAAACTCTGTATTGCTTTTTGAAGAACCTGAAGCTCACGCTTATCCTCCATACATCGTTGAATTTACTCAGGAGGTAATCAGATCAGAAACGAACCAGTTCTTTATTGTTACGCATAGTCCGTTGATTGTCAATGATTTTCTTGAAGGTGCTATTGATGATTTAGCCATTTTTATGGTTGATTTTAAAGACGGCCAGACGGTAGCAAAACCATTAACAAGAGATGAACTGAACGAGGTACATAAGTACGGTGTCGATTTATTTTTCAATAATGAAGCCTACTTAACCTAATGGACCTACACGTAATTCCTGAGTGCTATATCGACACCAAACTTCTCAAAATAGCTGCCCCACCCAAAGGTCGATATAATCATCAGAAAGGTTGCCCGAATGTAGTGAAGCTAATGCAGGAAAAACTGCATAGTGATTTCGCTTTAGGAATAATTGATAAAGACAAGGTAATCATGAAGTATGTGGCGGAGTTTGAGAATGTTATTCTTATACCCGATAAACTAGAACTTCTTAAACACCCATATCGGCATCACTATTTAATTTTTATCTGCCCTGCACCTGAGAAATGGATGATAGCTGCTGCTGAAGATGCTGGTATATCGCTTACAGATTTTGGTCTACCGCACGATTTTGATAAACTGAGTAAGATTACTAAAACGTCGAAAAGCGAGAATGATGATCCCTATTCGGCTAATTTTCAACAGCTATTCAAAGAAATCCAACGGAAAGAGTCGCCTTATTGGATGATTTTCTCCTTTTGGATTGCTTATCTAAAAGCCAATCCATATACTGCAGATACAGAATGGCTTATTCAAGAAACAGAACGTTTAGTGGGCAATTCGTAATACAAAAAATTCCCAGAGAAAGCTCTCTGGGAATTTTGATTGTGTCGGAAATAAGTAAGAAAACTCGTTAGGGCATCAGCACTGTATCAATCACGTGAATCACGCCGTTAGACTGGTTCACATCGGCGATTGTTACGGTCGATGTGCCGCCTTTCGCATCCATCAGTTCGATTTTTTTGCCTTTCATCATGGCTGTCAACGTACCACCCGAAGCCGTTTTCAGCGTGGCTTTACCACCACCGTCCATGATTGCTTTCATCAGATCGGCTGCGCTCATTTTACCAGGTACTACGTGATACGTCAGTATTTTGGTCAGCGTTTCTTTATTCTCTGGTTTTACTAGTGTTTCAACCGTGCCTTTAGGCAGTTTGTCGAATGCTTTATTCGTAGGAGCAAACACGGTAAATGGACCAGGACCCGACAACGTTTCGACAAGACCAGCAGCCTTAACTGCCGCTACAAGCGTAGTGTGATCTTTCGAGTTTACGGCATTTTCAATGATATTTTTTGACGGATACATGGGCGCACCACCAACCGTCACGGTCTTCTCCTGGGCAAATGAAAATTGGCTGATAGACAGTAAGCTGAGTATAGCCAACGTGAATTTGAACGTCTTCATCGTCGTTATTTTAGAATGTGTTAGAATTATACTGAACTGTGTCGATCAACGGGAAGACTTACGGGAGAGCAGTAGGCTTTGGATTGGAATGTTCTATAACTTTTTTATAATATATTGATTTTGAAGTAATTATATTTTTCTATAACTGCCCAGATAGCTATAAACGAAGACCGCCAGACATATGTCTGGCGGAACTAAGCTTTTAATTAGGTGAGGATATCCTTATGGCGTGGATGAGAATGAAAGCCTCTACAAATGTGGCTGATGAATTATAAAATTAGTAGGGGAGATTACCCAATTCGTATACGGGAGATTTCCCGTATCAAATACGGGAAATCTCCCGTATTTACTCGGCAAATGACTAGTAATAGTCTACTATCTTGTAGTTAAGTGTTTGATTTTTAGGTATATAAAGGGTCGCTGAATCATGCCAAAACGTATATAGGATATAGTGTATATTGTTTTAACATACATAAGCAATTAGGTTTGAGTGAACCTTTTAACTACTTATTCAACATGGCTGAAACTGTACAGAATGACCCATATCCTACAGATCCCATAAAACTGAAGGAAGCTTGTGAACGCTACGAAAAACTGCTGGCCGAATCGGGCTTAACTAAATTTTTTCAAACGGGCTACTTTGATGTAACAGGAATTCAAAAAATACTGGCCGAAAACCAGTCAGACCACATCAAAGTATATTATGGCATTGACGAAAAAGATCGACATTTTTTGTTTATTGCTCCTACACAGCCAGATGGCCGCGCTCGGGAAGATACGGACCTGACTGAAGCGGAATGCTGCTGCCAGCGCCCTCCGTGTCCGCTGGAACTTAGCGATCGATACGCAGATCAATAGATAATTTAACACGTAGTATGTGGGATACGCTTTTGTATGTTGGATTGATGGGTGTAAGTACTTATTTGTATAGTATAAACTATCGGGTACTTACGCCCCCACTCCGCTTATTAACGATTAATATAACCCTAACATTCGCTACTACTTTGTACGCGATATATATAATAAAAGCAACCAAAGACGATAACATCTATCTGTATCATATTCTTACAATAGTACAATATTCTTTATACGGCCTACAGTTTGGGCAGCTAGATGAGTCGTCTTCTCGTAAACGACTCATTTGGTTGTCAATCATTTTGTTTGATATTGGAGCTTTACTTTTATCGCTCACAATCCAGCCCTGGACCCAATATAATTCGTATGCAATTACGATTTTTAATGTATTAATGGCTTTATTGTCAGGTCATTACCTTTTTCGAGTTTTTATGGATATAAAAGTTCTGGCGTTAGAGCGAGATGCTATGTTCTGGATTGCTGCAGGTTTATTTTTTACATCACTGGGTAATTTTTTTGTACAGGGTTTAATGCAACATTTGATTAGCAGCTCGGGCCCTTACGCATTAACGGTTTATTGGATTCATGAGTTAATGGATTGTTTATTGTTTGCCTTTTTTTTACGGGCTTTATATGTCTACTTGCGATATTCGCAGAACAGTAACAGGCCGTAAGCAATATGTCTAATAATGCACCTGATGTTATCCTAATTATCTCAATAGGCACGTTGGTTTTTCTTTTATTAGGAGGCTTTATTACATTATTACTCTTCCTGTATAAGCAACGGTACAAAACACATCAACAGGAATTAATTACGATTGAGGAAATCAATCGACGCAAACTTCTTCAGTCGGAACTCGATACGCAAAATCAGACCCTTCAGCAGATTGCGCACGAGCTTCACGATAATATTGGACAACTGCTGAGCGTAGTTGTCATGCGTCTGAATACGATAGAAGACGAAACGACTGAAGCCGCTACGGAACAATCTGTTCAGCAAACGCGCGACTTAGTTCGAACCGTTATTACAGACGTTCGGATGATGTCGAAAACGCTTGATTATGACACCGTTAAGCGGTTTGGTTTGCTACCTAGTTTGACGCTTGAACTGGAGCGAATTGAACGGGCAGGCCGCCTAAAAACGCAGTTAAATACCGTTGGCGAACCCTATTCATTGGAGAAGCAAACCGAAATGGTCTTGTTACGGATGACGCAGGAAGCGCTCAATAATGCCATTAAACATGCCCAGGCTAAAACCCTGACCGTTAAACTAGATTATAGCGCCAACCCATTCACATTATCGATTTCCGACGATGGCCGGGGGTTTGTTGTATCAGAAGCGATGAATCGAACAATCGATCAGGCAGGGTCTGGTTTGGGTAATCTTCAGCATAGAGCAGGCCTACTTGGCGGCACTTGTACCATTACGAGTCAACCCGGCGTTGGCACCTGCATTGAAATTCGGATGCCTGGTAATCAACCCAGTTAACCAATACCAGAAAATACATTAAAATAATTAGATGTATTTTTTGCATTCATTGGTTTAGGACTATACTTTTCAGGTAGCAACCACGTGCCTTCCCTCTATGTCTGTATCCATTGCCATTGTCGACGATCATCGTCTGGTAGCCGAAGGGCTATCCAACCTGATCCAAAAAATTGACGAATATAGTGTTCTATTGGTCGCTGAAAATGGCCGTGACCTGCTCGATCAATTAAGCCGGAATGATCAAGTTCCTGATATTGCCCTGCTCGACCTAAGTATGCCCATTATGGATGGTTTCGAGACGGCGTTGCAGCTTCGACAGCTTTACCCAACTGTACGCGTACTGGCTTTGTCAATGACCGACCGAGAAGATCATATTGTTCGGATGGTGCGTAATGGTGCCCGCGGTTATTTACTGAAAGATTGTCGCCCTTCCGAATTCCGTCAGGCGTTGAATGATGTCATGACCAAAGGCTACTATTATTCCGACTTTCTGACAACCAAACTGATTCATAATCTTAATACGCCCAATGGGCAGAGCGCAGTTGCCAGTTTCAACCTGAATGATCGTGAATACGAATTTTTGAAAATAGCCTGTAGCGAACTGACCTACGCCGAGATCGCTGATCAAATGTGCGTAGCTACCCGAACCGTAGATGGGTATCGGGAAGTGGTTTTTCAGAAAATGAATGTGAAAACGCGCGTCGGAATGGTCATTGAGGCTGTGCGTCATGGATTGGTCACTTTTTGATCCTTCCTACTCCACCTATCTTTGTAGAAATCTTTAGCGTCATGCAATTGCTTTTTCACCGGATTGATCTCCGCCTGAATCATACATTTACGATTGCCCACGATAGTCGCGACGTTCAGCCAACGCTCATTGTCGAACTGCGCGATGGGGCTTACCAGGGTTTTGGTGAGGCTACGGCTACTCATTACTATGGTGTCACCATAGAGGGTATGGTCGCTGCGCTCGAAGCCATCAGGTCCCAAATTGAAGCGCATAGCTTAAAGGACCCAGAACAATTTTGGGCGGATATGCAGCCACATCTGGCCGAAAATCCGTTTGCTCTCTGTGCGCTTGATCAGGCGGCCTGGGATGTATGGGCTAAGCGAAAAGGTCAGCCGCTTTACAAAATCTGGAATCTCGACCCCGTTAATTGTCCCCCAACCGATTATACGATTGGATTGGATACGCCCCAGAAGATGGTCGAGAAAATGCAGGAGCGCCCCTGGCCGCTGTATAAAATTAAACTTGGTCGTCCTGATGAAGATATAAACCTGGTTCAGTCGTTACGGCAGCACACCGATGCCCTCTTTCGGGTAGATGCTAACTGCGGCTGGTCGGCAGATGAGGCCATTGCCAAGTCGAAGTTATTGCGTAACCTGAATGTTGAATTTATTGAACAGCCGCTGCCTGCCAATGATTGGGAAGGGGCGAAGCAGGTTTATGAACAGAGCGTCCTACCGATTATTGCCGATGAAAGCTGCATTGTCGAGGCCGATGTTGACCGATGCGCGGGTTATTTTCACGGGGTAAATATCAAACTAACCAAGTGCGGAGGCATAACGCCCGCCCGACGAATGATTGCCCGTGCCCGTGCGTTGGGCTTACAGGTCATGGTAGGTTGCATGACCGAGTCGAGTGTAGGTATTTCGGCCATAGCTCAATTGCTGCCTTTGCTCGATTATGCCGATTTAGATGGCGCTATGTTGATTGCGAACGATCCGGCTACCGGCGTTACCTTTGCGAATGGAAAGGTTGTTTACCCCAACGAGAACGGCACCGGCGTACGATTATTAGCAACAGAATGAGTAAGAGCGTAACAGGACGAACGATTGAAAATTTCGAAATCAGTCACCTTCCCAACCGAACGATTACCCACAACGAAAAGAAGTATCGCTTTTTTAGCGGCACAGCTTACCTGGGGTTGCCCCAAAATCCATCTTACCATCAGCTAATGCTGGCGGCCATTAGCCAATACGGAACCGTTTTCGGCAGTTCACGGAATGGCAATTTACGGCTCGGTATTTACGAAGAAGCTGAGACTAAATTGGCATCTGATATTGGCGCTGAGGCTGCGTTGACTGTATCGTCGGGTATGATGGCGGGGCAGGTTGTTATAAACTGGCTACGTGGACAGAGCGTTACGTTCGTGTATGCCCCCAACGCGCATCCGGCCCTCTGGCACGAACCTGTGGTTAAGTTGCCGTCAATGTCTTTCGATGAATGGACGTCGCAACTCTTGGATCAACTGCAAACACTTCCGGTTGGCCCAGTGGCCATTTTGACCAATTCGATTGAGGCCGTTCGTTCAGACTATTATGATTTTAATTGGGTTAGTGAGCTGCCTGATGACCGACCTATCATACTGGTTGTGGACGATTCGCATGGGTTGGGTGTGCTTAATCAGAGACGGGGCATTTGGCCGCAAATCAGCCATAAACCGAACGTTCGTTTGCTAGGTACAGCGTCTTTAGCGAAGGCAATGGGCATGCCAGGTGGCGTTATTTTCGGGGATGCTGATTTATTGGCCAACCTGCGTCGTACCGCTTTTTTCGGGGCTTGCTCGCCTATGCCCCCCGCGAATTTAGCAGCCTACTTACAGGCCGATGCGCTCTATGCTGAGGGGTATGAACGCCTACAGCAAAACATTCTTCTTGCCGAGAAGCTCTTGCTGCCAACCGGTTTATTTCGGCATGCAACAGGCTATCCGGTTTTCTTCACTGAGCAGGATGATCTATATGCCTATCTGCTCGATCATGACATTCTGATTTATTCATTTGCCTACCCCACGGCCAATGATCGGGCCAATACGCGAATTGTTATCAGCGCTTTTCATACTGCTGAAGATATTCAGGAACTGGCCGAGCGAGTTGGAGAGTTTGTTACGCGGTCGTAGCGCGGGTTTCCACCCGCGTTACTTCAATCCCTCCAAAAATTTCAAACTAGCGGGCATCTGCTCCATCGAACGGGAGGATTCGTCTTCGATGAAAAAGTGTTTGACTCCCGATTTTTTGGCTTGTTTCATAATAGCGGCAATGCCCACATCGCCCTGGCCAAGCACAACATTCGATTCTACATCCGAATGACCTGTTTGGCTATCAGGAGTGCCGGGTTTCCGGTCTTTGAGGTGCATCAGTAGGAAGCGTTTGGGATACTTCTGTAACAGCGCGACCGGGTCATAGCCTGGCGATTTCACCCAGAACACATCCATTTCGAAATGAACGGCTTTCGGATCGAGATTTTCGGCCAGATAATCGAAAAAAGTGCCATCCTGGTAAATCTGAAATTCGTAGCCGTGATTGTGGTAGCAGAAGGTTAAGTCGTTATCAGCCAATAGCTTTCCGGCGGTGTTGAATACATCAATGGCCCGATCGGCATCCTGTACTGTAAATTTATCGCCAGCGTGAGGAATCCAGGTACAGACAATGTATTTTACGCCCAGCGCCTTCGCTTCGGCAATAATCTTCGGTACATTTGAATCCAAATCCTCGAAACTTGCTCCCGTGCTAATCGCTTTTATACCATTCTGATCCAGTAATTGACGGAAATCGGGTAAGCTAAGCCCGTAAGTGCCTGCAATTTCGGCTTCCCGAAAGCCCATTTCTTTCACTTTGGCCATCGTACCCGGAACATCTTTAGCAAACTGAGTACGAAAACTGTACAATTGCAGACCGACTGGAGCCGGTTTCTGAGCCTGAGCAGCTAGGCCCCACAAAAGCAGGCCAGTCAATAGAAGGGTAGAGGGAGCTTTCATGGATGGAGGATTTGGAATTGTTTTAGTTGTTCAAGGTTTCAAGTTCAAAGTTGTTCACAATCAACTATCTACCCGTTTGGGTTGTGAACGTACTTTCGAAAATCTTGTCGGCATTGCCTGTTTCGAAACCTTCGCGCCGGTGCTGCCGAGTGATCTGATCAGCGGGTAAGTCGCGAAACGGAGGGAGCACACGCCGTTCGGCAAATTCCACGTAAGAACCTGCAATGCGGAACACATCGCCCCCGGCAAATTCAGCGTCGATTAGTTGCGCTACCGTTGATGCCTGTCGCAAATCGCCGTCCGGACTAACTTTGATGGTGCCCCCTGCCGAGTTGAGTCGGAAACCCCGGCTTTCCAGAAAGGCAACGTACTCATCGATGGTGTTATAACCCTGTTTCAGATTATGAACGCTGATGGTGAAGTGGTTCAGGTAATAACGGTTATAAATTACCCAGGCGGCATATTCGCTCTCGGCCAACAGAGTTTGATAATCACTTAGTGTGGGCGTTTCCCAAAGCGGCTGGTGCAGAAACTGATCGACAGCATTGGCATCGTCCAGATCCAGCGAATCAACCGGGTCGCTAGTGACCGTGTCGGTATAGCGGTGAATGATCTGTTGGGCTTCTTCGGAAAGTTCGTGAACGCGGAGTTCACTCGCAAAAATGCGCGGATAATGGGGTTCGGGCGGACTGTACCAGTAGGCCGTTAATTTCTTACCCGTGAAGTTGAACTCGTCGCGTTTCTCGTAGCCGTAATGAAGAAAAATCTTCTCGAATGAGGCAATGCCGAGATTGGGTACACCCATTGTTCGGAACGCAATGTGGTCATTCTCGATCTCGTTTGGCGATTGAATAATACCCGCGTCGAGCATGGCGTTAATAACGTTCTGTACATCAGGAACGCGCTCACTGTATCGGCGCATCAGCCCGCCAAGCACACCGTCAAGCGTTTTTTTGGATGAAGTGGTCATAATTGAGGTTTGAATTTTTGGTTTCAGGTATAAGGTTTACGGTATTTGGTTTGCAGTATATGGTTGGTTGACGCGAGAATAGTGATACGTCAATTCACCGTACACCCCAAACCGAATACCGTAAATGCCTAATTATCTGCCCAAAGACTTCTGGCCAGTAGCACATCTTTTCCCGATTCGGGGTGTAAAATCCGATGCAGAAATGCCTGTGGGCTTTCAATAACTGATTGAATCTGCAATTGATCCTGCCAGTGACTTTCGGTTCGGTAAACTAAATCAATTTCGGCTAATTTCCGCGTTTTTAACGTTTCTGTACTCATTGCTTCGAGTAGCCATTCAACATAAGCCACATTATTGACATGTTGATTCTGGTCGATGCTTAGCCAGCCTACTTCTATGTCTTTGGTGTGAGTTGGGTTAAAATCTGCCGATTGGAAAATGGGTCTGGAAGATAATTTCCCTATCGGAGCAACAGTCGTTTTAGGAAGGTCTGTCGGCGGACTTAACCTACGGATAAAATCGGGGAGCGTTACCATCGATCGTTTTTCCATACTAAACACGAGCCACGTGCTGGCGGCATCGGCGAGCAGTGTTCCATCTTCGGCCAGTACCTGGAAATCACGATAGATAAAATATTTCTCGACCTCAGTAGGGTAGGTCATTACCCGAATTGTCTGGCCATAGCGTGGGTACTCGTGCATCCGTAGTCGAAAGCGCATAAGCATCCAGCCAAAACCGCGTTCGGCCAAATCGGAAATGCCGATGCCATAGTCGATAGCGTTCCGATTCGCGGACTCCTGCATCAGGTTCATGAGGGCTGGAATACTCATCCGGCCGAACGCGTCGCATTCGTAACCGCGTACTGTAAAGGTGTCTGTTTGGATAAAGGCCATGCCGTAAAGGTACAAAGGCATCGCTTTTATTTTGGGCGTGTCAGGCTGGCAGGTTAATTATAGCGAAATAGATCGTCGCCAACCAGATAATTTAGTTCTTCATAAGCGCTGATTCGGTCGGCTTTCAGACGGTTGAGTTGGCGAACGCTGTCATTGTAGGATTCAATCAGGTCGACGAATTCGAGAAGGGTCAGATTCCCTTTTTGAAAACTGGTAATAACGCCCCGGTTCAGTTCGTCGAATTGATCGGTGAATGACCGCTCGACAGATTGCACGCGTCGTTCAACTTCCCGGACTTTTTCCAGTGAGGTAGCTATTTCATTCCTGACCTGAACGACTTTCTGGTGTTGTAACTGACTCTGGTAACTAATCTGGCTACGAGCCGCCCGAATGGCCCCCTGGTTTCGGTTAAAAACCGGAATATCGGCCGAAACCGAAAGACCGACGTAGTTTTGAATATAACTGCCTGCCTGATCATAGGTGCCACCTACGCGCAAGTCTGGAACAGCTAGTGCTTTCTGCAGATTGTAATTCAATTCGGCTTGCCGAATAAGTGATTCCGACCCTTTCAGATCGGGGCGACTTCGGAGAGCCATTTGCTGGAGCGTGTCATCGGATTGGGTTGGCAAATGATAGCGCGGTATCGTTGCATCCCGAACCCGTGGCCGGATGGGCTGATCGACCGATAGAAGCGTGCGTAATGCCCGCTGATCGTCGGCCAGTTGGAAGATAATTTCGGTTCGGTCGTTGTTGAGCTGAAAGAGCAAGGCTTTAAGCCGAAGCAATTCCCGAAGCGAAATGTTGTTTCGTTGGTACTGTGTTTCGTAGGCCGATACGATTGTTTCAAGCATTGAAATCTGCTGATTGAACCGATTCAGTGTCAGTTGCTGAAAATAGACAGAGTAAAACCGGCTCCGCAGATCAAAACGCAGACCACGTAGTAAATCCCGTAATTCCAATTCAGTCAGACGAGCAGCTTCGGATGCCAGTGCGATCCGTTTGTTGCGTTTACCAGCCGTGTAGAGTAGCTGTTGCACCGAAACGATTTTCTCCCCTTGCTTACCAATGTCCAATACTCGCCGGGTCTCGTTATTGAACGTGCTGACCTCTAACGAGACGTTTGGATTGTCGTATAAGCTGGTCTGCAACACCTGCGCCTGACTGGCATCGATTCGAAACCGTTCTGCTAGTAGCAATAAATTGTTTTTGAGAAACAGACTGTCGGCCTGTCGAAGCGTGATGAAGAGGGAGTCCTGTGCTCGAAGAGGCTTGGTACACAGAAAAGACAGAGAACAAACGAACAGAATCAGCAGTAGCCGCATTGGTTTCATAAGTAGGGCTACAAATTTCCTCAACTTATATTAATCAAAGCTTAAAACCGTATTAAAGGGAATTTATAAAAAGATTAGAAAATTATTAGAAGCTTGCCTTGGGTTGATCTAGAGCTACCTATTTTTTGTCATTCTGACGAAGGAAGAATCTCAATCAAATAAGCAAATTTAGATTGACTAATCTCGGCCTGTGTGACCCCGATGGGGTCAGATGTTTATAGTAAATGAGCCCTTTCTATAGACATTTGACCCCATCGGGGTCACACAAAAAATGAAAAGAAACACTTAAATCGCGTCAACGTGCTGACATTATGCGCAGCTAGTAATTATCGTCAATTGTGGCTGAGGGCGCGTTATTTTTCACGGATTCAATACCATTATCGCGCCCAGTTGCACTTTCGTACATCTGACTTGTTCCGATGATTTGCCCATTGGTGGCTTTTAAATTGAAATAGTATTTACCGTTGGTCGACTCTTTTCGGGCGAATTGGCCATCGTTCGGCGCGTTATTTTTGACAGACTCAATACCGTTCATGCAGCCAGCTTTGCTGGTATAGCCTTCGCTGGTAAGAATGACCTGGCCATTGTCGGCTTTTAAGTTGAAATAGAACTGATCATTAGTGGCTTTTGTCACAACAAATTTTCTCATGACGTACAGGTTTTAGGTTATCACTAGTTTCCATGTCGTCGTAATAAACGCACATAGAAAGTTGCTATCCGCCCTAAAACGCATACTTATGTGGCTTCTACTTATTCGTAAATACAATTCGTTGTGAGGTAGTTAGCTGAGGTGTGAAGGCAGTACCAGGAATTACAAATGAGGAAGTGAAACCGTAAATGTACTACCCTCGCCTAATTGGCTGTTAACGGTCATTGTACCGTGATGAAGCTCAATCAGCTTCGCGCAAATGGATAGCCCAATGCCAAATCCCTGATAATTCAGCGCGTTGGTCGATCGGTAGAATGGCTCAAAAATATGCGCCTGGTCATGTTCTGACATGCCAATCCCCTTGTCCTGAATGGCAATTCGGCAATATTGACTATCAGTACTGATCCGAACCTGAGCAGTGTGATCGGACGAGTATTTGCAGGCATTGTCAAACAAATTGAGCATAACCTGTTTGAGCAGGCTTTCATTTGCCTTGACGAGTGTTTCGGTTTCGGTTTCGGGGATATTACTATAATCAATAGCGATTCGGTAATTGGGCTTCGCGCTTACAAGTTCATCTTTGGCTAGAAAAACAACGTCGTCGACCCGAATGGATTGAAACGAAACCTGATTACTTGTTTCCAGCGTTCGGGCCAGCAACAGTAAGCTATTGGTCAGGCCAATGAGTCGGTCAGTATCCGACAGAAGGTTGGTTAATATTTCTTCCGATTCTGGTGCGGTGAGTGGCCGCCGTAAACCCAGTTGAATTTCTGATTTCAATGCGGCCAGCGGTGTTCGGAGTTCGTGTGAAGCATGGGATACAAAACTCCGTTGTTGTTCAAACGCCTGATACAGCCGATGCAGTACATCGTTGAAATTCATTGCCAGCCGGGCAATCTCATCCTGCCGATTGCCCTCGTCTAATCGCTGCTGCAGATTGGAGGCTGTAATGGTTGATACCTGCTGATTGATCTGACTGATCGGCTGTAAAGACTGCCCGGCAAAGAAAATACCCAGGCCGATGGTGATGCCTATACCTGCTAATAATCCCCAACCTAATGTAAGGCGAAGGTTTTCTAGTTTGCTTTTTCCGAACTGATCATAAGCAGAAGCCAGCACAACCAAATCGCGGCCATTCTGTCGGTACAGCAATCCGATCAGTTCATTGTGCCCACTAAAGGTTTCAATTTCCTTTTTTTGTCGGACCTCATCCAGTAAGGTGGCTTTGAAATAAATCACCTGATCATCGACACTTGAATAGATCAGGCGATTCTTGGCATCAAAAATCAATACCTTCTCATCGATAAGCGCCGTAAGGGTATTGCGGTCAATGATTTTAAGTAACTCCCGATCGACTTCTTTCACCTCAATCAAAAAACGAACAGTCGTTCGGGCTTTATTTTTTAGGCGATCATAAAATTCCTCTCGCCGATAGGTTGCCGACACCAGGTATATCAGTACCGAAAACACAATCAGAATAGAAGCAACAATGAGCGAGAACTGAAGGGCGATGCGATTACGAATGGTCATGGGGGTGGGGGTTGGCGTGGAGCGTGGAGCGCGGGGCAGGGAAAAGGCTACGGACCATTTTACTCCCTGCCCCGCGCTCCCCGCTCCACGCAATTACTCCTCTTTCAATACATAACCCATACCAGGGCGGGTATGAATTAGCTTAGGCTCAAAATCTCGATCGATTTTCTTGCGCAGATAATTGACGTATACTTCTACGACATTGGTACCTGGGTCGAAATTAAGATTCCACACGGTTTCGGCAATATCCAATTTCGATAGCACCCGGCCTTTGTTCCGAATCAGGTATTCCAGTAAGGCAAATTCACGCGCTGTCAAGTCAATCAGTACATTGTCCCGGCGAACTTCTTTGAGGGTCAGATTAACGGTTAAGTTAGCCACCTGGCAGATGTCTTCGGCAACGGCGTCGGTAAGTAAGGCCGATCGCCGAAAACAGGTTGCTACCCGAGCCAGTAATTCACGAAAATCGAACGGTTTGACCAGGTAATCGTCGGCACCCAGCGCTAACCCCTCAACTTTGTCTTCAATTTCACCGAGAGCCGTAAGCATGATGATCGGGAGTTGGGGTTTCTCCGCCCGAACGCTTCGACACACTTCAAACCCACTCAACCCAGGTAGGTTGATGTCTAAAATCAATAGGTCTATTCCTGTTTGTAACGCAATCTGGCGACCATTCAATCCCTCATACACTACTTCGGTTGCATAACCTTCTTCCTGAAGGCCTCGGCTTATATTCTGGGCAATGCGTCGGTCGTCTTCAATGATCAGGATTTTTTTCATGCCTGTAGGGTTGAGAAAACTAAACGCTAAGGGCGCGTTTAAATTGACGAGATTACAAACCTATAAGGTTTCAAAAACCTTATAGGTTTAAAAAAGAACTCCCCTGCTACGGTTACCGCAACAGGGGAGTTCTGTATCAACTGGAAATGTCTTACTTCGTACCGTACCGTTTGCGGAACTTGTCCACACGACCAGCTGTATCAAGCAGTACGTTTTTGCCCGTGTAGAATGGGTGCGACTGCGAGCTAACTTCGATCTTAACGAGCGGATAGGTCTTTCCTTCGAACTCGATGCTGTCTCTGGTTTGAACTGTTGAGCGCGTCAGAAATTTATAGTCGCTTGACAGGTCGTGGAATACCACTTCGCGGTAATCCGGGTGAATGCCCTTTTTCATGATTATCTTCTGTTTCTTATCATCTTCTCGGTTTCCGACCGAAAAGGATTGCAAAGGTACGGTGTTTTATCAGGATTGCCAAGCCTTTTTATGGGTTCTTTTGTGGGTTGATAACGAACCGATTAAAGGAGAACCGTTGCCTAATAATTCGGTAATATACGCTTGTCCTGTGCCTGTTTCTTTTTAGCTTTCCGATGCAATACGCTTCTTCCACGGAATGGTGCTGCCAACGTTTGGCCTCTCTTCCAATCTATAAAAACGCTTTTTTTAATTTCTTAGAATATCTCTCGGGTGGGGTATTGTTAAGTCGCTAATGCTGACGACTTAACAATTTCTTAACCTGCCCACAGAGTTGAACGTTTCAAGGATTTGCAAAAATGCCCGAACCTTCCGGGTTGCTTTTCCGTCTTTTTCAAAAGAACTTTAGAACGCCATCCTGCCACGCTTCAGCCTAACGCCTGAAGTTCGGTTTTTTGGTTACTTTTTCAAGGGTCTTCGTACCTGAACAACTAAAAATAAACTGCCTCTATAATTAACCATCGTATAACCTACATCTCAACCGTAACATGTCCTACAGTCAACATTTTTCCATACTTAACTAGCCAAACTACGTATGTACGTTATCAAACGCGACGGTCGCCGGGAGTCCGTCAAGTTCGACAAAATCACCGCTCGCATCGAGAAGCTGTGCTATGGCCTTGACCCCGCCTATGTACAACCCGTTGAAGTAGCCGTAAAAGTTGTAAGTGGTCTGTACGATGGTGTAAAAACCACCGAACTCGACAATCTGGCCGCTGAAACAGCTGCTTCGATGACGACCAAGCATCCAGATTATGCCATTCTGGCCGCTCGGATTGCGATCTCGAACCTGCACAAAGAGACCAACAAATCGTTCTCTGGAACGATCAAGAAATTATATCAGTACGAAGACCCCAAAACCGGCGAAAACGCATCACTGATTTCTAAAGAGGTATATGATGTAGTACGGCAACATGCAGCGTTGCTGGATTCAACGATCATTTACGATCGGGATTATGGCTATGATTATTTTGGCTATAAAACCCTCGAAAAATCATATCTGCTAAAACTCGATGGTCGGATTGCCGAACGTCCGCAGCACATGCTGATGCGTGTGGCCGTCGGAATCCATATGGAAGACGTTGATGCGGCTATCGAAACCTATAATTTGCTTTCCGAAAAATGGTTTACGCACGCAACCCCGACGTTGTTCAACGCCGGAACGCCGAAACCACAGATGTCGAGTTGCTTCCTGCTGACGATGAAGGACGACTCTATCGACGGAATTTATGATACACTGAAACAAACTGCCAAAATTTCACAGTCGGCAGGTGGTATTGGGCTGAGCATTCACAACGTTCGGGCTACGGGAACCTACATCAAAGGCACCAATGGAACCAGCAACGGGATTGTACCAATGCTGCGCGTGTTCAACGACACGGCTCGTTACGTAGATCAGGGTGGTGGTAAACGCAAAGGTTCGTTTGCGATTTATCTGGAACCCTGGCATGCCGATATCTTTGATTTCCTCGATCTGAAAAAGAACTCGGGTAAAGAAGAAGTTCGCGCCCGGGATTTGTTCTACGCGCTTTGGACGCCCGATCTGTTTATGAAGCGGGTAGAAGCCGATGACGTTTGGTCGTTGTTCTGCCCACATGAGTGCCCCGGTCTGGCCGATTGCTATGGCGACGAGTTCGAAGCCCTATATGAGCGTTACGAACGCGAAGGTCGTGCTCGTCGGACGATAAAAGCGCAGGAATTGTGGTTCAAAATTCTGGAATCGCAAACGGAAACCGGTACGCCTTACATGCTGTACAAGGATGCCGCGAACAAGAAGTCGAACCAGAAGAACCTGGGTACTATCAAGTCTTCGAACCTGTGTACCGAGATCATCGAGTACACGGCTCCTGACGAAATTGCGGTGTGTAACCTGGCTTCGATTGCCCTGCCGAAGTTCATCAAGCGTGATCCAGACGGCATCATGCGCTTCGATCACCAGAAGTTGTACGAAGTGACCAAAACGGCCACCCGCAACCTCAACAAGATCATCGACATCAACTACTACCCAGTTGAAGAAGCTCGTCGAAGCAACATGCGCCATCGGCCAATTGGTCTGGGCGTGCAGGGCTTAGCAGATGCCTTCATCATGCTGCGGATGCCGTTTGAATCGGAAGAAGCGCGTCGGTTGAACGAAGATATTTTCGAGACGATCTATTTTGGCGCCATGACTTCGTCGATGGAGCAGGCGAAAGAATACGGCCCATACGAAACCTGGAAAGGCTCACCGATTTCGGAAGGCAAGTTCCAGTTTGATATGTGGGGGGTAAAACCAAAATCGGGTCGCTGGGATTGGGAAAGCCTGCGGAAAGACGTTGTAGAGCATGGCGTTCGGAACTCGCTGTTGCTGGCCCCAATGCCAACCGCGTCGACCTCGCAGATTCTGGGTAACAACGAGTGTTTTGAGCCGTACACGAGCAACATCTACACCCGTCGCGTATTATCGGGCGAGTTCGTAGTTGTGAACAAGCATCTGTTAAAAGACCTTGTGAAACTGGGCTTGTGGAACGATGCGATGAAGAATAACCTGATTCTGGCCAACGGCTCGATTCAGCAGATTCCGAATATTCCGCAGAACATCAAAGATCTGTACAAAACGGTTTGGGAGATTAAGCAGAAGCACATCATCGACATGGCCGCCGACCGGGGCGCGTACATTTGTCAGTCGCAGTCGCTGAACATCCACATTCAGGATTCGAACTTCGGTAAACTGACATCGATGCACTTCTATGCGTGGAAAGCGGGTCTGAAAACGGGTATGTACTACCTCCGTACGAAAGCCGCTGCCGATGCTGTGAAGTTCACCGTTGTTCAGCCGCAAGCCGAACCACAACTGGAAGCCGTTATGACCGAAGCCGCTCCCGTTGAGAAACCGCTCGATTACGTACAGTACGCCAAGGAGCACGCGCAAAACGCAGCTCCACAGCCTGTACCCATGGTAACGGATCTGGAACAACAATATGCCGCCATGACCTGCTCACTCGACGACCCAGAAGGTTGCGAGATGTGTGGAAGCTAGTTTGGTTCCAAGTTTAAGGTTTCAAGTTTCAAACTCCCGGCTGTGGTTAACATGGCCGGGAGTTGTGTTTTGGCCTTTGTCGGGCGTAATCCAAGCTACGTTTGCCATTAGCTATTACCTAACCCGTGTTGGTACATAAACTATTCTTGTTGAAAATTCAGAAGTTTTCCGGGGGCATTTATCATTTAGTTAACGGTCTTATACCTAAATTTGTGTTTTGTAAAAGCAATAAAGATTACATATTGGTATATTAATTATATTTTTTATTCCTTATATTACATGCTATAAAATTTAGTCATAATGAGTTGGGACAAAGCGTATTATCAAAACTTGCTACGTCATTTAGAATATACACAACTAGAAGCTGTTGGTGAACTGTTACAAATAGAGTTAGCGATATACGATATACGGAAGTTACTACAAGAAATGCGGGAAATAGATGAATATGACAATCCGAGGTTAGATGACTTGAAATCGGGTCTTGGGCGGTTGCGAAAGAAACATGAAATCTTAGCACACGAAATTGAAGACTTGGAATTAGATATTTCTCACGCTAAATTTATGATAGAGAATTTAAGCCGAAATTCAGATGACGGGCAATAACCAAGATAGAGTTGAAGCAGTAGCTAAGAAAGGCGAAGCTATTACTGCGAATGCATTGGCGAAGGCCGACAGTCTGCTGGCTAAAACAGCTACCTTGCGCCATCAGGTCAATCGGTTGAAAGACGAGCTGGCGGAAGAGATTGCTAATGCAGAACAGAAAAAACGGCCTGCTTAATAAGAAGTTATAAGCATGTAATATAACCCGCAAAAGCCTATTCAGCAGGTTTTGCGGGTTTTTATTTAATTCATAGGCTTAGGTGTGGAATTCGCCACTCAATAGTCTCATTATATAATAATCGGCTGCTATGAGAAAAACCTTCCAATTACTGATAATCCCCCTGACTATCCTAAGCCTGTTTGCGTGCGGTCAGCAGCCACTTGACAGAAAATATAATAGCACAACTATGTGGTTTGATATTCGGGAGGGATCAAAGCCCAAGAATGACTCGCTGAATCATGAACTGTGTAATCAGGCAGTTGCTGACAATACCAAACGGGGGGTGAAAAATGACGGCTTTACCTATCGGGAGTTAATTGATCAGGGGTATGAGTTGCTGGCTAAAGCACACTCGAAGGCTTATGCGGATAGTGTGCGGGAAGCCCATAAGTAAGGGCATTAATACCAGACTACAACTAAACTCACTTCAACAACTCCGCCAATTGCGACTTCACCAGATTAATACGTGCCAGGTAAAGATGATCGTCGGACGAAAGCAAACGGGTTCGGCGCAGGTTCGGTAAGCGTAAAGTCTCCGCAGCGTACCAATCCATCAATGCATCAACCTGAGTTAAGGATTGGCGTAAATCAAAGTTCAGGGCCGAATTGATGCTCACCACTTTCTTGCTGGCGGCTATACCCTCCGTTGCCGGAATACGCTGGTAGTCGACGGATAAGGTATTGGTAAATAAATTCTCGTCGCCATAAAGTACTCGTCCATTCACAATCGTACAACGCACATCCGAATCATTCTGCGTTTGCAAAGCCGTTAAGGCCGATTGCCGGGCTGATTGTTTGCGTAAAATAAAGAAATCGGCATTGTGGCCCGTTTCAATAACGCCCGCCTTTACGTTGCCTAACGCAGTTGCTGGATTCTGGGTAATCATCGCCAGTAGTTGGGCATTGCTAACATCGAGCGATAACGCATCGCAGAAATGGCGGGCAAACTTCAGCTCATCCCAGACATGTTTGCTGCCGCTTGGCGCCCAGTCGGAACCGAGGCAAACGTTGATGCCATGATCCAGCAGGGTTTTTACAGGAATAGTGTCGCGATATAGAATTAAATTGGAGACCGGCGACCAAACGATGCTGATGTGATTGTCGCGCAGGAAATCGAGCGTGGTGGAGTCGGAATAATCCAAACCACAGGCATGAGTCAGGGTTAAATTGGCGGTTTTTAGAAATTCCGGATTTGGAAGCTGGGAAAGCGCTTTCCGAAACTCAACAAACTCTCGTCGACTAAAGCCATCGGGTTTTCCTCGCTGGAGGTAACCTGCTCGCCCTTCGGCAATGTGGGCAATGGAAGCATAATAGCGGTTATTGCCGTTTTGGACTGATGTCAGAAAATCGTCGAAACTGGGATGCCGCATCATGGGCCAGGCCGATGTATCGTCATTGGCGTGGAGTGGGCTGCTGGGCGGATCGAAATCCGGTCCCGGCTTCACAAAATCGACGACGGAGAACACTTTCTTCGTGCCAGGAAGACCCAGTTCGTCGGGGGCGCCCGTATTCCGAACAATGAAGCTGGGTAAGCTGCCATTATTCTCTAGTTTGATCGTTTGCTGCATGAGCGTTGTACCACCTGCCACGGCTTGTAATTCCGTGATGACCCCGTGCATTTTTTGGACTTCGCTGATGGCTGACCTCGCCGAAACGGTTGGAGATGCTCGCTGATTTTCGGCTGTGAGCGATTGCCCACTAAGATTGATGAAGCCGGGATAGTCTTTCACCCAACGGGCTTCAATATACTCTTTGAAATTTTTTATCTCCCGAATGTACTGGTCGTTTATCCGCCACTGATACCGGTTGCTCCATACGGCCGGACTTTGCCAGAGCGGAAAAACATTGTATTCTGAATGGACGTGTAAATTGATTAAACCGGGAAAAACAACCTCATTGTCGGCTATCTCAATCAGGATTAAATCCGGGAGCGATAAGGGTACTTTACCCGCCTGAATCGCGCTGATTTTGCCATTTTGGACAAGTATCGTTTTAACTGATTCGCGGCCCTGTGCATCAACCATGTTTCCCATGATGCACAACGGACGACCAGACGAAGAGACCATACTGATTTTGTTGTAGTTTGCCTTTTTTGGATAATCTACTAGATAATATTGAATAAATAGGGATTCGGGATAGATTAGTTGGTATTGTCGGTCCTCTTGCCGTATTTCGATATAACACGCATCGACTTCACTCTGACCATGACTACCCAACAGATAAATCGATTAGAACGAAACCTACAACATACAAAGACGCTTGTTAGGGCTGTTTGCTGGCTGATAATCATGACCCTGGCTAAACAGGCGTCGGCCCAGAAACTGAGCGTTGCCCAAATGGACGCACTGGTTGAAAAGCAGCTCTGGCCCGCCATCGATGAACTGAGTGAGTATGTGTCGTACCCTAACGATGCGGTGAGTGCTGAAGATATCGCCAAAAATATCGCTTGGACTGAAAAGGCGTTTGCCAAACGGGGCTTTCAGACAACGGTTCTTAAAACAAGCAGTTTGCCGTTGGTTCTGGCCGAAAAAATAGTACCCAAAGCAACCCAAACCGTTTTGTTCTATTTCCATCTGGATGGCCAACCAGTGCGGCCTGCTGAGTGGAGTCAGAAAGACCCTTGGGTGACGGTCCTCAAGGAGAAAACCGGCGCTGCTTATAAAGATTTGGGTGGCGGTATACCTAAAACAACTGTAAACGATGAATGGCGTTTGTTTGGTCGATCAACATCGGACGATAAGGGGCCGATTATCATGATGTTGAAAGCATTGGATATCGCTCAGATGGAAAAACAAACTCCGCCTTTTAATGTCAAGATTATCATTGATACGGAGGAAGAGAAGGGCTCGTCGGGACTAAAAAGTGCTTTGGATTCCTATAAAGAGAAATTGAAAGCCGATTACATGATTGTGATGGATGGCCCCATGCACTCATCCAATATCCCCACGCTAACGTTTGGTTGCCGGGGTAATGCCGGTTTCACCATGACAACCTATGGTGCTATTACACAACAGCACAGTGGTCATTTTGGGAATTATTCACCCAATCCGGCCTTTCGGCTGGCCCGACTTATTACGTCCATGAAAGATGAGCAGGGTAGGGTATTGATTCCGGGTTTCTACGACGGAATTGCCTTTGATGAAGCCACTAAAAAAATCATGGCTGCCGTACCCGATAATAAACGGGATATCAACAAGACCCTGCAGATTGCTGACGAAGAAAAAGTGGGCGCGAATTATCAGGAGTCGCTCCAGTACCCGTCTTTGAATATCCGGGGTATGAAAGCTGCTGTGGTTGGTAAAGGCTCCGGTACCATTATTCCCGAAGAAGCCGTCGCGAGTTTCGATATCCGGTTGGTGCCCGAAACGGATGGCAAACGAATGGTGGATCTGGTTCGGAAACACATTGAAAAACAGGGCTTCACCGTGCTGGACCACGTACCGACAACCGAAGAGCGGCTGAAGTATTCTCAAATCGTTTTCTTTGAGGGAAGCCCCGGCACACCTGCCTTTCGGACGGACATCAATGCCCCGATGGGAAATTGGCTGCGAAAAGCGGTGACGAGTGGATTCGGGAAAGACCCCGTTATTATTCGGATTATGGGCGGTACAGTGCCCGTCGTACCGTTTATTCAGGCGTTGAAAGTTCCGGCCGTAATTGTACCACTAGTCAACATGGATAACAACCAGCATAGCCCGAATGAAAACCTGCGCTTGGGAAATCTGCGAACAGGAATCAAAACCTGTCTGGCTATTCTGACGACCCCATTGCCGTAGCCATCATTGATAGTACGTTTGTCATTCCGACGAAAGGAGGAATCTCAACTTCTATATTAGTCAAGCTTGAGATTCCTCCTTTCGTCGGAATGACAAAAACTATATTTGACAACTATGAAAACCCTGATCCTTCTGCTTACGACTCTATTAACTACGGCTGCCATTGCTCAATCGTCTTTTTCTGACCAGCTTGCCAAACACCGGGAGAAATACAAAAAGGATTTGCTTAAATCGGCCGGTGGACCGTTGGCGTCGGAAGAAGAGTTAGCGTTTGTCCAGTTTTACGCACCTGACTCGACTTATCGCGTAACGGCTACGGTGCAGCTAACGCCCAAAGCCGAACCGTTCGAGATGCCAACGTATAACGGTATGACCCGCCCGCATGTGTCCTACGCAATCCTGTCGTTTGTGCTTGATGGCAAGCCTCAACAACTGACCTTGTATCGTAATCTAAACGTGATTCGAATGCCCGAGTACCGCGACTATTTATTCCTTCCGTTCAAAGATGCTACATCGGGCCAGGAAACTTACGGCGGTGGGCGTTACATCGACTTTCGTACGGGAGATGTTCAGAACGGACAACTGATTATTGATTTCAATAAAGCTTACAACCCGTACTGTGCCTTTCATGAGGGCTATCCGTGCCCAATTCCACCCAAACAGAACCAACTGTCCGTAGCCGTACCCGTTGGCGAAAAAGCGTACGGAAAAGCTCATTAACGGGTATATACTACGGTATCGTTTAGGTTCACGCCGTGCTTCTGTATGAACTGAAGGGACATTAAATGTCTTGAAAATCAGTTGATTTAGGGCCGTATGGGCTTATAATAGGCTATAATTGGCCCTCCATTGTACTCACTCATTTATGATTTCTGAATATTATTTCAAAGAAACAACTTATTCTGCTGATATAGGGTTGATTAAATAGTGGGTCATATAAACCCGCACGGATTGGCGGATTGTGGTCGCAGTAACCCACCTCTCTGAAGTACATCCTGACGAACGCACGCAGGCTGATCTCACATAATAACTAAAGAATGGAGACATTTAGTAAAAAAGAAAAAGAAAAAGCAAGACAGAAAAAGAGAAAAGACAAAGAAGAAAAGCGCGAAGAACGGAAAGCAAATGCCCAGAAAGGGCAGGGGCTGGACGAAATGTTGGCCTATGTGGATGAGAATGGGAATATAACCTCAACGCCACCAGACCCAAGAAAGAAGAGAGCGATCGATCAGGAAGATGTTCAGATCGGCGTGTCGAAACAGGAAGATATTGCACCCCAGGACACCGTCAGAAAAGGTATTGTGAGCTTCTTTAATGCATCGAAAGGATACGGCTTTATACGGGACTTACAAACCCAGGAGAGTATTTTCGTACATATGAACGGACTGGTAGATCCCGTTAACGAAAATGATAAGGTAACCTTTGAGGTGACAAGAACCCCTAAAGGACTCAATGCCGTTTCGGTGAAAAAAGCCGTATAGGCTTACTATTTATAAACCATCTTTGGCCGATGGACACTAATCCTGCATAAATGGAGTTGTGCTTGTAGACCAGGTGTTATGCGAATACCTGGCTCATCCTTATCTCCTATATTTATGAGTAAGCCGACTTACACCTCTATTCCTCCTACCACTGATAGTGTTTACTGGATGTTGAAATCTTCGGATGGTAAAACCAGTATATATGTACCGAGGGACAGAGATCTTGATCGCCAGCTAAAAATTAAGTTTCAGGCCGAAGTAGCTGGACGGACGTCGATTAAACGGAAAAAGGATCATCGGTAACCAGTAAGGAATAAATAACGTAAAAGAAGTCTGGCTTCATCAGCCGGGCTTTTTTGTTGCTTAACTTTCTCGTATCGTACAACAGTTCGACCCCTTCAGGGTCGCATATTTATAGCTCAATGGCCCATCTATAAACATGCGACCCTGAAGGGGTCGAACTGTTGCACTCAATCTTACATAGCCTCGTTCTTTCCTACCCTGCAATTAAGATTCTTTAATCTGCTCGATGCCTGCCAAACACGAATGACATATCGGTAGTTAAACTCCCACTGATTCTATTCGTTTTTTATCTGGGACTATGGCAAAGACAGGAGCCGACCTATTGGTCGAACGGTTATTGGAGTGGGGTGTTGATACCGTATTTAGTTTACCCGGCGACGGTATCAATGGTATTTACGAATCGTTGCGTAAGCGGCAGGATAAGATTCAACTGATTCAGGTGCGCCATGAGGAAGCAGCAGCCTTTATGGCCTGCGGATATGCCAAATTCACGGGTAAATTGGGGGTTTGTATCGCAACTTCGGGTTGTGGAGGCATTCACCTGCTCAATGGACTCTATGACGCCAAGTACGACGCGCAACCTGTACTGGCCATTACAGGCCACACAGCCCATGATATCAGCGGTACGTTTTTTCAGCAGGATGTCGATCTGGTTAAAGTCTTTACCGATGTGGCTGTTTATAACGAGCGGGTTATGGGGCCAGATCATGTGGTTAACGTGCTGGATCAGGCCGTTCGGACAGCGTTGGGGCAACGTACCGTAACCCACATTTCGTTCCCTAAAGACTATCAGGACTGGACCGTAAGTGACGATAAACGCTCCTCAACTAACGTTCCCGATCATAGCAGTGCAACGCAGGTTAATCAAACAGTAGTGCCCGATGCCCGGCAGTTACAACGAGCTGCCGATCTGATTAACGCTGGCGAAAAGGTAGCCATTTTTGCTGGACGTGGTTGCCTGAGTGCTCGTGAGGAAGTGATAGCTCTGGCCGATGCCGTAGGTGGGCCTATTATTAAAGCCTTATTGGGAAAAGGCGTAGTGCCCGATAATGATCCCTTTACAACGGGTGGCTTAGGCTTGCTGGGAACGGCTCCTTCGCAAGATGCCATGCAGGAGTGTGATACGTTGATTATGATTGGTACACGATTCCCTTATCTCGAGTTTTACCCCAAAGCAGGTCAGGCGCGAACGGTTCAGATTGACCTTGATCCATCGCACATCGGCCTGCGAACTCCTGTAGAGGTTGGTCTGATGGGCGATAGTAAAGCTGTTTTACAAGCCTTACTGCCCCTGATTCAACGCAAAAAAGATCGCAGTTTTTTGGAGAAAGCGCAGAAACGAATGGCTCACTGGAGCGAACTTCTAACCGAGCGCGGTACGCAGGAAGCTATACCCATGAAGCCGCAGGTAATTCCGCATACGCTTAGTCCACTCCTCAACGACGACGCTATCATTACCTGCGATTGTGGCAACAACACAACCTGGGCTGCCCGACATATTCAGATTCGGGGTTCCATGAAATTCTCTACGTCCGGATTATTGGCCACGATGGCATCGGGATTGCCCTATGCGATTGCCGCATCGGTTTCGCACCCAGGACAGCAAGTGGTGGCGTTGGTGGGCGATGGCGGTTTCACGATGCTTATGGGCGAGCTGGCTACAGCAGTGAAATATAAACTACCGATTAAGGTGTTTATTTTCCACAACAATTCGTTTGGTCAAATTAAATGGGAGCAGATTGTGATGGAGGGTAATCCCGAATTTGCCGTGGATTTACAGCCCATTGATTTTGCTGCCTATGCCAATGCCTGCGGAGCAAAAGGGTTTACGATCGATGACCCTAAGCAGGCTGATGCCGTTATTCGGGAAGCACTGGCGCATGATGGTCCGGTAGTTGTTGATGCCATTGTTGATCAGAATGAACCACCCATGCCAGGTAAAATAACGACCGATCAGGCCATCGAATTTGCCAAAGCTCTCGTGCGTGGGGAGCGCGACCGGAGTGAGATTATTAAAAACGTGATCAGCAACCAGTTTCACGAAGCTGTTGCTACCAAAGGACGCAGCTTGCTGGATATTTTACCCGGAAGAGGATAAGTATTTGTAAGCGTAGTCTTTCTTTGTCATTAGATTGACAGTTAGTAGATTACATGCTTATAGATATGAGTCTGGAAGAGGAAATCGCAATCGTTCAATTCGCGCAGGGAGTCTATCTGGATAAGGACTTGCTTGATCAATTTAGTCAACTGAGTGAGAAGGAAAAAGAAAAATGGTTCTTTGGCCCTCTTGCGCTGCTAAGGCGACTAAAACTTACGTACTCTGACATTGGGCAGGCAATTACAGATAGCTTGTTAACTTCTACGGATACGGCTTGTGTAGCTTTAATGACCTATCTATTGAAGCCTGGTGCCACCAGTATGGCCAATTTGTCTGCACTGATAAATCTTTCGGGAGACGATAGGACCAAAGCCTATAAACTGTTATTACATGTATTCAAAATAGCTTATCAACAGCGCCTGGCATTCGAAGCGAGTGGCTCAACCAATTGGTGGTATTGGGATTTGTCGAGCAACGAGGTTGTACAGAACCTATTGAAACGACACCAGGAATTAATTCACAAAACGTATATTAATTCTGGTTTCCGGAGCGAATTTGTTAGCCTCGCCAAATTATATAATGACAGGAACACGATGATGCAGAGCAGCAATCAGGGTTCTGGGCTTATTGTACAAACGCAGTTCGATTTTCTTACTTACGATGAATTAATGACCGAATGTATTGTAGGTAACAAATATGAACGCGGCCGAGTATTTCTGCTTCATTCGTTGCAAAATGCGTTAACCGTTGAGTACAGGATAGATTCTGATCAGGCCGGGCGATTAGTAATGGCTGTAATCGATCAACATATGCAGGAAACGTTTAATACCCGTCTTTTATAGTCTAAAACGGAGCTAAGCCTATGAACTGGTGGCTGCTGTTGCAAATAGGTCAATGGGTGGCAAATATAACGACCACGCCAGACGAGTATCGGATGAGTGATCAGGCATTTTTTGCTCAGTCGATAAGCCAGCAACCTATAGCGCTGGATAAGCCCGATACACTTTTATTAGATATCGCGTTATTTCAGGCTACCAATGAAGCTCGGCGGCAGGCAGGCTTAAACTTGCTACAGTATGATCGGGCTTTGTATCTGGCTGCCCGAAACCATGCCCAATCCATGATCGACCATAACTACTATGGTCACGAAGATTTTTATAATCTTAGCGAGTTAACGGCCCAAAAACGTATTGGAAAGCAGACAAACCAGTTTGAGCGATTTGCCGAAAATATTGGTCAGTATCAGACCATTGATACGCCTGACTGGTTCTGCGCCCGTTTGAACAAGCGAACACATCAATATGAATATATGGATTCGCAAACCAGCCAGATTTTTCAGCCATATACATATGCAAGTTATGCCCGGTACACTGTAAAGCAGTGGCTTAACTCACCCCACCACCGGGATAACTTGCTGAATCCTTTATATACCCATGTCGGGTGCGCCGGGCGCCTGTCGACTAACCCGTTCAAAGAACGAAAACCACCTTTTGGTCGAGTGGTGCAGAATTTTGGTGCAAAGCGTTTATTTGCTCACGTAACCCATTAGCGCGCTTTCTGTGTCAACGAGTAGCTGGTTTTACGGCCCAGATCAAGCCATAGTCCATCTGTGTCGGAATGTTCGTTTCGGTTGGTTCTAATCCCACTTCCGCCAGCCAGCTCCGATATTCGGCACGGCTGTAGCAACGCCCAAGTGTATTCCAGAAAAGTTGTGCGGAATAATCCGTAACAGCTAATGGACCACTTAGATCATCATCCAGAAAAGCGTCGTGTACCCATAATTCGCCACCAGGGCGCAAGGCTGCGGCAAAGCGATGGGCCAGATTTTGGCAGGTAGATGTTGGCCAATCGTGGAATAGGCTGGCTGCCAGTAGAATATCTGTTTCAGGGATATCATCGGTTAGCATATCGCCAGCCATGAACGTTACCCGCTCTTTAACGCCTATCGCTCCCGGCCGGCCACTTTGAACGAATTCCTCCAGCAACTCGGCAGCTACCACGAGTACCGCTGGCCGATCAAATAGGGTCGCCGTTGAGGTCGGATTTGCTAACAACCATTCGTAGGTATAGAAGCCTGTACCGCCTGCAACATCTAACAAATGCCCTTCTCGCTTTGAGAGATTTGCGGCTACTATAGGGGAAAGATGACGGGCGCGCCCGGCTAAACCCAGCGTAAATTTTCGGGATAGCTCTGGGTCATCCATAGGCGAGGGTCCTTCGCCTTCTTTCACAAATGAAATGCCCTCAGGGGCCTGAAGCGGTCCATCGTTTCGAAGTCGAACCGCCATTTCGAGGGCACCTGGATCGTCTTTCTCCAAACCTGTATAGCCCGTTAAATTGGGCGTTTGCGTTTGCGTCAAATAGTGACCTAATTCCGTGATAGCAAGTTGTCCTGACTCCTTAAACCGAAGCAGTTCCATAGCGCATAAGGCAGGAAATAAGACCATAGCCGGACGCTCGCCTAATTGGAGCCGATTACGGAGCTCGGTTATGGAAAGTGGCCCGCCTTTTAATTCCTCGAATACGTGCAAATGATGAACCGCAGCCAGTAATAAACGGGAGCCAAACATAGCTCGTAGATGGCGCGTGATAGGAGCAAGGTCGAGTTGAGGCAGAGCGGGCATTGTAGATTCAGGTTTACAAAGTTGGGTTCCAAATATAGAGAGCAGGCGTCAAACGGGACTATAAATACGCTATATCTTCAGCGATATGGCGTATTTATTAAAATAAACCAGTGAGTAGCTAGCCCATAGTAACGGGTTTTAGGTCATATAGAGATGAATCCACTAACGAGTTAATGACAAGCACAGCTATTCAAACCCTTTTCCAACGATTTGCCGGCCTGAAAGTGGGCGTTATCGGCGATTTTGCCATTGATCTTTATTTTACACTGCAAACCCAGACCGGTGAGACGTCACTCGAAACGGGGCTGGATGTATTTTGGGGAAGTAAACCCCGTGCCTTTCTCGGAGCCGCCGGAAATGTCGTTCAGAATTTGGTTGCGCTGGGAGTTTCAGATATTCAGGCTATTGGCTGCGTGGGCAACGACCTGTATGGGCGAGAAATGCAGCATTTGTTTCAATCGATGGGCGTAAAAACGCAGTACCTGCATGTGATTGATAGCGATTGGGATACATGCCTGTATACCAAGCCGAACCAGGCTGGGAAAGAGGCTAATCGAATCGATTTTGGTATCGCTAACAAATTGGATGAGGCTGTTTTCGCCAATGTGATCAACGGTCTGGAGCAGGCGCTGGAAAATCTGGATGTGCTGATCATCAATCAGCAGTTTGCCAATCCGTTACTCACCGAAGCGCGAGTGAAGATGCTCAATGAGTTAATGCCCCGGTTTCCGAACGTGAGATTTCTGGTCGATATGCGCGATGTGGGCAAGCTGACTCAACGAGCCACACTGAAAGTAAATACGGCCGAGCTGGCTAAATTTCTGGGTATCGACGCTCCCGAACATCCTGAATTGGACTGGTGCGTTCAACAGGGGAATTTATTCCGGGAACAAAGTCAAGGCCCGTTGCTAATTACGCGTGGTCAGGCTGGTATTCTGTATCTGGATGATCAGGAAACGAAGCTCGTAGAAGGCCTTCCCTTACAGGGTGAACTCGACACGGTTGGGGCCGGTGATACGGTTGTGGCTACCTGGGCAGCTTGTATAGGTGCTGGTGCTTCGCCCCAGGAAGCCCTGACGGTGGCCAATCTGGCGGCTGGTGTTACCGTCCAAAAACTACATCAAACCGGTACAGCCAGCCTGACCGAAATTCTTGCCTTGCATACTACTTACCATTCTAATGACTAACGAAATCGTACAACAGTATCGTCAGGAAATGCATGATCACCTGACGGATGAGTTATTGCCTTTCTGGATGAAACGGGCCGTCGATCGCGAAAACGGGGGCTTTATCACTCATTTCGATCAACACGGCAATGATTCGGGCGAAGACGAGAAATCGCTTATTGCCCAGACCCGCTCCATTTATACCTATGCGTCGGCCCACCGGGCTGGCTACGGCAATGGCGAATTGGCCGATATGGCTCGTCACGGCGTCGATTACCTGTTAACCAACATGTGGGATCAGGAGTACGGCGGTTTTTACTGGATGACCAATCGGAAAGGAGAGATATTGATCGACCAGAAAATCGTGTATGGGCAGAGCTTTGCCATTTATTGCCTGAGTGAGTACACACTGGCCACAGGCGATACACGCGGTGTTGATTATGCCCGAAAGGTATTTGATCTGTTGCAGAAATATGTCGTAGATACCTGTCACGGTGGCTATTTCGAGATGTTTCATCGCGACTGGACGCTGAAAGGTCCGGGTGCTGCTGGTGGAGATCGTAAAACACTCGATGCGCATATGCACTTGATGGAAGCATTCACCACCTTGTATGAATGCACCCAGGAGCCGATTCACCGGCGTAAACTGCTGGAAATTATCGAACTACTGGTTACGAAAATCATGCACCCAGCCTATGGAACGGGCGTGCCCCAATTTTGGGCCAATTGGCAGGTGGCTCCGCAAATTAAGTTTGATGTGATTTGGGGCTGGGATCGCTTTACGGAAGATGGCGTAAAGCGGGAAGCCGAAGACAATACGAGTTATGGCCATAATGCTGAGTTTGCGTGGCTATTGATTCACGCGCTCGATGTATTACAAATTCCGTACGATACATACCGCGATCAGCTACAAAAATCGTTTTCTCATGCTGTCGACTATGGGGTTGACTGGGAACAGGGGGGCGTTTTTGTAGAAGGCTCGCATAGTGGCGCCGTATACGATCGGGAAAAAGAATTCTGGCAACAGGCTGAGGTATTGATCGGCTTTCTGGACGCCTACCGAATTCTGGGCGATGAAAAATATTGGAATGCCTACGTAAATGTCCATCGATTTGTGCTGGACAAAATGGTTAACCATTCGGTAGGGGAGTGGTGGCCATTAATGACCCGGCAGGGTGTTCCTATCTGGACGCACATGAGCCATTCCTGGAAAATTAACTACCACACCGTTCGGGCGGTAGTTCAGTCAATTCGAAGATTAGATAAGTTAATTTATGGCGAATAAGTACAAAATAATATTTGTATATTTTAATTTTATTCTATAGCTTGACCAGTAAATCAACCCTTTTACGGTCATGAAAACCTCACTTTTGGTAGTTACCCTTTTGCTGAGTACCGTTCTGCGTGGTCTGGCTCAGGCCGACAACGATGCCATTAAACGTGTGCTGTTTAATGAGACCGAAGGTTTTTTTACACGAGATAAAGCGAGGTGGGCCAATGCCTGGGCGCATACCCCTTACGTAAACTTTGCCGCTAATCTGTATGGCGGAGATTTCAGGCTCATAAAAGGCTGGAATGATCTGGAAAAACAATTTGCCAGTCAGTTCAAAAGCTCGAAAGTGCTGGATAAGGTGATGGTGCAAAACACCAACTATACGATCCATCAGAATGGAAATATGGCGTTTGTTAGCTACGATCAAACCCTCGTAGACAGCCACGGGAAAACAACGTCGAAGGAAACTCGCGTGGTAGAAAAGTTAAACGGCGAGTGGAAAATAATTAATGTGATCGCGCTGACGAACCTGCAGAACTTCGCGAAAAAGTAGGTGTAACAACAAAAACGGGCTGGATGATGAATCCAGCCCGTTTTTGTGTCAAATCTATTGAATTACTCTAAAGTTAGATTTGAGCAATGTTTTTTTGTCATTCCGACAAAGGAGGAATCTGCGCTAAGTGGAAAAAAACTATACTCATCCGAAGATTCCTCCTTTGTCGGAATGACAAAAAAACGTTTTGGTTCACCTTCATCAGGGCTGATTTAAGCACTAAACTGTTTTACCAGTCCTTCCAGCGTGTGTAGCGGTTGAACGCCCGACTGACGCCAGACGATCTTACCCTCTTTAAACATAATCATGGTCGGAATGCTCCGAATCTGATATTGCTGAGCGGCTTCCTGTGCCCTATCCACATCAATTTTAATGACCCGAACCTTGTCGCCAGCACGCTCGGTAAGTTGTTTCAGAATGGGCGCCTGTTGCTTACAGGGACCACACCAGTCTGCGTAGAAATCGACCAATACAGGTTTATCGCCCTGAATAAGGTCTTTAAATGATTGCTTGCTCATAAGGGGGTTGTTTAAAGTTCGAGGTTTAAAGTTTGAGGTTTGCGATTCGAATGACTTCAGACTTTAAACTCCAAACCTCAAACTTGATTTATTGTTCTTCGTTAACAGGCTCATTCATAATTGTATGGCCCATTTTATCGCGCTTGGTTTGTAAATAGCGGATATTGTGCGGATTGGATGGAATCTCAATGGGTATCGTGTCGATGATTTCCAGTCCATAGCCCATCAAACCAGCCCGCTTTTTGGGATTGTTCGAAATGAGCCTCAGTTTGCGAATACCCAGATCCCGCAGAATTTGGGCACCAACACCGTAATCACGAGCGTCCATCGGTAAACCAAGTTCGAGGTTTGCTTCAACCGTATCCCGACCCATCTCCTGAAGTTTGTAGGCCTTCAGTTTGTTCATCAAACCAATGCCACGTCCTTCCTGGAACATATACACAATTACTCCCTTACCTTCTTCTTCAACCATTTTCATGGAGGCATGAAGTTGGGGGCCGCAATCGCAACGGCAGGAACCAAAAATATCGCCCGTAATACAGGACGAGTGGACGCGCACCAGAACGGGTTCGTTCGGCTCCCAACTGCCTTTGATAAGCGCCAGATGCGTATCGCCCGTGTTGCTTTGCTTATAGGCAATCAGGTCGAAATGCCCCCATTGAGTGGGCATATCGACACCAATTTCCCGATGAATCAACGTTTCGGTACGGAGCCGATATTCGATCAAATCCTGAATGCTAACGAGTTTCATACCGAAACGGTCGGCCATTACGCGCAACTGGGGGAGTCGGGCCATGGTACCATCTTCGTTCAATACTTCGATGAGTACACCAGCAGGCGATAGCCCTGCCATCCGTGCCAGATCAATAGCTGCTTCGGTGTGTCCGGCTCGACGGATAACGCCACCTTCGGCAGCGCGTAATGGGAAAATGTGACCAGGACGACCAAGATCATCAGGAACCGTTGTTGGATCAACCAGCGCCTGAATCGTTTTTGCCCGGTCAGAAGCTGAGATTCCTGTTGTACAGCCGTGGCCTAATAAATCGACCGAAACCGTAAAGGGCGTTGTATGTACAGATGTATTACTCGTGACCATCATCTCAAGCCCTAACTCATCGCAACGCTCCTGGGTAAGGGGCACACACATAAGACCACGGGCTTCACGAACCATGAAATTGACCATTTCGGGCGTTACCATTTCGGCTGCGCAGATCATGTCGCCCTCATTTTCGCGGTCTTCGTCGTCAACTACAATCACAATTTTCCCCGCCTTAATATCGGCAACAGCCTCTTCAATACGGTCGAGTCGAATAGGGGCTATATCAGCTTGGGTTAACTCATCGCCAGCAGTAGCTTGAGGTCCAGTGGTTTCAGAGTTGGTACTATTATTGCTCATCTTTTTTGGTCTATGCGTGTCGGTGAAAGTATATTTGGTAGTTGATTCATTGGCTGTCCAGATGACCAGTCAATACGTTTTACCTACACTCAGTTTGACCTGAAAACTGATTTTAAGAAAGATACGTTTCGCTGGACGCGAAAATGTCCGTTGGGCCGTTTTCAAGCATAGGAACGATAGATTAAAGAACAATAAAAAAAGACCCTCTGTGCGAATTTTACGATTGTGGCTGATTGATGTTGGGGCGAAAGCTAATGTGTTGGCTTATTGGAAAGTAATGGCTCTGTTGGGTCTACTGCTTCTCTGTAAATCGCCTAGTACACAGGCCCAGAACGCCTGCATAAACCCACTATTTCCCGGTGATTTTTCGCTTACTAAAGATAAAGTTTGTGTAGGGACACCGGTTGAAGTGAAGACGGGCCCCAATATCATTAATGTCCGTTATAACTTTCAATATGATGGTAAGAGCCCGCTTAGTCAGGTAACGCTTGGGGCAAGTACAACGTTTACCTACACGCAACCAGGTTCTTATACAATTATCCAGAACGGTTCTGGGGGTGGTTCGGGCGGGGGCACCGTCTTGTGTAAAGAAGTTACCGTACTGCCCGTCGATCAGGTGAAATTTACTGCAAAGTCGTGTTCGGGCCGGCGGGCAATGATCGTTCCAGATGCCTCAACACTAGGCCAATATGATCAGTATGAAGTGTATTGGGGGGATGGCGTTCGCGAACTAAAAACACGTGCTCAAATGGCGCTTGAACTGTCGCATACCTACACAAACGCGGGTAACTATACATTGACGGTTCAGGGTATTTACAATGCTCCAGCCAGTTGCCGATCAACGCTAACGACGGCACCTCCTATTACAGTTGCGGCTACTGCAGCTCAACCAACCATCACAGCCTTAAAAACAACCAGCGACAATTCGATTGATATTACCTATATGGCCGGTGCGAGTTCATCCGTACAATTGTTTCAGAAAATAAATGGAGCCTATGCGGCAACAGGCCAGACTGGTACGGGAGGTGGTTCATTTACCGTTCAAACGGATGCCAAACAAGTGCAGTGTTTTCAGGTACAGACTCAGGATGCCTGCAATAGTACCCCATTGAAATCGGATGAGGTGTGTAGTCTGGTATTAGATGTAAAAGCGTCCAATAAACAAAATACCCTAAGCTGGCAACCCTATGCCGGAACGATATCGTCAACAACGCAATTTCGATCATATAGAATCTATAAAGGCAATCTGCCTGCTGGTGTATTGCCGTCCCAGGCCATCAGTAGCTATATTGATAATACGAATATAGCCTGCGGTGTACAATATTGTTATAGTATTGAAGCGACTATTTCCGGAACAGCGCAGACTATTGTTACGTCGGCTCCCGTTTGTGTGCTGGGTATCAATGGCGAGTTGCCCGGTGATCTGGGTAGTACAGTTGTATCCATTGAAAATAACCACCCTCATTTAGTCGTTTCCTTGCCCACTACAGGAGCCTCGTCCAGCTATACGCTGGCTGTCAGCCGGGCTAGTGATGGTTCGAATACGTATACGCCAATAGGGACCATAGCAAATAAAAATGCGTTCACGGATGAAACCGCCGACGCATCGACCGGTTCCTACTGCTACCAGATTACGTACCTCACGAATTGTGGAGTTGCGTCGGAACCATCAGCACCCGTTTGTTCGGTGTATTTGACATCCAAGTCACCAACAGGTATCGACTGGACGGCCGAGTCGCCTTTTACACCAGAAATAATCGGGAATTATATCATTGAAGTGATTGACTCGGTGAATAATACCCGGCGTGAGATTACCAATATTGGAGTTAATACGCACTACGATTTGAGTGCTACTGATCTGGATATACAATCGCAGAAGTATCGGATCATTGCTGTTTCGGATAACGGGGCCGTCAGCTACTCGAATTTTTATACATTCCGTCGTGAGGCTAAGATCTGGGTTCCCGATGCTTTTACGCCTAACAATGATACCCAAAATGATACCTTTGTTGTGAGAGGTACTTATTTTGATCAGTTCAGGATGAGCATTTTTGATCGATGGGGGGAGGTAATTTATAGCACTACCGATAAAACGCAGGGATGGGATGGAAAAGTCAGAGGGCAGGATGCGGCAACTGGCCAATATATGTACCACATTGAGGTCATTGACCTGACTGGTATGAAAACTGTTCGTACGGGCGCGGTGTTATTGGTACGATGACGTAATCCTTAGTGATCAGCTAATAGTCGGTAGTGGCTCAATTGCTGAATAACTTTGGCTGATAATTACGAACTAACCACTATTGACGTAAAATTATGAATATGATGGATATGTTCGGGAAGATGAAAGAAGTTCAATCCCGAATGAAAGATGCTCAGGAGACCCTTAGTACCATTACCGAAACGGGCGAATCGGGTGCCGGCTTAGTGAAAGTAACGGTGAATGGCCTGAAAAACGTCCTGAAAATTGAAATCGATCCCGATCTGATTCGCCCCGACGATCGCGAAATGCTTCAGGATCTTATTGTAGCAGCCACCAATAAAGCGATGGCTAATATTGAAACAAAATCTCGTGAGCACCTTCGTCAGGCTACCGAAGGGCTGCTGCCCAATATTCCTGGTCTAAATCTGGATGGATTGATGTCTTAATAGTTTGTAAGTTTGTACCGGGCCGCCGGAGCGGTTTGACGTTTGACGCTGGCTCATGATCTATAAACTATAGCCAACTACAGACGTCAAACCGCTCCGGCGGCCCGGCACAAATTGATTTGGATACCCTTGCCATTGTTATTCTTAATTACAACGGAAAACCGTTTTTAGCCAAATTCCTACCCGCAGTACTGGCCACCGCCAATGGGCATCCAGTGTATGTTGCCGATAGTGCTTCTACCGATGATTCTGTAGCTTTCCTACGATCTACGTTTCCAACTGTTCGTGTTATTGAACTTCCTCGTAATGAGGGCTATGCCGGCGGTTATAACGCAGCTTTAGAACAAGTTCGAACGCAATACGGAGGGGCTACTTACTACGTCTTGCCAAACTCCGATATTGAAGTAACACCCGGCTGGCTGTCGCCCGCGTTGGCTCTATTGGAAGCAAACCCGAAAATTGCCGCCTGTCAGCCTAAAATCCGGTCATATAGCGATCGCGAGTTTTTTGAACATGCAGGAGCTGCCGGTGGCTTTGTCGATTGGTTGGGTTATGTATTTTGTCGAGGACGTGTATTTGCTACCTTCGAGAAAGATCATGGCCAATATGACGATAACCGACAGATCTTTTGGGCAACTGGAGCCTGTCTATTTGTCAAGGCGGAGATATTTCATCAAGTAGGAGGTTTCGATGGGTCGTTTTTTGCCCATATGGAAGAAATTGACTGGTGCTGGCGTGTGCAGCGATTAGGCTATGAAGTATGGGCGTGCGGGCAATCGACGGTCTATCACGTAGGTGGGGGTACGCTTCATAAATCCAATCCCCACAAAACCTTCCTGAATTACCGCAATAGCCTCTTTATGCTCTATAAAAACTGGCCTGCTGATGGCTGGTTATGGCCCAAAATCCTGCTTAGGTTAGTGATGGATGGCTTATCGTCGTTACTCTTTATGCGCGAAGGCCAGTGGCCAGATGTCTGGGCAATTGTACGAGCCCACTTTGCCTTTTATGGAGCGCTGCCCAGGCTCCAGCGCCAACGGCGTGAACTAAAAAATCAGCAAACCACCGAAGTTAAATTATACCCCAAAAGCGTTGTCTGGCAGTACTTTGCCGAAGGAAAGAAGACGTTTGGTGAGATGTAGGATGTATTAAATGTAGGATATATAATGTATGATATAGCTGACTCGAAAGCAATACATCTTATATAATACATCCTATATCCTATATATTCTCACAGTTCCCAAATAGTAGGGTGAGCATGTCGGCGCAGGTGTTTGTTCATCTCCATCCAGAAAGCGAGTATTAGATAAAGAACAACGGGAGAGCCGAGTGTCAGAAACGAGGTATAAATAAAATATAAACGAATGCTACTGGCCGAAATATTCATCTTCTCCCCCAAACGGGAGCAGACACCGAACGCCTGACTTTCAACAAAATAGCGAATCTTATTCATTTTGATTGTCCATGAAGTGGATTATGCCCTGTCATCAATCCTATACAAAACTAACGGCTGTATTTGATAGAATGTTTGCCGTTTACGAAGAAAGCCAATATAAACTTAATGAAATTAGCTAAAAAATGCGCGTAAACTCATTGAAGTCAGAACATTTTCGTTTTCTTTGTGTTGTAACGGGGCTAAGGGCTTTCACGTGCCGTTTTCGCCATTACATTTAACAAAGTTCGTTGATCTTCAACCTCATATCCTAATGAACCGGATATTTAGTTTTCTGTTTTCGGAATCTTTGTTAATGACTGACCCCTTAAATGTTTAATTAGTTTAATTGTTTACGTTTTATGCAAACAGGTGAAGTAAAATTCTTTAACGAAAGTAAAGGTTACGGATTCATTGTTGAAGATGGTACCAACAGAGACATTTTTGTGCACATCACGGGCTTGAATGGGATTACCATTCGGGAAAAAGATCGGGTGCAGTTTGAAGTGGTAGACGGCAAGAAAGGGCTCAATGCCGTAAAGGTGCAAAAAATTAGCTAATTAGATTTACTCCTCAGCATCGACTTACGAAATAGAAACCCCACCCGGTTTTCAGGTGGGGGTTTCCTTGTTTAATTTCCAGTCCAACTACGTACCTGATCCAGCGTAGGCATTGGTACGTCCATTTTTAGTTTTTTGCGCACACCGCCAAGATCATTGAAGAGCTTGTTGGGATTGCCAGCACGAAGTTGTTCTACGGTTTGAAAGCCCAGCTTCTGTACGGCTGGAATCCATTCGGCGGGAACGCCAGCGGCTATAAAATCACTATCCTCTGAGACTTCTAATTTCTTTTCAGGGCGCATCTGTGGGAAAAACAGAACATCCTGGATCGAAGGCTGGTTGGTCATGATCATCGTTAAACGATCAATACCCAGACCAACGCCTGCCGTTGGGGGCATACCATATTCGAGAGCGCGTAGGAAGTCTTCATCCAACGCCATTGCTTCCTCATCACCCCGTTCGGCCAGGCGCAACTGCTCTTCAAAACGCTCACGCTGATCGAGCGGATCGTTTAGCTCAGAGTAGGCGTTGGCAATTTCTTTTCCGTTACAAATAGCCTCAAATCGCTCAACCAGACCCGGTTTGCTTCGATGCTTTTTGGTCAACGGCGACATTTCGACAGGGTAATCGGTAATGAATGTCGGCTGGATAAGGTTGGGTTCGCAGGCATCACCAAACAGCTCATCGATCAGTTTCGATTTGCCCATGGTGCTATCTACTTTAATTCCCCGACTTTCGGCAACCTGACGCAATTCGTCTTCTTCCATTGCCGATACATCAACACCCGTATACTCCTGAATAGCCTCGAACATCGTCAGGCGTTTCCAGGGGCGTTTGAAATCAATAACGTTTTCGCCAACAGTCACTTTCGTGGTGCCAGCTACGTCCAGCGCTACTTTTTCAACCATCTCCTCGATGGTGTCCATCATCCAGAGATAATCTTTATAGGCAACGTAGAACTCCACCTGCGTAAATTCCGGATTGTGCGTCCGGTCCATACCTTCGTTGCGGAAATCTTTGGCAAACTCAAACACGCCATCGTAGCCGCCCACAATCAGGCGTTTCAGGTACAACTCATTGGCAATCCGCATATAGAGCGTCATGTCGAGCGAATTGTGGTGCGTACGGAATGGGCGTGCCGTTGCTCCGCCGTGAATAGGCTGCAAAATGGGTGTTTCGACTTCCAGATAGCCCTTCTGACTCAGGAATTGCCGAATCGAATTGACCAGCTTGGTCCGTTTTACGAATACGTCACGTACCTGTGGGTTCACGATTAAATCCACATACCGCTGACGGTAGCGTTGCTCAGGATCGGTAAACGCATCGAAGATTTCTTTCTCTCCCCGCTCATTAACGACCTCCTTCACAACTGGCAATGGACGCAACGCTTTGTTCAGAATCTTAAATTCCTTCACATAAACGGACAGTTCACCGGTTTTGGTGGTGAAGACATGACCCCGAACACCAATGATGTCGCCAATGTCCAATAGTTTCTTGAAAACCGTGTTGTACAGAGTTTTATCTTCGCCGGGACAGATGTCGTCACGGCGGAAGTAAAATTGCATCCGGCCAGTGGAGTCCTGTATTTCGACGAATGAGGCACTACCGCTAATGCGGAATACCATCAATCGGCCTGCTAGTTGAATATTACCCCAGCGTTCGTCGCCCGAAAAATCCTGTTCAGGTTCAACAGTTTGAAAAGCCTCACGGATGTCGGCGATGGTGGCCGTTACGTCAAATAGCTCAGCAGGGTAGGGGTCGATCCCCATCCGCATTAATTCTTCGCGTTTTTGTCGGCGATTTATTTCTTGTTCACTCAGTTGCATGATTGTCAATAAGTTGGTCAATCAGCAGGTTGACCAGTAATTAAGGCCGCAAAAATAGTGAAAAGGATTGGCGTTTGCAGAGTTGGAGATATAAGACTAGTTTTTTCTGACAGGATTTACAGGATAAAACAGGATTGAAGGCTAGAGAAAATACTGCTTTATCCTGTAAATCCTGTCAGAAAACAAACTAATCATTCAGAGAAACCATTGCTTTTATCACCCCATTCGCTGGATTGAGCCAGCTGGCAAATTCGTCGCGTACCTGCCCAAACGTCACTCGATGCGTGATGTAGGTTGTTGGGTCAACCTGCCCATTTTTCATGGACGCAATCACATGTTCGAAATCCTGCCGGGTTGCGTTACGGCTGCTCATAAGCGTGCCTTCCCGTTTATGAAACTCCGGGTGACTGACCGAAATTTCGCCTTTCTGCAAGCCCACCAGCACATAACGGGCACTATGGGCCATATACTGAAACGAATTGTTAATGGCCTTAAGATTGCCGGTTGCGTCGATGACAACGGTTGGCATATCTCCATTCGTGATTTTGGCTATCTGGTCGAACACGTCCGGGGCAGTCGCTAGCACCGTATGTTCTACGTTTAGTCGGTTTCGGCAGAAATCCAGTCGCGATTCATTAATGTCGAGCGCGATTACCTTGCCACCAGCAATACGAGCAAACTCCATGACACCCAGTCCAATAGGTCCTGCGCCAATAACCAGCACCCACTCGCCCGGTTGTACATTGGCCCGACGAATACCGTGTGCGCCAATAGCCAGCGGTTCAACTAAAGCCAGTTCATCGAAACTCAGGCCATTGCCATGTACCAGCGAGTAAGCGGGCACGGATAGGTATTCAACCATGCCGCCATCTGAATGAACCCCACATACATTAAGACTCGCACAGCAATTAGGCTTTCCGGACCGGCAGGCAATACAATGCCCGCAGTTGAAATACGGAAGGAATGTAACGGCTTCGCCGGGTTCAAAATCAGGTGCATTATCAGCTTCGACCAACTCGCCCGCCAGTTCGTGACCAAGAATACGCGGGTAGTTGAAAAACGGCTGAGTGCCTTCAAACGCGTGAAGATCAGTGCCGCAGATACCAATCCGGCGAATCCGAATAATAGCATTATCAGGAGTTAATTCGGGCTTTACACCGGCTTGGTAGGTTAATTCCCCCGGCGTTGTACAGACTAAGGTTTGCATTATGGTTTGTCGTTCTGTAAAAGAAGTTTCAAGTTCAAGGTTTAAGGTTTCAAGCTGGCTGAAGCACGAACATTGCTGACGCGTCAGCTAACCTGAAACATTAAACTTGAAACAATAAATTGACTAGGACGCATTCGCTAAAGCCCGATCAAGGTGTACGTAGCCGCCATCGACGTACAGAAGCTGACCTGTTGTATGGCTGGAACGGTTTGAGAGTAAAAACGCCGTTGTGTTAGCAATTTCTTCGGCAGTCGTCATTCGGTTTTCGAGAGGAATATGCGAAACGATTGAGGCCAGTTTTTCTTCTGGATTAGGCAGGGTGTTAATCCAGCGCTCGTACAGCGGAGTCCAGCATTCGGCCACCACAATGGCATTTACCCGAATACCGTATTTCAGGAGTTCAACCGCCCACTCACGCGTTAGCGCGTTGCGTCCACCATTGGCAGCTGCGTAGGCCGAAGTACCTCCCTGACCTGTGTCGGCGGTTTTCGAGGTAATATTAACGATCGCTCCTTTTGACTCTTTTAAGGCAGGTAACGCATGATGAACGATCAGGTAATAATGGACCAGATTCTTATGCAGCGAAGCGATGAATGCCTCGTAATTACCATGTTCGAGACCAACGCCGTCGTTTACGCCAGCATTGTTGACAACGCCGTCAATTCGACCAAATTTGGCCAGAACTGCCTGTACTGCTTTCGCCGATTCCTCGGGCTGAGTTAGTTCGGCTACAACCTGAAATGCCTGTTGGCCAGCGGCTTCTATTTCCGCCACGACTTTCTGATTATCGCTTTCATTTCGACCAATAATAACGGGAATGGCGCCTTCGCCAGCTAGCACGTTCACAATGCCTTCGCCAATGCCTTTGGCTCCGCCCGTAACGATGATCACCTTGTTTTGCAATTGTAAATCCATATATATAAGTACTGAATGAACATTCGATGAAAAAAGAAAGCCCTCACTCAAGCCGGTGGGGGCTTTCTGAAACCAACCTATGAAAATAAACTCCTTCGAAGAGTGTTATTGCTGTTGTCGTGAACGGACTAAATCCGATTCAGGAATGTATTGTCTATTGTGTATACGAGGTTTTCCTCGATTCGTACCCTTCACCCTCTAACTAATGTGACGTAGTTAAGGCTACATGTTTCACCGAAAGGTTTTTTATTGCAAAATACAGAATGGGTAAAAAACAGATAGCCGGTACCAGGTAAGCCGTTTGCATGGTGGTCATGTCGGATACGCGGCCCATGATAACCGGGAACACAGCCCCACCCGCAATAGCCATAATGACCAACGATGACCCCAATTTGGTTTTTGATCCCAATCCCCGAATACTCAGCGAGAAAATGGTTGGGAACATAATTGACATGAAAAATTCAACGCCAACCAGCGTATAAACTGGTACCATCCCATGACCAAATACCGCAATGGCCAATAAACCAATGTTGAGTAAACTATAGAGTGCCAGTAAACGGGGAGGGGTAATATACCGCATCAGGAACGTACCGAAGAAACGACCAATCATAAAACCGAGTAGCGCAAAGGACAATAACGTGGCGGCTTCTTTTTCGCCGATATTGGCTACCTGGCCCACAAACCGAATAAAAAAACTGCTAATGCAAACCTGCGCGCCCACGTAGAAAAACTGAGCAATAACACCCATTACCAGATTTTTTTCGGATAAAATAGAACCCTGACTAGCTGTTGGTGAATCGTCTACTTCCTCAATGACGGGGAGCGACGTACGGCTAATCAGCAACGCTACTAGTAACACAATGCCGCCAATGACCAGAAACGGAACCTGTACCGACGAGGCTTCTTCTTTTAGGTAGGCTTCGAATTGCGTAGAACCCATAGCTTGTTGCTCTGAAGCCGATACATTTTTACCCGACAAAATAAAGGCGCCACCGGCAAGCGGTGCCAGAAAGGCGGCAAGCCCATTGAACGATTGGGCGAAATTGAGTCGCTGGGTGCTTGTTTCGGAATCACCTAATACCGTGATGTATGGATTGGCGGCTGTTTCGAGTAACGTCAACCCAGTGGCAATGACAAACAAAGCCACGAGGAAAAGGCTAAACTGCCGAAGCTCAGCGGCTGGGTAAAACAGAAACGTACCTCCTGCAAATAGTAATAACCCCAACGTAATGCCTGCTTTATAGCCGTAACGTTTCATGAACAGCCCGGCTGGCAGGGCAATCAGGAAATACGCAAAATAAGACGCTGAATCGATCAGAGCCGACTGCAAATCAGTAAGTTGGCAGGCTTTTTTGAGGTGTGGAATCAGAATGGGATTCAGATTCAATGCAAAGCCCCACAGGAAAAATAAAACCGTAATTAAAGCAATGGCGAAACGATTGTCTGACTTGGACACAGGACTTTTTCGGGTTTAGGTGTAAATCCGGTAAGATTACGCTACAAAGTAACTCTATTTCGTAAGTCATATTTTGTAGGAATTTACCCAGATACTAAGCTATATTGGCATAGCATCGGAAATGGTGCTGCTATTGGAGAATATTTTTATGAAACCCCAGTTATTAAAAGTTACTACTGGTCCTGCCCACTCATTTAGCGTCCGGCAAGATCAATTGCCCAATATCAATAACCGCTGGCACTTTCATCCCGAGGTCGAGCTAATTCAGTTTCATAAAGGTACTGGAACCCAATTTGTGGGCGATAATATCATGCGGTTTGGGCCGGGCGATGTGGTGCTGGTGGGTGCTAACCTCCCTCATTATTGGCGATACGATGAACAGGAGGCCGCTGATAATCAACCTACTCAGCCCTATGCTACCGTTATTCACTTTAGTAAGGACTTTTGGGGAGATCATTTTCTGGCGCTTCCCGAAATGAAACCAATCAGGCAGGTGCTGGATAAAGCGCAACGAGGTATTTTGCTGACCGGAGCTGCCTGCGAACTGATTGGGTCGAAGATTAACACTGTGTATCAGTCTAGTGGCCCTTACCAGCTGATTGCCTTGCTGGATTGTCTGGTCGCTATTGCTCATGTAAAAGAAGCTACGCTGTTATCATCCCTGGGCTTCGAATGTAATTTCGCTGATGCTGAAAATGAGCGCATCAATGCTATTTATGACTTCACCTTCAGGGAGTTCAAACAGAAAATTCGATTGGATGAGGTGGCCTCTGTCGCGGGCCTGTCTTCCAATTCGTTTTGCCGGTATTTCAAATCACGCACGGGTAAGACCTATTCCCAGTTTCTAACTGAAATCCGGGTTGGGCATGCTTGTCGGCAACTGATCGACAACCGGATGAGCATTCAGCAGATCTGCTACGAAAGTGGCTTTCAAAACGCGACCTGCTTCTTCGAGAAATTTAAAGTTGTTACCGGGCAAAGCCCGTTAAGTTATCAGCGATCGTATCGTAATCGTCTTTAATTCTATTGTGAAGGCAGCTTCTCAAAGCTGCCTTCACAATAGAATCTATCAATTTAATACCACTAGTGGATTTGCCTGACCGTTCCTATAGATTCTCACAGATTGTTAGGAATGCTTTGTATCATTGTGATATCAAAACGATATTATTCTAACGATCTAAAACCTTACGATAATGCAGGAGAAACCACTCACATCGATCTCAGGCTATGTACTTTTGCTCATAGCTGTAGTTTGCTTAATTGCTGCGCCTTTGGCATTGATTGCAAAACTTGGATTTGTTTTGCCCATCATTCTGGTACTTGCCTCTATTGTCTTGTTCATGGGTATAACTGTCATCAACCCGAATGAAGCAGCGGTTTGTACTTTTTTCGGCGATTATGTAGGGACCATGAAACAGGGTGGTTTACGGTGGGTAAACCCATTGTATAACAAAAAGAAAATTAGCCTTCGGGCGCGAAATCTGAATGGGCAGACCCTGAAAGTGAATGATAAAATGGGAAATCCGGTTGAGATTGCAGCCGTAGTTGTCTGGCAAGTAAAAGACACGGCCAAAGCCCTGTTCTCGGTTGATAACTACGTAAATTTCGTACAGATTCAATCAGAAGCAGCCGTTCGAAAACTGGCTAATTCGTACCCATACGACCATATGGAGGATGAAACGTCGGATGTGACGCTTCGGGATAGTACGGGCCAGATCAACGTATTTTTGGAGCAGGAACTAAACGAACGGCTCGAACGGGCTGGAGTCGATATTCTTGAAGCGCGTGTTAGCCATTTGGCGTATGCATCCGAAATTGCAGGCGCCATGCTGCAACGTCAGCAGGCATCGGCCATGATTGCAGCCCGTCGTCTGATTGTTGAAGGTGCGGTTGGTATGGTCGAAATGGCGCTCGAACGCCTTGAAAATAAAGGAGTTGTTTCGCTGGACGAAGAACGAAAAGCCGCTATGGTTAGTAACCTGCTGGTTGTCTTATGTGGTGAAAAATCAGTTAGCCCAGTTGTTAATGCCGGGACGTTGTATAATTAAATAGTAATAGGAGCGAGGAGTTAGGAGCGAGGAGTTATTGACGCGTTTGGTTCATGCGTCAGCAACTCCTCGCTCCTAACTCCTCGCTCCTCGCTCCTCAAAAAAATGGCTGCTGAAAAAAAAGCCTTTGTCTTACGAATTCAGCCCGAGACGCTGAAAGAACTGGAGCGCTGGGCGCAGGACGAGTTTCGGAGCGTAAATGGGCAAATTGAATTTTTGCTCAATGATGCACTTCGCAAACGAAAAAAGCGCGGCCAGACCTCTACCAATGAGTCGCCACCTGCTTCCGACGAATGAGCAACTAGGCAGAATTATAGCGTTTTCCTATTCGGGCGCAACAACTATACCCTTGGCCGAAGCGGTCTTGGCCTCCTGTTGAACGAGTAGGTTGTAGCGTTCGATGAGAACTAAACGACCTAATAAGTGTCGGTCGTTGATGTTGTGATCGTAGATGTAGCGTTTCAAAACTTTATCGTAAGCCGTCATGATCGGATCATAGATGTCGGTGTAAAACCGATCCAGCGCTAGTAAACGCCCCGAATCATAGACGTAATAATTGAAATAGTCGGTATTCTGCGCCATTATTGGCTGATCCACAAAATATGCCGGGTGCGAGAATACACGTTTGAAAAGACCATGTGGTTGCCGTAAGTTTCTGACCACAGTTAACGAGCCATCCATACAAATTTCGAAAAATGCATGTCTGGTGTACGGCTTGGTTTTATCATCACTAGCGAGGGCTTTGAATTTGCGGTATTGGTGAACGGAAAAATCAAACCAGCCAAACTGATCCACCTGGTTTGCTGAAAATGTCTGAACTCGTCCGTCAGTATGGCGAAATAATACCGTTTCCATGAGCCAGTTGTACGATAAATCACCTTCCAGAAGGGTGTGGTTTAGAAGAATAAGCTGGCCTGATTTCCAGGTTGGCTTCGGTAAACTTGCCTGGACAGAAAAAACATGAAAAAGTACAATTAGAGTAGATAAAATAAGCTTGTAGACTAGTTTCATCGCTGTTGATGTTTGGTGAAAAAAAGAATTTCAGCATGTCTAACTCGCCCAAAGGTTTTACGAGTAGAGCACGACGCCTACATCAATTTATGAAACAGATAAACTGCTTGTTATCAGCTAATAAATAGTTCTATTTCTGGTAATTTAACTATCTGTTGATTGAATAGAACTGACAGAAGAAAAGATAAAGAATGTACTATTTTTCTATTTTTTGATTAAAGAAGCGACAACTAAGAGATTTATTATATGGTCGGTAAATAATTCGATCTTTTTTGGTTGTATGGATATAATACAATAATATAAGTTACTGTAATGTTTATTTTGAGAAATAAAATATTGTGAATTGGGAAAACTATTGATAACGGACATTCCGCAGGAAGCCATGCCAAAGTCAGCAAAGGCCAGGTTTGGTACCTAGCCTTTAGTAGTTAGCAGAAATAGAAAGAATTTACTGCCTGTCTGTCGAGTTGGTAACGAATTCACCAATCAGACGAACGCCTTCTAAGGTAAGCGACGGAACAATGTCGGTAAAAACATCCTGCAGCGAGGGAATTCGACCCGATAAACCGCCTGTCGCTACAGCAATGCAATCGCCGTTTAGTTCAGCTTGAATCCGCCCCACTAACGAACGGACTAATCCCTCGTAGCCAAGTACTATACCCGCCTGGATTGCGTGTGTCGTATTGGTGCCCAGGGCCGATGCCGGAACTTCAATAGGTACTTCTGGTAGTTGAGCCGTGTTGGAAAATAGAGATCGAATGGCGGTTTTTAGTCCTGGAGCAATGGCTACTCCCAGAATTTTACCTTCGCCTGAAACCGTTGTAAACGTGAGTGCCGTACCAAAATCGACAACAACACAGGTTTTTTTGTAGCGTGTATAAGCTGCCAGGGCATTCGCGACAAGGTCTGTTCCGATTTCGTGCGGACGAAGAATCTCAATGGGCAGTAGTGGATACACGCCTGGACCTACCACGATTGGATCGAAACCAAACAATTTGGTAAGCATAGCCCGCATAGTTGGCGTTAAATCAGGAACAACGCTACTCAGAACGGTGCTTTTAATTGCGCTCAACGGAATGCTGGCTTCGAGCAACCAGAGCCGTAACCGACGCTCGTAGGAGTCTGCTGGTTCATCGAGACGGGCAGGCGTACGCCAAATGTATTGCCAGGTAGTTTGGTCGTAAAGGCCGAAAACGGCATCGGTATTGCCAATATCAACGATAATCTGCACAGGAGCGGGAACTAGACGGTTGTCGGGGCGAAATAAGGGGAAAAACGCCAGATTCCCGCTTTATGAGAAGTTATGTTTTCGACAGTCTTTACCTTTTTAACAGGATTGCCAGGATTAAACCACTAGCTTTTTGGGCTGTGTAGTCATGAAATCTTTCAGATAGAATGGCTCAAATGTGGCCAAATCCTCGAACTGTCCTTCGGCAAAAGCGGCTGTTGCCAACTGCCCAATGGTGCGTGCCGAAGGGATGATGGTTGCCTCCGGAAAAATAGCATTGGACTGTTCACCTAACACCACCTGACATTTAGCAGCCCCATCGCCAAAGAAAATAACTGGCCCCAAAGAGAGCCAGGAAGCAAACGAGTTCTCGTCAATAATTTGAGCCGAAGTAGCTTGTATCTCTTCTCCACTGGAATTATAAAGAGCACAATAAACCTCCATCCGTCGGGCATCGATCATTGGGCACAGGGTATGTGTATCTGGATAGTAAGCACGAACTTGTTCGGCCATGCCGGCCAGTGTATTGATGGCAAGGAGCGGTTTGTCTAAAGCAAAGCACAGGCCTTTGGCGGTTGAGATAGCAATGCGTAGGCCGGTATAAGAGCCTGGACCTTTAGCCACAGCCACAGCATCTACCTGGGCTAATTCATAGCCTGCATGCTGCACAACGTCATGAATGAGCGTTGTGAGCATAGCTGCCGATGTACGCTCCGTAAAGAGTTCATAACAGCCTAACAGTAGACCATCGCGATGGAGCGAAACTGAACAGGAAGCGGTAGACGTATCAAGAGAGAGAATGAGCATAGGAGGGAGGAAAGGGAGAAAGGAGGAAAGGAACAAGAAACCCATGATGTCTCCTTTTCTCCCATTCGTCCCTTTCTCCCTTATTCTTATTTTCCTTTTAAAATAGTCGAGTAGCGGCCCATGTCTTTGAATAAATCGAGGGCGGCTTTCATTTCGGGATCAGTAGCAAACGACGCTTCTTTGAGGCCTTTTTGGAGGTAATAATGTCCGGCAATTTCCTGCTCAAGCAGCGTTCGGATTTCAGGTTTGAACGTGTTCAGGTCGGCATCTTTGCTGTGCGACATCTTGGTCTTAAGCGACTTGAGCTGATCCTGAATCTGATCGAAATATTTTTCTTTCTTAGCCGACGCTTCGAGCGTGCCCAGATCTTTTTCAACCTGCGTGGTATAATCGTATTCTTTATCGGCAACCCACTTGGCGAAGTCAGCATACTCAGCATCCGTCAGATGGAATTCGCGGGCAGGCTTAATGGTTGGGTGCTCCTGACGATATTTCACGGCATAATCGAAAATCAGCCCTTTGTTCGTCAGACTTAAAGCGATTGGTGTTGGCGTTTGGGCTTCGATCACAACATCGGGCAGAACGCCACCTCCATCATAAACCACGCGTCCGGCTTTGGTTTTAAAGGCTGTTTTGAGTGAATCCGGAATCTTACCAACGCTGCCATCTGGATTGCGATGGCTATAGTCGATTGCCTGAATACAACGTCCGCTGGGAATGTAGTATTTAGCCGTTGTGATTTTCAGTTTAGTATTGAACGACAACTCGCGCGTGGTCTGGACCAATCCTTTGCCATATGTCCGCTGGCCAATCAACACCCCCCGGTCATAATCCTGAATTACGCCTGAAACGATTTCGGCAGCCGACGCACTGTGGTTGTTGGTCAGCACAATAATGGGCATTTCCAGATCCAGCGGTGGATTCAGGGCCGTGTAGGTTTTGTTCCACTCCGTCACTTTGCCCTTGGTCGTAACAACTTCTGAATCTTTCGGGATGAAGGTGTTGCAGATGTCGATAGCCATGTTGAGCAAGCCACCTGGATTTTCACGAACGTCGAGAATGAGCTTTTTCATTCCTTTGCCCTTCAATTCCTGGAAGGCGGTACGAACTTCTCGAGAAGCCGTTGCCGTAAAATCCTTCAGATCGATGTAGCCAACCTCGTCGTTAATCATGCCGTAGTAAGGCACGTTGGTCATTTTAACCACATCACGAATAACGCTGAGTTCAACCGGGCTTTTCTCGCCATAACGCTGAACCGTCAGTTTTACCGCTGTATTATTCTGACCTTTCAGCAGCTTGCCTGGATCAGCTTCTTTGCGCGCTTTTATATCGACGCCATCAATCTTAATGACTTCATCACCAATCCGAAGGCCTGATTTTTCGGCAGGGGTTCCTTCATAAACCATCAGCACAATACTCTTGCCCTGACGCTGACCAATAAGTGCGCCAATGCCATTGTAGCGACCCGTGGTCATGGTCATGTAATCCTCAATTTCATCTTCTGCGAAGAAGTTCGTATACGGATCGAGCGCTTTCAGCATACCGTCGATACTGGTTTTGACCATCCGGTTCGGATTGATCTCATCCACGTAATACAGGTTCAGTTCTTTGAACAGCGTAGCGTAGATGTCGAGGTTCCGCGCGATTTCGAAGAAACGATCGTCGTTTTTAAACGAAAAGAAACCAATGCCACCCGCTACAAGCGCTGACGAGGCTAACAGAGTGAAACGTTTAGGAAAGCGCATCTTAAATGAATAATGAAGAGTGAAGAGTGAAGAGTGAAGAGTGAAGAATATAGAGTGAAATTCCGGTTAGAAATATTCTTCACTCTTCATTTTTCACTTTACATTTTTGCAATAGCTAATTTCATACCTTTTTCTATCTCTTCAAACGAAATTATCTGTTTTGCGGTATAAAGAAAGGCAATATAGCCCGGTCTGGATTGACCGGGTAACGTTTTTTGCTGATCGAATAGATGCTTATTGAGCCGATACGCTTCCCGTACACGCCGACGAATCAGGTTTCGGTCAACGGCGCGTTTGAAAATTCGCTTCGGTACGGTAATGACAATGGCAGGCAACAAAACGTTGCTTTCAGGAGAAGATTCTGGAGCAGGGAGGTGGAGTACCCTAAATGGAAAAAGGTAGAACGTCCCAACGGTCTGACGTGACCCGGTCGCACTACCCTTTTTAAATAATTCAGCGAGAATTTTTTTGCTGCAAAGCCGTTCTGATTTTGTGAAGGTTTGCGGCATAAAGTCGTCAGTGAGTAGTCGTCAGTCGATAGATAGCAGTCACTATTGACGCATCGCTATCGACTATTGACTAGATTTTAAAGCGGTCGCCTTTTTTCTCGTCCGAGACGGTCAGTTTATGGCGGCCTTTTGCCCGACGGCGAGCCAAAACCTGGCGGCCATTGGCAGTAGCCATCCGCTCACGGAAGCCGTGTTTGTTTTTACGCTTCCGGTTCGATGGTTGGAACGTTCTTTTCATGATCTATCTTGCCTAAAAACTCTTAGTTTTCGAAATGAGTCCGCAAAGATAGGGAAAAGTGTGCAGTTTAACAAGTCGATTTTTGTAAAAACGATTTGATATATTGAGCGTTACTTTAAAATAGAGCGCCGATTTTATGATTCTGATGATTCATACTGGTTTTACAACTACCAATAATTGTAATTCATTGGCAATAATTGAATTAGATGAATGGGAGTCATGAATAATCTTGCCCATCCTAAAAGTCTGCGTTCTATCTTACTTTAAGTAACAGCTCTTTTTTACCAACCTATGAACTATCGCTTAGCGCCTGATCCTCAGATTCCTCATTATATAGCTGTTGAAGCCAACCTGACCAGCATTGTTGGTGAACAGGTAGAACTGCAATTGCCCGCCTGGCGGCCAGGACGATATGAGTTGCAGCAATTTGCCAAAAATATTCAGCGATTTACAGTTGTTGATGGATTGGGGAATCCACTTCCATTTCGAAAGATTACGAAAGATCGCTGGCGTGTGCAGATGAATGGAGCAACGGAACTGACTGTTCACTATAACTATTATGCGCTGTTGCCTACCCCGAATCAGCTCAATGCGGGCAGTAGCTTTATCAGCGAAACGCTGCTCTATGTTAACCCGGTAAACCTGTGTGTCTATGCCGAAGGGCGGATAAATGATCCCTGCACATTGGAGTTGGCCATTCCGGATGGCTGGACAATTGCCTGTGGGCTAGAGCAACTCAATGCCAAAACGCTTCAGGCAGCTGATTTCTATGAACTGGTCGATTGCCCACTTATAGCCGCGCCTGTTATTCAGCACATTCAGTACGAAGTAGGTGAAACATCGTTTCATGTCTGGATTCAGGGTGGCCGTCGGACGGATGGTGATCCGACCTTTGATGCTGACCGAATCATCCATGATTTCAGCCGGTTTTCGCAAACGCAACTTGATCTCTACGGCGAATTTCCTGAAAAGGCGTATCATTTTCTGACCCTGATTTTACCCGTACCCTATTATCATGGTGTTGAACATCGGAACTCCACCGTGTTGGTACTAGGACCAAATGACGAAGGTGAAGGGCTTTATCAGGATTTACTTGGCGTATCGTCGCACGAATTATTTCACGCCTGGAATATTATCCGCATTCGGCCTATTGAACTGCTTCCGTACGATTTTACACAGGAGAACTACTTTTCAACCTGCTTTGTGGCCGAGGGGGTTACAACTTATTACGGGGATTTAATGCTTCGCCAATCCGGCGTTTTTTCCGATGAAGCCTATTTGAAAGAGTTGCAGGTTTTGTTTAAGCGTCATTTCGAAAACAATGGTCGGGCGTTCCAGTCACTCACAGAATCGTCCTGGGATTTGTGGTTAGATGGATACGATAAAGGCGTTCCTGACCGTAAAGTATCTGTTTATCATAAAGGGTCGATTGCTGCGCTTATTTTAGATTTACACATTCGTAAACTCACGAACCATGCCCGCTCGCTGGACGATGTGATGCGCATTATGTGGCAGCAATTTGGTAAACCATTTGTTGGTTATACGCTGGAGGACTATCGGGCTGCCACCGAAACGGTTTCTGGTGAGTCGCTGGATTGGTATTATGATCTTTGCATCTTTGGGAATCAACCACTCGAAACCAAACTGAACGAATACCTGGCTTGGGTTGGGTTGCAGATCGTTTATGAAGAACCAACGATGGATCATCCGGGAGGGATTCGCCTATTGGAACTGGATGCCGCTCGGATGGATGGACCGATGAGCCGTCAGCATCGGGCACAATGGTTTGGCGGACGATTGACCGAACCACCACATGAAGGCCATGAGCTGATTTCGGAGCATAAGCTGGGCAAAAAAGTAGTGGCGAAATAACGAACGATGGCATTCGCCTAAAGTCTTACGCCTTTAAACTAGTAGCTCGTTGCCAGTTCCTGCCTTTACTAACCAAATCTTTAGCAAGCCTATTAATGATAAAGCGATTAGTAGTATTTCTTCTTTTGCCGAGCCTGCTTCTGGCTCAATCCAAATCTGAAAAGCCCTGGATGCTGGGTCCGTTTCAGAAATTAAATGCCGATAACCCAATTTTAGCGGCCAAAACCAGCACAACGTTTGATTGTCCGGTTCGACGCCAAACCATTCACTGGGAGGAGAAAGACGTGTACAATCCAACCGCAGTAGTACGGAATAATAAAGTGTATATGGTGTACCGGGCCGAGGATACCGTTCGGCGGGTGGGTGGCACATCTCGGCTAGGGCTGGCGATCAGCACCGATGGCGTTCATTTTAAACGAATGCCGAAACCGGTTTTTTATCCTAATAACGATGCCATGAAAACCTATGAATGGGAGGGAGGTTGCGAAGACCCGCGCATCGTAGAAAGCCCGAATGGCGTGTATATTATGACCTACACAGCGTATGACGGTGATAAAGCCCGACTTTGTGTCGCCACGTCGAAAAACCTAACAGACTGGAACAAGCAGGGATTGGCTTTTGGGGACTTTGACAACGGCAAGTATCGTAATAGCTGGTCGAAATCGGGGGCTATTGTTTGCAAGCGTGTTGGTAGTCGGTTTGTCGCGCAGAAAATCAACGGTAAATACTGGATGTATTGGGGCGACCAACCCCAGCTTCGACTCGCTACTTCTGATGATCTACTGCATTGGTCACCGCTCGAAAGTGAGAGCGGGAAGCCTACTGTAGCGGCCGAGTCGCGAAAGGGTAAACACGACTATCGATTAATTGAACCTGGTCCCTATGCGATGCTGACAAAAGATGGCATTTTGTTGATTTACAATGGAATGAATGATGCTAAAAACGGCGATGTGAACTTGCCCGAAGGAGCTTATGCAGGCGGCCAATTGTTATTCGATGCGCAAGATCCAACCAAACTAATCGACCGAACCGAAGCTCATTTTATTAAGCCCGATCAACCCTACGAAACGCAGGGCCAGGTGAATCAGGTTGTTTTTCTGGAAGGCATGGTGCCGTTTAAGGGCCGTTGGTTTTTATATTACGGTACCGCCGATTCAAAAATTGGTGTGGCCACAGCGAAACAGTAAGATGGTCGTGATGGTGCAAGGCTCTGGCCTTGCGTCATAAACTCCCTACTTCCATGCAAACCTTGTCTTTCGAAGAATACGTCAAACACGACGCAACGGCCCTGGCCGGACTCGTTCAAAAAGGAGAAGTTACGCCTGCCGAATTATTAGAAACGGCTATTGCCCGTGCCGATGCGGTCAACCCAACGTTGAACGCTATTGTCACACCTTTGTACGATAAAGGGCGCGAAATGGCGAAGCAATTGCCCGCTACAGGCCCTTTTCGAGGTGTACCGTTTCTGTTGAAAGATCTGGAGCTTGAATGGGCCGGAACGCCTTTAAAGTCGGGTTGCCGCGGGTATGCTAATTATGTCTCGACGATCGATAGCGAAATTGTCAAACGCCTGAAAACCGCAGGGGTGACTTTATTTGGGAAGACGAATACGCCTGAATTTGGTCTCACGCCCTATACCGAATCGAAGCTCTACGGGCCTGCGCATAATCCCTGGAAACTCACGCACTCGCCAGGTGGATCGAGTGGTGGCTCGGCTGTGGCCGTGGCGGCTGGCATTGTTCCGGCAGCGACCGCAACGGATGGCGGAGGTTCAATTCGGATTCCAGCTTCGTGCTGTGGATTGTTTGGTCTGAAACCGTCTCGGGGTCGTGTTACACTGGGGCCTAAATTCGGTGAGTTGTGGAATGGGGCCGTTGCGGGACATGTTTTGACCCGTAGTGTTCGGGATAGTGCGGGTTTCCTGGATGCGATTGCTGGCCCAATGGCGGGCGATCCGTACACGATTGCTCCGTCCGAACGCCCATTTTTGCAGGAGGTGAGTCGGGAGACGGGTAAGTTACGCATTGCCTTCTCGACAAAAGCACTGATGCCTTCGCAAACCACCGATCCGGAATGTGTAAAAGCCGTTCAGGAAACGGCCAAATTGCTTGAGCGACTGGGCCATACGGTTGAGGAAATTCCGCTACCCTACGAGAAAACGATTGTGACGGAAGCCTTCTTTGTCAATGTCCTCAGTGAAACGGCGGCAGTTCTTCGCGAGCTGGGCGAATACTTGGGTCGCCCTGTCCGACGGGACGATGTGGAATTGAACACCTGGGCGCAGGCACGATTGGCCGAGGGTTTCTCGGCGGCCGATGCCGCTTTTCAGAAACGTCGCTGGAATTCGCTGAATCGAAGCATGGGTCAGCTTCACGAGACTTATGATCTGTTTTTGACCCCAACCTTACCCCGTCCGCCAATTGCTATTGGCACGTTTCAAAATAAAGCGTCCGAAGAGCGTCTGCTTAAGTTAGTCGATTCGTTGGGTGGCCTGAAATACCTGAATGGGACTAAAATTGTCAATGATCTGGCCGAACGGTCGTTAGGGTATATTTCATTTACCGTTATCACCAACATGACGGGGCAGCCATCAATGTCGGTACCGATGCATTGGTCACCTGAGGGACTTCCGATTGGGGTTATGTTTGCTGCTAAACTCGGCGACGAAGCCACCTTATTCCGGCTCGCTGGACAGTTGGAACAGGAAAAGCCGTGGTTTAATAAGCGCCCTGCTTTGTGAAACCTCTATTTCTTATACGCCAGGAAAACGACAAGAAAGGCCAGAATTGACGTGACAAAGCCGAACATGAAAATGCTATAGGCGATTCGTAGCAATTTGTACTTCTTGGCCAGCACAAGCCCCAGGTAATAAATATCGCGGGTCATGCTGCTGTATAGGTAGTTGCTATCCTGCATCAATTCCTGAATACCCCACTCAAATTCACCCAGACTCATTCGGTGAAAATTACCGAAGAAGAGCAGATTCCCCTTTTTCTGCTGGATATCTTCATGGCTAAATGTGCCCTGCGTTATATTAGGCCGAGTGGCTAAAATGGCAAAAATGATTGTCAACAGCGAGGTTGTCAGAAACATGGCCGTTGGGATGATCAGGGCCGGATTTTCTTCAATTCGGCGGGGCAGGATAGATACCAGTACCGACACCGTAATTGAGTTCACCGAAATCATGATGTTGGCTTTACTATCGGCAATTTCGCTCAGGCGCAAATGATTCGTAGAAGTCGTTCGAAACATGGTTTCGATACCCTTTTCGGACTTGCTGTCTTTATTTTTCTTCTTATCGTTTGGCGGAGTTTCGGGCGTTACAAACTGCTGGACGGGCTCGTTTGTAAGCTGTTCAATTGGTTGAGTGGTAGCTGTTGCTTCAGGAATGGGCGTTCCCGATTTCTCGGCTTGCTTTTCCCGTAGACGACGGAGGTTCTCGGCCTGATTTTTGGCTAAGAGCGTCTGCGCATACGTAGTAAAATACGTGTGAGTTGTGAGCAGATCAATATTCTGCTGCCGCCAGTTGCTGCCCGAAATATCGGTTCCGGTCAGTTTTTCCAGTTCTTTGCGGAGTTGTTTCTGCTTGCTGTTGTACTCGTCGCTGCCCAGATGAAAGAGATCGGCATCGCAAATGATTTCTTCGAGCAGGCTTTGTGGCGATTGCGGCATTTTGGTTGCCCGAATGCAGTGCTTCACCGACTTGATGAGGTTTTTGGGCTGATCCTGATGCTCCAGGAACTTAGCGGCTATATCGGCGCTACGTTCTTCATGTCCTTCTGGCGATCCGTCTAAATACCCCGTGTCATGAAACCAGGCCGCAGCCATCACGGCCAGATAATCGGCTTCGGAAAGCTGATAATTACGGGCAATCTGATCCGTGGCCTGAACCACCTCCTGCGTGTGCGCCAGATTATGAAATGTCAGCTCGGGCCGCGCATGTTTCTCGAAATAATGAATAACGTGGGCTTCAATTTGAGGTAAAAGGCTAGTAGGCATAGTCGTTAAGAGGGATTAGGCTTTGGCAGTACTGGATCGTAAAAGAATTATAAAAAGCTCTGTGGCCTAACCTTTTTTAATCAAAACCGGAAACCAAGTGATATGTAAGGCAACGCTCCTTCGTCCGAAAAACCAACTGTAGCGGCCACAACGAGCAAACTGGCGGGCGTTACGTACAAACCACCGCCATAGCCATCATGCCATTTTTTAGAGTTTTCGCCCTTCAGCCATACACGCCCCAGATCGTTGAAAGCTACCAGACCTACGCTCCCTGGAAACAGGAATGAACGAAAATCGAGCAGTTTCAGTCGGGCTTCCAAGTTATAATAAAATAACTGATTCCCCGCGAAACGATAGGTGCGATACCCTCGCAGATTGTCCTGACCACCCAAATATAACAACTGGTAAAACGCCGGATTGCCGAACGTTACTCCGCCACCAATGCGATTAACCATCACAAAGCGAGCCGACTGGCTGAAGCTGGTATAGATAGCCATGTCGGAGCGGAGCTGCGTGAAATGACTGGTGCGTTGACTAAATCCCTGAAGCCCCACCAACGTTGTATTCCAGTAGAAACCACGGGATGGCTGAATGGGCTTATTCCGATTGTCGACCACCAGCCCTGCCTGTAGGCCACCGTAACTTTCCCGAAGCTTGAACTGGCTCGGATTGGGAAGTTGAGCCAGATAATCTTCAATGAACCGCCCATGATTATCGTCCAGGTCAAGCGTAAATCGTTGAAAAACAGGGCCGATTGACATAGACATACGCTCGCCCACTTTCCGTTTGAGTAAAGCCGAGATGTTAATCAAATTGTAGCGGGTTCGGTAATAGCGAATGCGGTTGTCTTTATCGTAAACGGTTTCATTTCCCGGCCCGAAAAAGTTTGTGACGTTGTCGGGGGCTTTCGATAGGGCGTTGATCCACAAATCATTCTTGCCGATGAAATGTGTGAAAATTCCGTCATACTTGATCGACATGGCGTCGGTTGCCAGCGAACGGGTAACCAGCAGGCGGTTCATGGAAGCATAAGGCGATTTTCGGAATCCCTGCTTGGTCCACTGAACTCCTGCGCCCAACAAAACGCCATCATCCAAGTTATAACCTGCCGTTGCCAACGGAGCGACGATGTCGTATTTGAAGGCGTGTGGATCATACTCATTCACAGCCTTATCAGTTGACAGACGCAAGCTGGCCAGATTTCGACCGGGTAATACATTGGCTTCGGTGCTTAAATCGTAGATAATCGGCTTGCCCGGATGGCCGTCAACCTTGAATACATCTTCGCCCTTACCACCAATGAGCCGGACTTTGATATGACCATTTTGAGCACCCGTGACCTCAAATCGATCATCACCTTTCTGGCCATAGAGCCGAATTTCGTTGGTGACTTCGGCGTCAAATACCCGGTGATAGTAGCGTTGAGCCAACGAGCCGTCTTTGGCAACCTTAAATACCGAAACTTCTACATGATCATCATCCAGATTTTGAATACGGAATAAGTCAGTCTTGTCGGAACCGGGAATATCGACCGCTTTGGAAATGAACCGATAGTATTCGAGCCCTTTTTCCAATAACCAACCCCGCCTAACTTTGAGCGTTTCCAGCAGTTTATTTCCCGATTCTTTCCGAATGGTATCGGGCAGTTGGCTGATGGCGCGCTCCAGAACAGCATCCGTCAATGAATCGCGCAGGGTGGTAATCCCGTTCATCCAATCCTGCACATCCAGGCCGTTCAGGAACATCCGGTCAACGTAACGACCATTGAACATAAAGCCGTCTACATTAGCCAATTTGGTTGTAAAGCCTTGAAATTTAGGCTGTAACCAGGGCAGAGAAGCAATGCTCGGCAATAGACCATCCGTACGAAAAAATACCTGATCGCGGTCGCGTGGAATGGGGAAAAACTCTTTTCCTGTTGCCGTTTTATGACTTCCCCAACGCCACTGATCTTCGTGACGGTCCCAGTCGCCGATGAACAGGTCGAGCATTCGGGCGCGCAAAAAAGCCTTCTGGTCAACCTGATTGTCGTTGTCTTTTTCCAGAGCCTCAAGGACTTTCGGGGTGCTAATCGATTTCCCATCACCCGGACTGCGCTCCTCGAAGAGGCAAACCGTTTTCCCGAAATCGGCCTGATAAATGCCTAGCGCCGGATCATCGGGAACGTACACGAGTTTTGGGTTGGCGTGGGGCACACCTGCTACCTGTGCCAGCGTGGGTACTACTAAAGGCGCGAATGGGTAACCCGCCGAGATCTCGTCCTGTAAGACATCTTTAGCGATGGTTTCGCGTAAGGCCGCTGGCAACGCATTGGCTGGGTCTTTCTGAATACTGCGTAACACCCATTCCCGACCGTTGGCATCTTCGAGTCGCAACGACTTGGTCTGTTGCCCACCACCTCGCTGGAGAATTTTAAACCCGCCACGAGTCAGGTCGAACACCGGCAGGTTGACCGGCGTAGCCCATTCGGTGCGGTAGTTATTGCCGAGCAGCCAGCGCTGTGTTCGGCCTACGCTATCGTAGGCGGGCACGATGGCTAGCCGAACACTGTCGGGCCAATGGGGGTGTTGCAAACTACCCTGTCGAGAATCCGTTACCGGTGGAATTGTAAAGAGCGTAGCGTCGTGCGCTTCGGTGGCGTTGGCCGCTTCATCGACAGTGTAGAAGGCGGCTTTTACCTTGCCATTGGTCAACTCGTCCAGTACAACGTAGCCCCATTCACCACTCACAAACTTGGCTAGTTTGCCATTCTTTACCCGCTCGCGATTAATGCCCGATCCACTGACAATGTAATTGCGAGTACCCTCTACGATATGTTGTATGGCATGATCGTGGCCCGAGACATAAACCACATTAGGGGCTGCCGATGTAGCTTTTTCCATTGCCCAAACCATCTGTTTATAGGTTGGGTTGGGCAAATCCTGAATATTCCCGAACACCCCCCGAACCAGCGGATAGATTGAGCCAATGACCGGCAGCGGAATGTAAAGTTTTTCTGAAAACTCGGTCAGCGGGAAAATATGCTGTTTAATCGTGTAGTATCCGCCGTGAATACCGTAACTGCGAAACGGATGGTGGGTAGCCAGAATAATGCCTTTGCCTTTGTTCCGGTTGGTAATATCGGTCAGCCGGGCTATCACTTCATCTTCACTCTTACAGGCACAATCCGAATCTAGGCCGGGTTTGCTGAACTGATGCAACCACCATTGGGTGTCGATAATAACCAGTACCAGATTATCGCTCAGATGAATTTCTTCCGGGCCAGGGCAGCCATTAGCCGGTAAAAGCCGAATGTTGGGAGCCTTCAAACTATCCAGCCACGCACCTTGCCGCTTTATTCGCTCCCAACCATCGGCATGACTTTTCGCCCAATCGTGATTGCCGGGAATAAATAGGACCTGCGATTGTTTCCCTTGGCCTGAACTGGTTAGTCCAGGGTTAGCCAATCCAGGCCGGGCCTGATAGCGTAGTACAGCCGCGAGCGATTCATGATCGGGGCTACTCTCGTCCGATAATCCATGTGGATAGACATTGTCGCCGAGGTAGAGTAACGTCGTGCGCGAATTATTAAAATCGTAACGGGCGCTTACGGCGTCGACAACCGGATTTTTACCGTTTCGTAACTTTCCTGCATCGCCAATCAAAATGACCCGATGCCGGATTGAATCGGCCGGAACCGACTGACCCACAGCAACAGTAAAGATGAAAAAGCTACTCACCAACCCCACAAGCCACGCACCTGGTTTACTTACTAGTTTCATGCCTGCGTTGAGTCAGTATAGTTTATGTGAATGCGTAATGCTTTGAGGTGAACAACGCCCTGCATTGGCTCCAGATCAAGATAGTCTACGTTAGATTTCAATTGCCCACTTTCCTGCATTTGGGTAATAAAAGGCAAATAACCAGCTATTTCAGAGGAGTGACTATAGACCAACGCAATGGTGTCGGGCTGGGTCAATCGTTCTTGCGTGCCTTCGATGAGCGCCTTATCAATCCGTTTTTTCAGCACTTCGTACCGAATACTGTAGGAGCCTTCTACATCGAACCGACGCTCATCGTGCCGGAAACTAATGTCAACGGGCTGACTATGCGCCAAAATAAGCTGAGTTGTCTGCAAGGGTAGTGGTAAATTAGGCAGTAACCGATGAGTCAGGTGAGCCATTTCCAGCATGGATGTCAACTGCCAATGGAACAACCGCCGATTTACCTCTTGCGTAAATTCAAAACTGGGCGCAATCGATTGGCCGACAAAGATGGTATACTCAGTTCCATCGGTGCGATATCGTTCAAAATAATGCGGAAAAACCGTTTGCAGCTTTTTCTCTTCTGCATCAATATACTCGTTTACCGTCACGTTGAGCCAATCCATGCTTCGCTCATAGCGTTTCAGCGCCTGATTGAATAAACCCGTGGCTGGATCGACTTGAGCAAAATAACGTTGGATAAGCACTTCCAGCGAAGGATGACGGGTCAATAGCGACCGAAAATAAGGATTTACTTCCTGTTCCAGAAACAGCGCCATTTCTGGCTCATCTTCTGGCGATAACCCCGCTATCAGTTTGTGTTGGCATTGGTAACTCTCTTCCCGAAGCTGTTCGGGCCTATCCCAACTCGACGGGAAATTGGCATCAGAAAAGATTTCGTCAATAGCTGCTAGCTGATTGGCTAAATCCTGATGAACGGCCTTGTGGCGTTCAACAGACGAGTTTCGAATATCAACGGCCCCATAAAGTGGATACACTTGCGGAAAGCGAACGGGGATGGTTTCGCTCCCAGCCGATTCGTTTTGACCCCGGCTCAGTTGGCGCCAGGCGGCTTCGTAAAACTTCCATTCTACGGAAGGTTGCAAGGAGGTAAATTTCTGCCGAATAAGTTTTTCCAGGTTGTTATTGAACTGATTGAGCTGATACCGCAGAAATTCCTGAATGAGTGGAATAATCTGTTCGACTCGGGCCAGTACAGTTTCATTTAAGCCATTTTCATGCGGACTTCCCATTTCCAGTAATCCCAACACTTCATTGGCTACCGAAATCGGGTACATCATAAAGCTCCGAATTCCCTGTTTATGGAAAACTTGCCGTTTTACTTCAGGTAGTCCATTCAAATTAGAGAAAATGTGAGGAACAGGATTGCTAAACAACTGCGTGATCATTTGTTGCGCTCTGGGGTCCTCAACGCCGTCCAGATGCATATCGGTGTTCCGAAGAAATACACTCCGGGTTTTGGCATCAGGATGATACACAAACTTACCATTTACCTGCGGCAGCGAAACAAGGCCAATCTGTAAGTCTGGCTGACCACACAGATTTCGTAATGCCGATTCAAAACGCTGATAAATAATGGGTTCGGTGTCGGAATGTAAGTGGGCAAACACATCCTGCAACTGCTGAATCGTTTCGCTCTCCGTTACGTCTTCCATCATGAAAAACGAAAAGCCTTCGAACCTGAATTCATCTAACGGTAGAGGGGGGACATCGGCAGGCAATGGTGTGGCATGTTTAACAAAATCGACCCAGGCTTGCTGTAAGGGCGGTAGCTCCCGATCGAAATGGGGTTCCATAAACGACTGGTTAATATCGAGCTGATAATATTTCACCAGGCCATCCCGCTTATTCTGAAAACGAAACGATGGGCCATTGTCTTTACTGATCTGAAAGCCATAACATTTGTTTAGAACAAGCTGATAAACAAACCGTTGCCGCTCCTGAACCCGAATTTGATTGGGTAGTGTGAGCAGGAAATCCGGCGATTGATCCATCAACTGCTCAAATGCGTTTGAATGATGGTAAATCGTTAACGGAACCGGTAGGCCAAACGAATAGGCAATTTTTTGTCTTGCGTGGTCTAAGGGCAACACCGCTATGGTTGCCAGCTGAAAAAGTTCTTTCAGATGTGCTGGGTCAAGTTGACCATCATGAGCATCCTGAAGCGCAACGGCGGCACTGAACTGGTTAATAAGGTACGTATATAATTCGTACAGACCGTCGGACGACGTGCATTGTTGTTGCTGCGCTTTTAGAAAGGCAACAAACGGGCGAAACGATAACTGAAATTGAAGGGGTAAATCGTTTATTTTCGGGAAGGTAAATGCTGTTTCCATAGCTAGTTAATCTTGCGGACGGCTTGTACACCAACTTAATTATTGGCGTTTGCAGGCGTTCCTGTAACCTTGTATCGTCTAGGATGTAGACGAAGGGGCAGAAACCTTTACAAAAAGTTATCTGACTTGTTTCCTGAACAACAGCGGATTGCATGTGGTTCAGCGCGGTTCAAACTAGATTAAATAGTAATAAAGGTGGGTGAAATTATTCTGTTTGGAATCAAGTGTTCGAAAAGTAACGTGAGTTCGGGATTTGATTGCATTCGTTTGGCCCGTCAGGGTCTTCACAGCGCAGCGTCGGTAGAAATTATTGAATTTCATGGGATGGATGTGCCGTCAGGTACATAACTATTGTGTACCTGACGGCACACGTTGTCTACACGTAGGAATTTCTCTACCGACGCTACACTGTGATGGCCCTAACGGGCCGTTATAAATCCGGATTATGTAAAGAGATTATTTTAATAAAGTCTATTCTCCTAACTGCGGAGCTAGATTGAAATTGTTCAATTGAAGAGTCTTGATCTTGTTACCCCCACCATATATAATTCAAAAGCTCGATTTCGTTTTTTAATTCTATTTCGGATATTTCAAATTCGCCTTTGGGATCTTCATGATAGCAGTCGCAACTTGTAAATAATCGGTCAATCAATCTGCGAAATCTGGGATCAAAAGAGTTATATTCTCGGTCATTTTTCCACTGCGTCATAAACGAATCAATGAACTCATCTACAGTCAATCGATGGTTTAGATAACTGTCAATGACTGATCTATAAGCAGATTCTAACATGAGGTTGTTATTTTATAAGCGTCTTTTGCTAACCCATGCCAAAGCCCCCAACTTACTCACTATAATCCAGCTCCTTCCCATACGTTTCTTCCATCGTAAGCAGCGACCAGACACCAAGTCCGAAGCAGACAATGGCGACTATAGCGGCTGACTGGATTACCCCCAGCGACGGTTTCATGGCCTGAAAAGCCGGAATGGTGAGCAACGTTGTAGCCCGAACATTATTGGCTACAGACGTTGTGGCCGTAGCTCGCAGGTTGGTACCGAAACTCTCGGCCGTGATGGTCAGGAACATAGCAATATAGCCGATACTAAAGCCCATCGCTACGCAGGTGGCGTAAAACACATTCGTTGAGCTAATGCCACCAAACAGATAGATCACCATAAACAAGAACGCCATGCCCATCATGAGCCCGATGGCTTTCTTTCGTGACTTAAGCCACTGACTTAACGGACCACTGAACAAGTCGCCAACAGCCATGCCGATGTACGTAAACATCACACAACGTCCCGGTTGGATGGCTTCTTCGATGCCTAACGCTTTCCCAAATTCATTTCCGAAGGTAGTTAGAATGCCGATAACCAGATAGGTTGGCAGAGCGATACCCATACACCGAAAATACCGTAAAACCTGATTTTTACCCCGAAACAAGGCCCAGAAGTTCCCTCTCGATACGCCTGTCTGCTGAGCACGCTTAAACATGCCTGATTCGAGAATACTCACCCGAAGTAGTAATAAGCCTAAGCCCAGTCCACCTCCAACAAAGTACGTTGTTCGCCAGTCGAACAGACTAACTGTGAAATAAGCAACTACGGCACCTAACAGTCCTACACCAGCCACTAATGATGACCCGTAGCCCCGCAGGCGTGGGGGTAAAATCTCACTGACGAGTGTAATACCTGCCCCCAGCTCACCCGCCAGACCCAATCCGGCCACAAACCGGAGCCAGGCGTAAACTTGGGGATCGTGGACAAAGCCGCAGAAAATGTTCGCTAGTGAGTAGGTAATGATGCTCCCAAACAGGACGGATAACCGCCCTCGTTTATCGCCCAGAATACCCCACAGAATGCCACCAGCCAGCAACCCTGTTTGCTGATAATTGATAATCTTACCGCCTATCAGCGAGATGTCGGCTTCGGATAAACCAAGATCTTTCAAACTAGGCACCCGAACGATATTGAAGAGCAACAGATCGTATACGTCCACAAAATAGCCGAGTGCAGCTACAATGACAGGGAGGGCAAATAGCGGGCGTAGTGAGGGAGAAGAGGAGGGGCTTGTCATGAGGTAAAATTAATAAACACAGAGGCACAAAGAACACAGAGATTTTAGTTGATTTCTCGGTATTCTTTGTGCCGTATCTACACGTTGTCGTGCTTGAAAACTACCAGAATCGAATGTAAAGCATTGAAACCAGCATCACAATAATAACAACCATTGCCAGATTGACCGGTGCCAGTTTGAACATGGAGGAGTCGATGGCCAGTCCTTTGGGGTTTATTTTTGGTCCGGCCAGACTAATAAGTATCATCAGACCGACGGTCAAAAAGAACGCCCAGCCCATCGCAACCAGGAACGGGATCTCGTACACGCCATCGCTGTTCAGAAATGCTGAGTACATGATCGTTTCTGGGCCAAATAGCCTAGGAGCGAAGTTGTTGAACAGAACCGCAAAACCAAAGCCCCCCAAAATCCCTGCAACAGCTGCGATACCAGTGGTACGTTTCCAGAAGAAACCCAGCAAAAACACTGCGAAAATGCCGGGACTGATGTAGCCGGTATATTTTTGAATGAACGTAAAGCCACCTTCGCCACCAATACCCAGCGCATCCTCCCAGGCAAGCGCGATGGATAGCGCTACCGCCACCAGAATAGTGGCTCGCCCGATCCAGAGCGAACGGGATTCGCTCGCGTTTTTGTTGATGTATTTCTGGTAAATATCGAGTGTGAAAATGGTCGAAATCGAGTTGGCTTTACCCGCCAGCGAAGCCACAATAGCGGCCGTCAGAGCAGCTACCGACAAGCCTTTCAGACCGGTTGGCAGGAACGTCAGTACTGCTGAGTACGCATTATCGCCCGATACAACCCCGTTGCGGAGCATTTCGCTCTGAAGTCCGCCATTCTTGTGAATCACATAAGCGGCAATGCCGGGCAGCATCACAATGATCGGCATGAAAATCTTGAGTAAGGCTGCGAAGAGAATACCGGTACGGGCCGTTTTGAGGTTGGCTCCCAGGGCACGCTGGGTAATGTACTGATTACAACCCCAGTAGTTAAGATTAACAACCCACATGCCACCAAGATACATAACGATACCCGGCAATGTTAGGTAACGTTTGATTTCGGGTTGGGACGCACCAATACCCGGCTTTTCGAAAATCATGTGGAAATGGTCGTCGGCATCTTTGATCATGGCACCCAGTCCTGAAATAATACCACCATCCAGCCCTAAGGTCAGGCTAACCTGTTGCAGGGCCAGGTAAGTAGTAACCAGACCACCAATGATAAGTACTAAAACCTGAATAACATCTGTATACCCAATGACATTCATACCTCCTAAAGTGATGAAAACGGCGAACAGACTCAGGCAAATAATGATGGTATGAAAACTGTCGCCCCCTACCAGGCTGCTGATGGCCAGCGCACCAAGGAATAAAATGGAAGTAAGGTTGACAAATACATACAAAAACAGCCAGAAAACGGCCATGATCAGGCTTACGGTTTCATTATAGCGCGTACTCAGGAATTGTGGCATCGTGTAGATGTGATTCTTGAGATAAATGGGAATGAACCACACCGCTACAATAATCAATGAGATAGCCGCCAGCCATTCATATACCGCAATAGCAACCCCGAAGCGGAAACCATCGCCCGACATACCAATGAACTGTTCGGCGGAGATATTAGAGGCAATTAGAGATGCCCCGATGGCCCACCAGGTCAACGACCCCTCGGCCAGAAAGAAATCTTTAGTGTCTTGTTTGGTTTTTTGATTTCGTCGGTAAATCCAGTAACCGTACGAAGAAACACCGATAAAGTAGAGGAAAAAGATAATGTAATCGGTTAAGGCAAGTTGGTTCATTGGAGCAGTACGAAAAATAGGTTTTGAAATCAGCCTGTAAAAAAGCAATTATTTCTTCAAATTGGCTTAGTATAGGCTAAAATCATTTAAAGATTGGCTAATCCAGTATTATTTTTTGCCCACGGGGCCGTCGGGAGGGCAGAGAATGAGCAGATAAGTACCTTACCTAAAGGAGTGTATGAAGTGAAGCGTATCATTAGTATTTTGACTGGCTGCACTTTGAGTGGTGAACCTATTCATCGATTCCTATGGACGACTATCAATCTCCCAAAGACCGTGCGTATACCGAAACGCTCATTAATTCAGCTAAAAAAGAGGCTGCGGCTTTTCTGAATCTCAAGTATACGGCCGAACGAAAAGATGGAGCAATTCCTGTTAAATATCGGGAACTGATGTCGGTAGCGGTGGCCCTGACCACGCAATGCGCCTATTGCATTGAAGCCCACATTGCCAATGCGGTTCAGGCAGGGGCCACTCGTGAAGAGATTGCCGAAACCGTCTTCATTGCGGCTGCGCTTCGGGCAGGTGGTGCGGTGGGCAATGGGCTGATGGCGATGCGGATGTTTGAGGAAGCCACTCAGCCAAATCCCTAAGCCTTCTGATGACGAAAATCTATTGAACTGCTTGTGTTTGCCGAAACTGCTGACTTTGTCGTACTTCGGTTCTTGTAGATGGGAGAGTAGCCAATTGGCTGAAATAACCCTTAGCCTTTTGACTATCACCTAGCGTTTGCGCGGCCAAACCGGCTCCGTGAAGAGCATTCAACCGTTTGGGGTGTTTTTGTAAATCCAGCTCGTAGGCGGTTAAGGCATCGGCGGGTTTACCAAGTTGTAACAGCATGTCGCCTAACAATTCGCGGGCGGGTAACACCTCTCCTGGTGTGACAGGGTGTTTTGGCATCTTGTCTTCCATGTCGGCTGCCTGTTGCATCAGTTGTAAGGCCTGTGCACTCTTTCCTTCTTTCAATTGAACCCAGGCTTCAGCGGCATGTATCTGAATCGCTACCTGATTGGCTTTGTAATCGTCTTTCATTTCGACTAAGCGTTGCTGAATCGCAACCAATTGATTCAGTTCCGCCTGGGCTGCCTGAAGATTGCCTATATGTGAGGCTCCTAGTGAGCGGGTAAAATGGATAATGGCTGCCTGCCACGGGAAGTTTTTCCAGGGAAAATCAACGGGCGTTACCTGTAGCGTGGCGGCTTCGGCCCACTGTTTGTTTTCCAGTACGTAACGGGCCGGGATAGCGGCAAACGCATAAGCTACTTTGAAATTGGCCGGATGGACTTCTGTCATCGTTTTCAGGTAATCCCATTGCTTTTTTGCCGAACTAGTGTCTCCTTTTTGTAGGTAGGCATAAACCAGATAGTCGAGGCCGTGGAGTTCTTCATCCCAATGCCCCTTTATCCTGGCGGCTTTTGCATAACATTGGGCTGCATTCACCGACGCTAGGTTTGATTGAATACATTCGTCCCAAAACCCCAATCGGGTAAAAATGTGCGAGGGCATATGCAATGCATGGGCCGATGAGGGTGCTACCGATGCGTATTTTCGGGCTGCTGGCAAACCTAGCTGGGCCAGTTCTGGATAATCATACGTATGAATCAGGTAATGAACAATACCCGGATGATTAGGCTGACCAGGGTAAAGGGCCTGTAAAATTTGCCCTGCTTTCTTTTGTTTCTGAAACGACTGGTCGTCGGGTTTAACGGCTGCATCGAGCGCCAAGGCATAAAAAATAGCAGCCTCTTTATCCTCAGAGTAATTCTTGTAAACCTTTTCCATGCCCTTTTCAAAATGAAGGCAGCGAGTTGGATGGTCGACCGTTTCCCAATTCTGATAGAAAGCACCGATAGCCTCCAGATAATCCGCTTCTCTGGCCGACGTTTCAAGAGATTTGGCGATCTGAATGGCTTTAGAACCTTTTTGGAGTTCGGCCTCGGTGGGAGGAGTCCAGAGCGGATGGAAGTTGGCCATAGCTATTCCCCAATAGCCCATCGCGCATTGTGGGTCCTGATCAATTACTTTGGCAAATGATTTCTCGGCTTCGTCGTATTCAAACGAATGCAACAGATTTATGGCCAGATCGAAATCTTTTTGAGTCGATGGACTACAGGACGTTTTGAATTCGGCAGAACCCAATTGCATCGTGGGCGCACCACACAAAATAAGCTGCCCTCTCTTTAGGTTCAGGTCATTAATCTGTTCGGTTGATGGAGCGTTCGATTTCTGCCTGCAGTCTTGAAGCAACGTAATGAAAATGAGCAGAAGTATGATCTTTTTCATGAAGAATATCAGTAAGAAGCGACCTGTCAATTCGTGGAATTTGATTTGACTTTACGATCAACCTACCGATTGAGACACATTCAATTCGTTGTATAACAAATCCCTTGTTCGATTTTCTGGGTTGATCCTGAACAAGTTAATAGGAGTTGCCTGTGGCGAACCGATCTTCTGAGGGAATGGTACAAAAGCCTCTTGAGAGGGAATGAAACTCTACGCAGTTCATTCCCTCTCAAGAGGCTTTTGTATTTATTGCTTAGCTGTTTGCCTGCTCTACTTTTTTCTGGATTGGTATTTTAGCAACATCACGCTCGCGTTCGGTTTGTTCTACATACACAGCATAGTCGGCGGGTTCTATTTTGATGCCGAAATGATTCGCGTAGGCTTGTGTGAACTCAGCACCGAAATACAGAATAGCTGCCGTGTAGTAAATCCAGGTCAGAATAACGATCAATGACCCAGCCGCTCCATAAGTTGAGCTGGTACTGGTGGTTTCGATGTATACCCCAATCAGATAACGCCCCAGCATGAAGAGAAGGGCAGTAAAAATAGCCCCACCCCGCACGTCTTTCCAGGCGATTTTGGCGTCGGGCAGAACCTTAAAAATAACGCCGAATAACACCGTAACGACACTCGTACTAATCAGAAAATTGAAGGCACTGATAACATATACACCCAGACCTGGCAGGTAACGGGTGAGTGTACTGCTCAAGGCTAACACAAGCCCGTTGATGATCAGTGAAACCAGCAACAGAAACCCCAGACTAACGACCAACGAAGACGATAATAGTCGATCTTTGAGAAGCTTGACCCAACCTTTTTTTGGTTTCGGTTTGACTCGCCAGATCAGGTTGACCGAATCCTGAATTTCGACGAAGATACTGGTAGCACCCATCACCAGCGTAACAATACCAATTGCCAGCGCGGTGCTGGTTTTACCAGACAATCCCACACTTTTAATCATGTCCTGAATTTGCTTGGCCGCTTCATTGCCCACCAGACCATTGATCTGGCCAAAGATCTGCCCCTGAATCGCTTCCTGTCCAAAAAAGATGCTGGTCAGCGAAATGACCAGTACCAGCAGAGGAGCCAGTGAAAAAATGGTGTAATAAGCCAGAGCGGCACTTAATTTCAAACACCGGTCGTCCATGAAGCCATTGAACGAATCGTGTAATACGGTCCAGGCATTGGAAAAGAAGCCCTGGTCTGTTTTGGTTTTCTTCTTGGTAGTTGCCATAGGTAGTGGTATTGAATCGGCGAAGAGTTTCCGGTAGAAGCGCGCCAGTAAATTTGTTAGGGAAGTCGTCATCGTAGGTATGCCAAACGCTGGCTGTTTAACGCTGATGATAGTTGCTGAGTCATTTCAGCTATAGGAATAACCCAAATAGAGAGTCGTTGTTACTAAAATCGCGCTTATCTGACGGTGAGGGAATTCTCGTACGGTTGCTCTCTGGCAAACATAAACGGTTGGTTTTAGGGAAAGTCCTATTTCCCATGTCCATTGCGGGACAAATTTTGTCCATTTACGGACAGTACCAAGCCACTTATACGCAGAAAATGGCCCTTTTTGTTCGATTTACCGCTATTCCGAAAGTTGGCCAGAGATTTGTACGATAAAATATAAACTAATCGGTAAGAGCCATGCGACGTACGTATTTAGGCGAGTTTGAAGAGGTTGTTCTGTTAATGGTGGCCATTCTGGATGGGGAAGGTTATGGTGTTACCGTTAGTCAGGCACTGGAGGAGCATACGGGCCGAATTGTAACATTTGGTACTGTCCATAACACGCTCATTCGCCTGGAGGAGAAAGGCTTCGTGACCTCGGAATTGGGCGGAGGTACCACAGAGCGGGGCGGACGGCGCAAGCGGTTGTTTCGGGTAACGGCTTTGGGGAGTAAGGCTCTTCAGGAGATTCAGCAGCTTCGTCAGGAGCTTTGGGGAATGATTCCACCTAAAATAGTACAGTTAAGTGGCCTATGAACTCGCCTGACAAAACCCCACCGCGTTGGGTGAACTGGCTTTTAACTACGCTTCACCCGCCTGAAACCCTGGAAGAAGTTGAGGGCGATCTGGATGAACTGTACACCTACTGGTATGATCGGGCAGGCCGAACGCAGGCTAGCCTACGCTATGTGCTGAATGTAGTATCGGTGTTGCCACCCTTTGTGCGACGACGAAGGCCTAGTAAACAACAAGATTATCGAACCACCTCAAACCTACACCCTGACATGATTCGTAATTATCTGAAAATTGCATTTCGCAACCTGAAACGACAAAAAGTCTCCACCAGTATTAATGTGATTGGGCTGGCCATCGGCTTGGCTACCTGCATCCTGATTATGCTGTACGTACAGGATGAATTATCCTACGACCGGTATAACGAGAAAGCGGACCGCATTTTCCGGGTCAACCTTAAATTGCAGTTGAACGGAAAAGACGTTGGCGGAACCAGTTTAGGACAGAATGCCGCCCGAGACTTGAAACAGGAGTTTCCTGAAGTGCTAAAAGCAACGCGTATTTGGGGCGGAAGTGATTTCGTCAGTTATGGAGCAACCGCCTTCCGTGAAGATAATCTGCTGTTTGCTGATTCCTCCTTCTTCGACGTATTCACGATTCCATTTCTTAAAGGGAATCCGAAGCGGGCACTAGCCGAGCCAAACACGGTGGTATTGACCGAAGAAACCGCCCGAAAATACTTTGGCAACAAGGACCCACTTGGGAAAGCCTTGTTATTTGGTAGCGACAAGAGGCCCTATCGCATTACAGGCGTGGTTCGGAATGTACCGGCGAATTCTCATTTTCAGTTCGATATGCTAGCTACGTTAGTTGGTCATGATCAAATTATAGATTGGCCGGGGTGGCTGTATAATATAAACTATCAGACCTATCTGCTGCTGCCCGAGCAGTACGATTATAAACAATTGGAAGCCAAAATTCCCCAACTCGCTGAAAAGCAGATGGGGAGCGAAATACAGAAATGGCTGAAAATTAGCCCGAAACAGTTTCGCGAGCGGGGGGATGATTTCGGGGTTTTTCTGCAACCACTCACCGATATTCACTTGTATTCCAGGAGCGAGTCAAGTTCAGGTGGAAATATCATGTACGTATACGTACTGATGGCCATTGCTGCCTTTATGTTGCTGATTGCGTGCGTGAATTTCATGAACCTGGCTACGGCTACAGCCGTTCGGCGTTCGCGGGAGGTAGGAGTGCGTAAAGTGCTTGGCTCGGTGAAAGGTCAATTGCAGCAACAGTTTCTGATTGAATCGGTTTTGCTGGCGATGGTGGCATTGATGGTTGGATTACTGCTGGTAGGTTTGGCGCTGCCGTTTTTTAATCAGTTGACGGGCAAGGCTCTTACCATGAGTTTATTGACCAACTCATCTGTAGCCGCTGGTTTAGTAGCGGGTACTGTGTTAGTGGGGCTGCTGGCCGGTAGTTACCCGGCTTTTTACCTGTCTTCCTTTAAGCCTGTTTTAGTATTGAAAGGACGGGCTACAGCCAGACGAGGAAGTTTTAACCTGCGAAGCGGTTTGGTGGTCTTTCAATTTTTTGTTACCATCTCACTAATCATCGCCACCGTTACGGCAGATCGGCAACTGCGTTACATGCAGGTGCAGAAAGTAGGTTTTGATCACGAACAAGTGCTGGTAATTCATGATACGCAAATGCTCGGAAACAACGAGACTGTATTTCGCGACAAGATCATCCAATCTCCGCAAGTCGTCATGGGGAGCATTTCAGGGCAAGTACCCGTTGGGCGGACAAACATGGATAACACCACCGTAAGGACTAAAGAAAACCCTGATCAGGGCGTTATGACCCGATTTTATTTCGTTGATCCTGAATACATTCCTACTCTGGGGATGCGTATGGTGCAGGGGCGTAATTTTTCAAAACGTTTCCCGACGGATGCCTCCGCTGTTATTCTGAATGAAACGGCTGTAAAAGCCTTGGGCTGGCAGAAGAACCCGATTGGAAGAGAGTTGATTGGCCATACGGATGATAATGGCGTAAATATAATGTACCGGGTTGTTGGTGTTGTAAGTGATTTCCATTTCGAATCCCTGCGACAGAAAATCGGGCCGTTGGCCATGTTTTTGGGAAGAAATTCAGGCAATATCCTTGTCAAAACCCGTACAGATAAACTTCCGGAGTTTCTCGCTTCCTTGAAGCAGCAATGGGAGTCATTTGCACCCACGGCTCCGTTTAGCTATTCGTTTCTAGATGATCGATTTGCAAAGGTTTATGTCAGCGAGCAAAAAATAGAACAGGTATTAACCCTCTTCTCAAGCCTGACCATTTTCATTGCCTGCTTAGGGTTATTCGGATTGGCCACCTACACGGCCGAGCAACGCACCAAGGAGATTGGTGTTCGGAAAGTGCTGGGCGCATCCGTCGGCAGTGTGGTGGCCTTACTTTCCAAAGACTTTCTCAAACTCATTCTGATTGCGCTGGTGATTGCTTCCCCTATTGCCTGGTGGGGCATGAATCAATGGCTAAAGGAGTTTGCCTATAAGGTTACGATCGACTGGTGGATTTTCGCGTTGGCCGGATTGCTGGCGATTGGAATTGCCTTGCTGACGGTGAGTTATCAGAGTATAAAAGCCGCGTTGGTGAATCCCGTGAAAAGCTTACGTAGCGAATGAGAGTAACCCATTTAAACTTTCTATAATCGAGAAATAATGAGTGCTTTTTTGTCATCCCGAGGAACGAGGGATCTTCGGATGAGGCCTATTTGATCACATCACCCGAAGATCCCTCATTCCTCGGGATGACAAAAAAGCCATCGAAATAAAAGTTTAAACAAGTTCAATAAATATAAATCAATGAAAATGAGAAAATCAGTTTTTGTTTTATTGGCTATTCTGTGTTGGCATATCAGTGTAGCCCAGATAAAGAAGCTATCTCTTTCCAGCGTAGACGAGTTTACGCCGGTTCATGTGGAGGTATCGACAGAAACGTATCTCGGGAAAGCTAGTGTTCGGTTGGTCGATCCAGGTAATAGCAACTTTTCGCAGGTAACCTATGCCAAAATCAAAAATCTACGCTTTCAGAACGGCACCATCGAGCTGGAACTGGCCGGTAAGCCACTCGCTACTGCCGGCGAGGGGGCACGAGGGTTTGTGGGCATCGCTTTCCGCGTTGCTGACGATGATTCCAAATTTGAATGTATCTACCTCCGGCCTACCAATGGTCGAGCTGAGGATCAGGTGCGCCGGAATCACTCGGTGCAGTATATTTCATACCCTGATTTCCCCTGGGAGAAAAGTCGAAAAGAAACACCAGAAAAGTATGAGTCGTATGTGGATCTGTTAGTGGGCGAATGGACAAAAGTAAAGATTGAGATTCAGGGAAATAAAGCCAGATTGTATGTGCACGGCGCTTCACAGCCATCCCTGATCGTCAATGATCTGAAACATGGTCCAGCACAGGAAGGAGCCATTGCTTTATGGATCGGTCCTGGAACCGACGCCCATTTTACGAACCTGGTAGTCACCCCTAATTAATAATTGCCAGATGCGACCCAATGCTAATCCGCCCCGCTGGGTACACTGGCTCCTCACCCAGCTTCATCCAGAAGAAACGCTGGAGGAAGTTGAAGGCGATCTGGATGAGCTATACGCCCACTGGTATCAGCGGGCGGGCCGCACACAGGCCAGTCTACGCTATGTGCTGAATGTACTATCGGTGTTGCCGCCGTTTGTACGACGACGAAAACGGAAGGAAAATTATTATCAGACAAGTTCTAGCCTCAACCCAACTATGCTGCGTAACTATATCAAAATCGCCTGGCGAAATCTGTGGAAACACAAGTTGTACGGGGGAATCAACATCTTCGGACTGGCGTTAGGCATGGCCTGTAGCCTGCTTATTGGTCTCTGGGTGAACGATGAATGGAGCTATAACCGCTTCTTGCCGGGTGCCGAAAACGTATATTTCGTTCGGCTCAATTCGACTTATAATGGCGAAATTTTCACGAATGATAACACGCCAGGTCCGCTGGCTGCGACTATTCAGAAAGACATACCGGAAGTCCAGTACGTTACCAAGTTCGCCAGCTGGCCGAATCAGTTGGTAAAAGTCGGTGAAAAGGCCGCTAAAGAAGTAGGGTATTACGCTACCAGCGGTTTTTTTGATGTATTTCAGCTACCAGCACTAGCGGGCGATCCGCGAACGGCATTAGCCAATCCAAACCAGATTGTTATTTCGCGAAAAATGGCTGAAGCTTATTTTTCAGCTAGTCCTGGAAGCTACAAACAGGCGCTGGGCAAACAACTTCAGCTCGACAACACCCGTTATTATACGGTTGGGGCTGTCGTCGAAAATATCCCGACCAACTCAACACTACGTTTCGACTGGGTGGCCAATTTCAGTCTATTCGAGCAGCCCTGGATGAGAGAATGGGGCAACAACGCGTTCCGAACCTACGTTCGTCTTCAGGCCAATACCTCAACCGACAAGGCCGAGCACACTATGCGGGGGCTTTACGCCCGGTATACCCAGTTCGACATACCCATTGCGCTAGCCCTGCAACCGATCGCCGACGTTTACCTCTACGGGATCTTCCAGAATGGAAAGGCTGTGAGCGGGCGAATCGAGTATGTACGCATTTTCTCTGTTGTGGCGCTGTTCATCCTGCTGATTGCCTGCGTCAATTTTATGAATTTATCGACGGCTCGTTCGGTCTTGCGAGCCAAAGAAATTGGCGTTCGAAAAGTAGTGGGCGCGTTACGTCGATCACTGCTTGGCCAGTTTCTGAGTGAATCCCTCTTGACAAGTTTACTCGCGGTTGTGCTGGCGTTGGGCATTGTATGGCTATTTCTGCCAATCTTTAACTCAATCTTCGATAAGCAGATTACACTCACCTTTACTGATCCATTGCTTTGGCTAAGCCTACTGGCGTTGGTCTTGGTAACAGGTGTGATCGCAGGTAGTTATCCCGCTTTTTATCTGTCGTCACTCGTACCAATTCGGATGCTGAAAGGAGCCAGTTCGGCGGTGCAGCAGCGGTTTGGTTCTGGTTCAGTATTGTTTCGACAAGGATTGGTTGTGTTTCAGTTTGCGCTATCCATCTTTCTGATTGTGGCAATGTTGTCGGTTAGTAAGCAACTGAACTACGTCCGAACGAAGTCGCTTGGTATCGATCGGGAAAATGTAGTGGCTATTCCGCTCGAAGGCGAATTGCTATTTAATCGGAAAGAAGCTTTTCGGCAGGCATTATCGCGAAGCCCGTTGGTGGCATCGGTGGCAGCTACCAACGAATTACCTGTCAACATTCTATCGACATCAAGCACCGTAAACTGGCCCGGTCGCGCCCCGAATTTCCATCCCGAAATCTCTGGGAATTATGTCGGCCCGGATTTTCTGAAAACCATGAACATCAGGCTACTGACCGGCCGCGAATTTGGTACAAACGGTTCGGCCGATTCGTCAAGTTACATCGTCAACGAAGCGGCTGCTAAACTCATGGGCATGAAAAACCCAATTGGGAAGGAAATTGAGTTCTGGCATGGCAAAGGCCCGATCATAGGCTTAATCAGTGATTTTCATATCCAGTCGCTTCATCAACCAATTGCACCACTCATTCTGGCGTTCGATGATAAGAATGCCAGCTATTTTCTGGTTAAGTTACGGGCTGGGCAAACAACGCAGGCGCTTGCTGACATCAAACGAATCACGGCAGAGTTCAACCCGAATTATCCTTTTGCTTATCAGTTTATCGACGAAGTGTATGGACGGCTCTATCAGAGCGAACAACAGCTCAGTGCACTCATTAATTACTTTGGCATTCTGGCCGTTGTTATCTCCTGTCTTGGCTTATTTGGGTTGGCTACGTTCACAGCCGAGCAACGTACCAAAGAAATTGGCGTGCGTAAAGTATTGGGGGCCACCGTCGCAAGCCTTGTTACATTGCTCTCGCAGGACTTCCTAAAACTGGTGATCATTGCCATTGTCATTGCCAGTCCATTGGCCTGGTGGGTTACGAATCAATGGCTTCAGAATTTTGCCTATAAAACAGATATCTCCTGGTGGATTTTCGCGCTGGCCGGATTGCTGGCGATTGGGATTGCCTTGCTGACAGTGAGTTATCAGAGTATCAAGGCGGCTTTGATGAATCCAGTTAAAAGCTTACGGAGTGAATAGAAGCCTGATGAATTGATGCCCTAAAAAGAAAGCCAGACGACGTAAAGTCACCTGGCTTTTGTTTCGCTCAATAGATGGTTATTTTTTCAATCAGGTACCTTTCACAGTATCCCCATTTATCAGCGAATTACGAGTACATAACTAGCGCCACGAAGAATTGTTTTCGAAGCCGCGACTATTTTTCACTTTTTTTCGCACTACAACTCACCAAGCTCTTTTTTAATCCCCTCGCACATTTTCTTGATTCGCCGGTACGATGCTTCGGAATTATCCCCTTTATCCAGTTCGATCCGCACGCGACCCGGCGATTCTTCCAATTTGAATTTAGTGTGATCGTCCAGGGTGGTTGTAATATCCACGTTGTCGCCTGAAAATGAACTGGTAGGCGCTACTTCGGCATTGATAAAGTCCTGAACCTGTTGGGTTTTGCTTTTATCGAATTTGGCGAAGAACTCATAGGTGTCATCTGAGTCCTTGACCGAAATTTTATGCTCATTTCCCTCACAACAAGTCAGTAGAGCACTGATAAAAAGAAGGCCGGATATTCTTGATAGATGTTTCATTAGGATTAATGTTTTACAAGGAACTATGCAATATACAGTAGTGGAATACATTAATCACTTTCAAAATACACCAGCGGTAGTTTTACAGGATAAAGACCGTTTGCTATCTGGAATACAGCTTCATCTATTAAAAGCAGAAGCTAGTTATGGAAGCAAACAATGCGACTGCTCTTTTTTTTAATCGGCTTACAGAGCGTAAAAAGGTTACGGTCTACTAGTTATAAACTTGCATCGATAGACGAATGAACGTTCTCAAAAGCAGATGATACTTGAGACGGAGTAAAAATGATCCGTTAACGAAACAGTAAGACGAATGGAAGCAACAGAAGTACTTATTAAAAATGCCTGGCCTTATCAGGAGGATAAAATGAATTTACCCGTTCACAATCTGGAAACGGCTATCCCTTTTTACGAAACCATCATGGGCTTTCAAGTTGTCGTCAGGGATGATACCCCTTATAAGTCGGCTACGTTGTCTAAGGGTGAATTTCAGATGGGACTTGCCGAAAATGGGGGCGACCCAACCCAGGACGGCTGTTTCTTCGAGGTCGATGATCTCGAAAAGGCGTTTGCGGAATTAAAGGCCAATGGCTTGGAAGAAGGCCTATCGGAGTTTCAACGTCAAACCCACGGAACGACCGAATGGGAAGTCTTTTTTGTCGTCGCTCCCGATGGACTTTGTTATTGCTACGGTGAGCGACAATAGGATGTATCCCTGAACAACAACCAATACAATGTCTTTACAAAAATTAATCGCGCAAAAAGACCTTGCTGCCATCCGGCAAGCACTTGATCAAAATCCTGATCTGGCCAACGAAGGCATGCCGTATGACGAGCACAATACCACCAAAGCGCACCCCCTTCACCGAATTTGCGATGGTGTATTCAACAATACATACTCGGATGAGGAGGCAGTTGAGATGGCGAGCCTCCTGTTGAAATATGGTGCACGGGTAGATGGATATGAACTAGTGGAGAATCAGGATACACCATTACTGGCAGCTGCTAGTCTACATGCTGATCAGGTGGGCCTTTTGTATATTGAAAAAGGAGCTACTATTCACCATGCGGGGTGTCATGGCGGAACGGCTTTGCATTGGGCGGCCTGGACAGGGCGGGATAAATTAGTCCAGCGGCTGATTCAGGAAGGTTCTGATATCCATAAACGGTGTACGACCTTTTGGGGTACGCCACTCTTATGGGCGGTTCATGGATTCAAATTCGGCGGGCCTGAAAACCGATACCATCAAATCGACTGCGTACGCTTGTTGCTGGAAGCTGGGTCCGACAAAGCCATTCCAAATAAAGAAGGGGCAAAAGCCATCGATTTTCTGAGTGAAGAGGACGTTGAATTGAGGCAGCTTCTGAGTTAGCGAGCAGCTATAATCTTTTTATGGCTGTGGTGGGAATCAAATTCCTATTGGGCGGAACGATAAAGAAATCGTGGAGCGCGTTTTAGCTAGCCCAAAGCTATAGACCGCAGATTTTTAGGATACCAGGTCGCCGGGTGATTAAGATCAGGTATGATTTTAGTTGAATCCATGTAAATCAGCTTAATCCTAAAAATCCGTGGCCTATATCCGCTGCTTTCTGAGCATCTAATTAGCTTGCTAGGCCGCGTAGTTGATGGTGCCCATACTCTTTATTGACAGCTCGTTACATAGTACAACCATAGGTATAATTACATAGAGGAGTTCTTTTTTATAGAGAATAATTTAATCTCTATGCGTTGCGCGTTCTTCATCCGCTGTATAACGGCTCTTCTGCTGCTAATGGCGTCCCAGCTCGCTCATGGACAAACGACAGCTGTTCTGACCGGCTATATAACCGATGCCATAACGGGCAAGCCCATGCCCTTTGCCAACGTCTATGTAAATGGATCAATGCGAGGGGCGGTTACTGACGAAAAAGGAGCGTATACCCTTGCTGGAATTCCATTGGGTACAGTCGAAATAGCCGCTTCATTTGTTGGCTATCAACCAGCTACGCAAAAAATTCGATTCGATAATACGGCAGCTCAGAAAGCCATTTTTGCCCTCAAACCCAGTGAACAAACGCTGGATGCCGTAACTGTGCGGGGCAATCCCAAACAATGGGAACGGCACCTGCGGCAGTTTAAAAAGCAACTCTTCGGCGAACCATTTGGCTCACAGTGCCTGCTGGTCAACAGCGAAGTACTAAATTTTAAAGAAGATAAAGATCATCTGTATGCCACGGCGAGTGAGCCATTAATTACTGAAAATCAGGCGCTAGGGTATCGGCTAATCTATGCGTTGCAGCATTTCGATGCCACGGCGTCAGGAAATGTGTATTCGGCGGGTAGTGCCCGTTTCGAAGAATTAAAGCCCGAGAACGAGCGGCAAGCCAGCCGGTTTCAGCGGAACCGGCTAATGGCTTACAAAGGCTCAATCCGGCATTTGATGGCCAGCCTGATTGACAACACGTTCGAGCAGGCTGGCTTCATGGTTTATCAGGAAGATCTGACCAAAGCGATCTCCATCGAACAGCGGGCCATTACCCTGTCCGCTATGGTTAACGACTACAAGCGGCTGGTTTCCGTGAAGCCAGCTACGTTGATTCAACCCGGTCGATTACCCTCTGAGCGTAAATTGGTTTCACCCAGCAAACTGATCGTATTCTATACGAATGCGACCTCGGGTTTCTCACCCTATCCCGATGCTCGGTACGCCTATACGGAAATGAGACTGCCTAGTGGGCAGTTGCAAATGACTGTGGATGGGCTTATTACCATGCCGGAGGGCATGGAAGCGAAAGGCTCGATGGGCAATGACCGCCTATCGACAATGCTGCCTGCCGACTGGAAACCAGGAAGTAATGAGAAGGAATCATTGCTAACCAATCAGTTGGTTACGCAGGGAAAAATCGTGCCACCCGACGCTCGCCTGGAACGGATCACGAAGGCTTTCAACGAACGATTCAAGTTGCTGGCTCCCACCTTGTTTGTACACATCGATAAACCCTTTTACGCCACGGGTGATCGACTCTGGATGAGCACGTACTGCCTCGACGCGGCTAGTTACCAGCGAGCCACTGGCGAAAAGGCCCTGCATGTAGATTTGCTGACGGCAACCGGTAAACTCGTGCAACACCAGTGGGTGCGGATCGTTGACGGACGGGGCGAAGGCAATTTCCGTCTGTCGGATACGCTCCTGACGGGCACCTATCGCCTGCGGGCTTATACCGATGAGGATGACGCTCAACGACGCCCAGCTTTCGAGCGATCAGTGACGATTTATAATCTAGTGCGCAATGAGGGAGCTGTACGCACTGATTCGGTTGCTCAGCCCCTGGATATTCAGCTATTGCCGGAAGGTGGCCGCTGGATTGCTGGATTGCCAGCGCGTCTGGGGGTGAAAATTGTCCAGCCCACGGGTCAGGGTTTGCCCATCTCGGGACGTATTGTCGACGACCTGGGTGCTGAAGTGGCTAGTTTCAAAACCAATCCGCAGGGGATGGGCAGCGTGTTGATGGAACCAAAGCCGCTGCGGACCTATTACGCCGACGTAACGTATACTAACCAACTGCAACATGTTTCGTTGCCCAAACCCGAAACGGAAGGGCTGTTGCTTTCAGCCGATGCGATCAGTGATACCAGTCGGCTGGCGCTGACCATCCTGAGTACTAATCGGGCTGCTATCGACTCTGCATATGTTCTGATTCAACAACACGGACGGGTGATCGATCAGCGAAAAATTCTGTTGCAGAATGGGGTGGCGAAAGTCAGCTTGCCCATGATGAGCTGGTTGCCGGGCCTGACGCAAGTCACCCTTTACGATGCCAGTGCTAGCCCTCAAGCCGAACGATTGATTTTTGTGCCCGAATTCACGGCGCCAGTACGTGTGCTGATGGGAGTCAACAAAACCAACTATCAGCCCCGTGAGTCCGTAACCCTGAGTCTTAATTTGAGTGATAACGGCTTACCGACGTTAGCCGCTTTATCGACCTCAATTACCGATGCGGGCAGCGTACCTGCTGACACCGCCGAGGCCACCTTGTCCGCCCATTTGTTGTTAACGGGAGAGCTTCGGGGGCGTATTGAAAACCCCAACCAATACGTCCTGAAGCCGTCTGCCGAAAGCCGTCGAGCGCTGGACGACCTGCTGCTGACGCAGGGTTGGCGACGGGTCAGTGGCACGCCCGAAACCGATTCGCTGGGTGGGATATCGCTGCGGGGCCGGCTTGTGAATGCGAAGAGTCAACCCATCCCTGGTGCGCAGATTATTGTAGCATCGATTGGCCTCGGACAATCGTTCGCAAAATCGGCTGGTGCTGACGAGCAGGGACGCTTTCGGCTGGCGGGGCTGGCCATTGCCGATACGACACAACTACTGACGCGAATCACTGACCGTCAGTTAAGAAACCTTTCTAGCAAAGAAGCTTTTCTGGTTCAGGAAGCCATCGGCAAAGGATGGGAGTCCGGTCGACTGATGGGTGCGCCCAACTGGTCGACGTTGCGGGCCCAATTAGAAGCCTCTCGAACCCGGCAAGAAGCCAATACTGATTTTTACCGCGACAAAACGGCGAAAGTGCTGCAAGAAGTGTCGGTTCGGGCGCAAAAAATCGATAAAAGACCTGAGGACATTCAAATGCGTAGTTTGCACAATGAGGCTGATGCTGTTATTGTGGTCGATGAGAAATCGCCAGTTTTCCAGAATTTATACGAAATGCTTCAGGGACGATTAACCGGCGTAACGGTTAAACGAATAGGGGCCGCTGTACCGCTTTCCTATAATGTATCGATACGAGGAACAACTAGTTTTAACATGGGTTCACAACCATTATACTTGATGGACGGTATGCCCATCGAAGACCCATATGGAACGGCTTTGTTTTTCTTCAGTTCAACTGATATTGAGCGTATTGAAGTCTTGAAAAGTGCCAGTACGACGGGCATATACGGGGCTAGGGGGGGCAACGGAGTCATTGCTTTTTATACAAAAAGCGCACGCTCTATGCAGGCAAACGCGAAACCAAAAGAGAGTATGAAGCCCATTCAATTTATTGGTTACCCATCGGTACAGCGTGAGTTCTACGTTCCACGTTATAATACAGAAGTAGCCACCGACTCCATTACTGGCGCCGTCGATTACCGGGATGTTCTGTATTGGAAACCACTCATGCAGACCGATAGCAAGGGGCACAGCCAGCTACGATTTCCGCTATCGGACGTAGTGCGAACGGTACGCGTGGTGGTACAAGGAATTACGGCCGATGGCCGTCCGGTGCTGGGTGTTCAGCTAATCCGGGTTCAATAGCGATTTGGTTTAAACTTCTCTCTAATGGGAAAATAGGATGCACTTTTTAGTAGAGAGAAGTTTAAACTGCTTAAATAGTGAAAATCAGCGGTCTATTGTTAAGGCGTGACTTGCCCAGCCCGAAGAGTTACAGTTGCGGTATCGTCTTCGCCGTTTGTAAAGCCGTTGTTCGGAGTTGAGTCCGGGTCTGCTAAGGAAGATGCTTCGATTTGCGCCTGTAACACTTTATTGCCGGTCGTTGTGGGCGTCATGGTAAAGGTAAGTACCGCCTGGCCACCCGAAGCAACACTAGCTATCGTACCACGGACGATATTGCCCACCAACGCCATTGTAGAACTACTGGCGAATGATAAGCCAGTGGGCAAGACACAGCCAACCTGCACACTTTGAGCGGTTAGCGCACCGCTATTTCTGACAATCAAACTTACTGAAACGGGCGAATTCGTTGCCGGAGCCATACTGCTCGAGGCTATTTGCAAACTCAGATCAGCTTTATTAGGGTCACCAAAGGGCTGATTGCTGATGACCGGAGGCAGTATCGGTGCATTTTGCGAAGCTGTAGTTGAAAATATGGATGATGAACTCTCTGTTGTTCGAAAATCTATCCAGGCAACATCATCTTCACCATTGGCAATGCTAGTATTAGGTCGTGAATCCTGGTCAAGTTGATCTGCCCGAATAATTTCGCTGGCTATTCGATAGATACCTGCTTGCTTGGGACGAGCGATGAACCCGAGTGCAATTTGTTGACCAATGTCCAGACTGGGGATTGACGCTAACAGGGAACCCTGTTGGTAACTCATCGTTCCACTACTCGTGAACTGCAATTGATCGGGTAATTGGCAGCGTACCTGCACATTCGTAGCTGGCAAACTACTCTCATTTATAACGTTGATCGTGAAAGGTATGTCCTGATTGACTGCGGCTGTTCGAGTGTTTGACTCAGCCGTTAGCCGTAGATCACTTACAGTTGGAGCCTGCGCCAATAGCGCTGTTGTCGACCAGACAGAACTTGTTAGGGCCATGTTCCAGGCTCTGGCTAGTCGGGTAAGACCACTTCCCAGAAAATACGTGCCATTGGGCCTGGGCACTTGAATCGTATCGGTAATAGGCCCAGCTATAACCTGGGCTGTTGTCTGGATTACCTCGTTCTGGCGGTTGGTTACTGGCTCGTAGCTTCCAGATGGATACAATGAACTAGTTGTATTATCGACTGAGGCCCGGGCGATTATCCACGGAAGCTGAGCAAAACCGGCATCCACCCGGCTTCGATTAATCACTGCCTTTAAGTCCGTCGCATAATTGGTAGCTTGGGGCGTAGTGGAGTAATATTCACTTTCTCCCTGCTGCCAAAGTACTGCTCGCAAGCCTGTCAAAGAAACATAATCTTTCAGTACCCGTTTAAGATTGCTGTAGGGCATACCGGCTGGCATTGGGGTATTATCTATGGTATTTGTAGCGCCCTGTTCCATACTTTCCCGCCAGTTCCGAACGGTTGTGCCCGTCCAGGCTACGTTGTAAAACAGAACAGGAACATTGAGCCGATTGGTTAGTAAATCGCCTAATTCGCCCCAGCACCAGGCCGTATTGCCGTGCGGCCCTATTGCTTCCTTTGCCGTTATCTTACTGAATGTGGGAGGTAAAGGTAAGCGGGTCGTATCGGTATAATTATACTGAGGAACACTAATTACACGCTCGTCAGCCGCCGATACAACCGATTGGTTGGGGGTAATCCCCTGTGCATTGCCTTCTCCGGCAATCACGAAAACTTCGCCTACACCAACGGGCGTAACTCGTATATGACTAATCACGCGGCTTTGCGCAATGGCCTGTATATCCAGATTATACCAGCCGCTGGTAGCCGTAACTGATCCCGAAAAAGTCCCATTAGTTGGTTGACTATCCAGTACGACATAGGAATCGTTGTTTTGCCCATAACCTGATACTGTTGGCGAAACCCGAATTTCGACCCGTTCGGTTTGAGTAGGGCAAAGGCCCCTGATATTGATCTGGGCAGTGTTGTTATTATCTCTTTGTAAAACCGTTCGGGGTGTAGGAAAAACTACATTGAGCGACGTGCCTGCTGTAGCAACGGGCGCCGAGGCTGGGAAAAGACGATCTTTCGGAATATAAACGGCTTGGGTAGTGCCCGGTACTACCCATTGTAAGCGTATCTGGGCATTGTACCAGTATTGATATAACTCAACCCGGATGTCGTACCGCTGATTTGCCTGCAACGTAATCTGGCCTTTTACTGTGAACGGGTAAGCGTGAGCACCCAATTCATCAATAATTAGCTGGCCATTGATCCAGATTCGGGTTGCATCATCGTAACTGCTTTTTATAATGTAGGTACCTGTAACTGGGGCTTCGATCTGGCCAGTCCAGCTAATGAGCCAGTCGCGGATGGGCATATAGGGCGTAGGGCCACTATCATACCAGGTCATATCCAACGGCCCATCCAGTTGTGAGTATAAAACAGGACCGTTCGTATCCGAACCACTGAAATACTTTCCCGTTAACCCTGTGCCTGTTTTCTTGGCATAAGTTGGCGCAAAAACGGTAATTGGTGCACTTAGCGTCGACGAGGATGCCGACGAGACGATTCGGGTTTTGTAAGTTCCAGCCGCTAGGTTATCAGGTAGCGTTACGCGTAAAGGCCGGGTATTGTTGATGCCGAGGTTTGTTATGAACTGACCAGTCGAAGAAACTAACTGGGCGGTATACGCAACACCCGATTCGGGTCCATCTGGGGCTTCGTCTAAAAACGGAATAACGAGATGCCCACCCTGATACTGATAAAAAGGTTGAGGCATACCAACTGTAAGTCGGGGTGCATCCTGCGGAAGAACATAAGGCGTCGATTGCTGAAAAAAACTGGTCGTGAGTGCCTGATTCCAGAGGTCGGCTAATTGAGGGTAAAATGATTGCAGGAAATGGGTGCCGTCCTGCCGATAGGTGTTACCATAATCGTCGGTATTGGGACCAGCGTAGCAATAAGGAACCTGCGAAATCAATGTATTCTGAGCCGCAACAATATTAGGGTCGTTACTGCCTTCATTCCAGGAGGCTCGGGCAATCATCCAGGGCAAGGTTGTAACGCCTAAATCCTGACGGCTTGCTTCAATAACTTTCTGAATATTCGTGATGTAGTCGGATGAAGACTTTCCCTTGTCGGATTCGCCCTGATGCCACAGGATAGCGCGCAAACCGGTTCGTTGAACATAATGCGTCAACGTTGCCTTAATAGCTCGATAGGGCCGTAAATCGTCGGCGCCATCCCATTGACTACTCTCAGGAATGACCTGGCCCTCTGCGGTTTGGCGCCATTGAAGAGAGGAGGTGCCGCCAATAGCCGCTCCGTAAATCAGAACGGGTACGCCCAATTTCTGAACAAGCTTGTCGCCTAGTAGGCCATAGATATAGGACGAATTGGTTGGACCAACATTCGTGGGAATCGATAAATGACTAAACGTGAGCGGAAAGCGCGACTCCGTAATCTGACCATCATAATAATTCAGACAGGATACCCGATCGTCGGAAGCGCCTGTTGTGTACGGAAAGCCCTGCGCATTGGACTGGCCCGAAGCAATTAGAACTTCACCTACACCCACTCGATCAATACGCTGAACACCCAGGCTCACAGCTTCATTAAAGGACTCGGCTTCCAGATCATACCAGCCTCCCTGTACCGAGAGTACACTACCTGAAACAGCACCATTGGAAGGTGTAAAGGTCGACCAGGCCGTGGTGGTTCCTCCCTGACGAACGACTAACCGTACCTTAACCTGCGTAACTGAGGCTGTGACTACAGCATGAAAAGGAACCGCTGCCTGATTCGAGTTATCTCGTTGAAAAACGATTCGTGATACGGGAAAATTAAGTTGAAGTTGACCAGAAGTAATAGTCGGGATAAGGAGCAATAAGCAGACAATTAGTCGTAATTGGTGAGCTTTATGTACTAGCCTGTAGTAGTTAATCATAGACGCCTATTTTAAGTGTGGAGGGGAGGTAGTTTTTGATAAAAACAGCGCAGAGCCAGTTGATGGCCAATTCTGTTAAACACTAGGTTTGGCACGGTATTTGGCTTGGCTGGTGTCCACTTTTGGGGACTAATCGAATCCGAAATTTTGCCGGATTATTCACTCTTCTCTTAATTAATTAGCGAGAAAAATGAGTTTTTAGATAGATAGTATAGATTCATTTTTGTGCTATTTATGTATTGTTTTGTGCTTTATACTGAAAGTAGTCTTACTAAGCATATATAAATAAAAGGTGACTACTAGGACATAATACAAGAAATGTGCCGATGGGAGCAGGTGCTTTTTTGAAAATATTTTTGCCGTAAACCCCTGCTTATTTAGCCTACTTAGCGCATTGGTTTATTGGCCGACTAGCTAATATTTACAGCTTTTCGTATTGTTGGGGCATGAAAACTCCCTACCTATACCTTGTTGTTTTATGTCTGTTAACTGCCCCTTCTGTTTTAGCGCAGTCAACTAATCCGGCGATCCTTCGCCAGGAGTGGATTTATGAAAAAGCCCCTTTTCCAGAATGTCATGCCTCAACGATAGCCGAAACCCCGAAAGGATTAGTGACGGCCTGGTTTGGTGGTACACGTGAGCGCCATCCCGACGTTGGAATTTGGGTGAGCAGCCAAACTAATGGTAACTGGACAACACCCGTTGAAGTAGCCATAGGCGTGCAACCCGATGGCAAGCGGTTGCCTTGCTGGAATCCAGTTTTGTTTCAGAGACCTGGTGCCGAATTAATTCTATTCTACAAGGTTGGGCCAAGCCCGTCGACCTGGTGGGGCATGCTGAAGCGATCGACAGATAATGGCAAAACCTGGTCGGCAGCCGAGCGACTGCCAGAGGGAATTTTGGGGCCGATTAAAAACAAACCGGTTTTGCTGGCATCGGGTGTGTTACTTTGCCCGACCAGTTCAGAAGATCACAACTGGCGAGTGCATTTCGAGCGAACCAGCGATTGGGGTAAAACCTGGCAGAAAACAGAGGCTATTAATGATGGGATTAACGACGGAGCTATTCAGCCTAGTGTTCTGTTCTATCCTAATGGCCAGTTGCAGGCCCTTTGTCGTAGCCAGAAAAGTGGATTTATTCTCGAAACCTGGTCGAAGGATGACGGAAAAACCTGGTCGCCTTTGCAAAAGACAACACTTCCCAACCCGAACTCAGGCACCGATGCGGTTACGCTGAAAGATGGTCGTCAGGTATTGGTATATAACCCTGTGGCGCCTACGCCGGGTAAATCTGGTGGACCAAGAACACCGCTCGATATTGCCATTTCTAACGATGGAAAAACCTGGAAAACACTGGCCGTACTCGAAAATGAGCCAGGAGAATATTCGTACCCGGCTGTCATTCAAACTGCCGATGGGCTTATCCACGTAACGTATACCTGGAAGCGTCAGCGTATTCGGCATGTCGTGCTCGACCCAAAGAAGGGGTAACTCTTCAGTTGATTCTATAGATTCGAATCGATCCCAAAGAATCTATAGAATCAAAAACCCTATTTTTGAACTACGTTAGCTTCTAAAGGCCATTAATGATTCGGGCGTAGACGTTATTGGTGCTGTTGCCGTCATAGGTTTTGGCAGCATCGTTTTTGACATTCACCGTTATACTGGAAGTGCTTCCTGAATTAGCCGTTGTTCGGCTGAGGCTGAAACCCAGGGTAGCTTTGCCTTTAGCCGCTATAAATTGCCCACTATTAATGGTTAAGGTCAACTGAACGCCAGACGTCATCGACGTGACTGTCCATTTGGTATTATCAACCTCCACAGGAGTGGAGCTACCCCCCGATACGATAATGCTCGTCAGCGAATTAGCAAACGAAAGCGTATAACCTGTAGGGGCAGTAATCGTGATGACTACATTGTTCATGGACGTCGGCAAGCCGTTTACTTCGAAAACATTCACCAAAAAATTGCTTGTACTACCAATCGGGAAATTAGCTTGTGGCAAATCTATAGTCGGACTTAAATCGGTACCGGGCAATGCCACGCTGGTTGTACTGGAGCAGCCAGCGATACTCGTAACCGTTACTGAATAAGTCCCCGAAACATTGGCGACTGCTGTACCGGATATCGAATTCTGACTTACGACACCGGGTCCGCTAAACAAATAAGAAGTACCTCCGCTGGCAGTCAGCGTGGCACTGGTGAGTGTGCCATTTAATGGGTTACTCGCCGTTAGCGTAGGAACGGGCAATGGATTGACGCTTACGTTTACACTTGCTGTTACATTCGTTGTTCCATCGGTAGCGGTGACGGTTAACGTGTAGGTCGTCGCCGTACTGACGGAAGGGGCGGTGAAAACAGGCGAAGCACCACTTGCCGACAACCCACTAGGCTGGCTAGTCCAGGTATACGAAGTAGGAGTGAAATTGATGGCTGTAGCTGTGAGACTGAAACTGCTTCCAACACAGGCGCTTATCGATGTAGAGGGGTTTATACGCACACTGGCCGGCGCACTGACCCGGCGAATAAGGTTGTTGGCCTGATCGGCGATGAATAGGTTGCCAGAGCCATCCAACGCTACACCAAACGGTGCATTGAGTTGGGCACTAGTAGCTGGCCCATTATCACCATCTTTACCCGGTGCCCCGTTTCCCGCAACCGTAGAGATTGTACCATCCGAAGTTACCTTCCGAATGCGATGATTAAACGTGTCGTCGATAAAGAGGTTCCCGTTCCCGTCTACTGCTATTCCGGAAGGTGTATTTAAGTTGGCGTTGATAGCGGGCCCATTGTCGCCACCTGATCCCTGAGTTCCATTGCCCGCTACAGTAGAAATGGTCCCGTCGGGGGTTACTTTTCGGATGCGATGATTATCCCGATCAGCGATATACAGATTACCACTCTCATCGACCGCCACTCCTGTAGGATTATTGAGTACTGCATTAACAGCTGGACTATTATTGCCACTAAAACCAGCGGTGCCCGTACCCGCTACGGTAGAAATGGTACCGCCGGGGGTTACTTTACGGATACGATGATTCGTGCGATCGGCAATGTACAGATTCCCGCTGCCATCGAGCGCTACACTTGTCGGATTGTTGAGTGCCGCATTGATTGCGGGGTTATTATCACCACTAAAACCGGCGGTGCCATTGCCCGCCACAGTTGTAATTTTACTATCGGTAGTGACCTTCCGAATCCGATTATTATCTGGATCGGCAATGAACAGATTGCCATTCGCATCCACCGCCACGCCTGTGGGCCCAGCCAACTGTGCATTGATGGCCGGACCAGTATCTCCGCTAAAACCGAATAAGCCATTGCCTGCTATGGTGGTAATTGTGCCATTCGTAGCCACTTTTCGAATGCGATAATTGGTCTTATCAGCAATGTAGAGATTGCCACTTCCATCGATTGTCACACCGGAAGGACTGCCCAGGGCCGCATTGATAGCGGGGCCGTTATCGCCACTGAAATCAGGTGTGCCATTGCCTGCCACAGTAGAAATAGTCCCATCAGTAGCCACCTTCCGAATCCGGTAATTAGTCTTATCGGCGATGAAAAGCTGGCCTGCCGCATCCACGGTTATACCAGAAGGGTTATTCAGGTAAGCACTGGTAGCGGGGCCATTATCGCCACTAAATCCTTGTGTATTCGTGCCCGCTACGGTGGAAATGGTGCCATCGGTCGCTACTTTGCGAATACGGTGATTGGCCAAATCGGCGATGAAAAGCTGACCACTCGCATCGACCGCCACACCCGTAGGGTTCGCTAGCTGTGCATTAGTAGCTGGACCCGCATCGCCACCAAAAGACTGAATACCCGTGCCGGCTACGGTGGAAATGGTGCCGTCGGTCGCTACTTTACGAATGCGGTGATTAAGCGCATCAGCAATAAACAGATTTCCAGTTGCATCGACCGTTATGCCAGAAGGTGTATTTAAATTAGCCGCGGTTGCCTGAATGTTATCACTGTTATAACCTTGTGTACCCGTACCCGCCACAGTCGTGATTTTACCATCGGCAGCGACCTTCCGAATCCGATGATTGGCCTGATCGGCAATAAAGAGATTGCCGGTTGCATCGACCGCTACTGCGTATGGCGTGTGTAAATTGGCATTGACAGCTGGTCCAGTATCGCCACTAAAGCCAGCTATACCATTGCCCGCTACGGTCGTGATTGTTCCATCGGTAGCCACTTTCCGGATGCTATGGGTATTCTGATCGGCAATGAACAGATTCCCTGTCGCGTCAACCGCGATGCCAGAAGGACTACCCAACGTAGCATTGATGGCTGGGCCATTATCGCCACTATAGCCATAGGCTCCAGTGCCTGCCACCGTAGAGATGGTCCCATCGGGCGTTACTTTACGAATACGGTGATTATCCTGATCGGCAATGAAGAGATTGCCATTTCCGTCAATGGCTACACCCGTTGGTGTACTCAGGGCCGCACTAATAGCTGGGCCTCCATCGCCTTTCAGAGTAGACCCTGCTACGGTGGTAATGATTTGGGCCGATAATTGGGTTGCAAGTAAAGAAAGTAAGATACTTAGCGTTACACAAGCTATTGATCTGGATGAAGTTTGGGTTAGGTAATATGCTTTCATCGATAGGGATATGAAAATATGGTAACAAATAAATTGAAACGTATATAGTAAACCTTGGTGACCGTTCATTTTTTACTCTAAACTCGTCTTTAAATTGCTCATTATTAGTATATTGGCAGGATTATTTTTCGCTTAACTGGATTAAATAATAGCGAAATTGTGGCGCTATAGCTTGAATGAGCAGTGTTCTTTTTGGCTTGGAAGAAGCTAATTGAGTAATGCCTATAAGGTTGGAAGCATTATACAGACGGACTCATTGGCATCACAAAAGCGCAGATGACGTTTTATCAAAAGGCGGGATGAGTAATAAGAAGGTTTACAGACACTTTATAGTATGTAAACCTGCGAAATTACTAAATGGATGAAATCAACCTGGACTCATCATCGGCAAAGACCAGATCTATACTGGCGATTTTTGATCCTACTGTTCATACTAGCTATTTATAGTGGTCATGGACAGCCGCTTTTAGCCCAGTCAACTGTAAAAGCGCAATCGCTGTTTGACGGAAAAACGCTGACGGGCTGGAAGACAGTCGATCCGGCACACGCATCGCTTTGGTTTGTAAAAGATAGCGTGATTCGAAGCGGAGACGGCGTTAAAAAGATACCCGAAAATACTTACTTACATACGATTAAAGAATACGGCGATTTTGAGTTTCGTTGCCTGTTTCGCTTATCTGGCGATCCCAAAACAGGTATGATCAACAGCGGGATACAGTATCGGTCAATTCTGGAAGGCGGAAAAATAGTTGGCTATCAGGCCGACATTGGCAATGGTTATTGGGGTGATTTATATGACGAACACCGACGCGAAAAACTGGTGAGCGGTGATTTGAGCATCCTCAAACGAATCCTGAAAGAAGATGGCTGGAATAGCTACATCATTCGCTGCAAGGGTAACCACCATGAGTTGTATATCAACGGCGTTAAAACCTGCGACTATATAGAGCAGGATAGCAAAATTCCGTCGAAAGGCGTAATTGCCGTTCAGATTCACAGCGGAGGAGTGGCTCAGGTTGAATTCAGAGACTTGACTATTTCTGAGTTATGAGTAAATATGAATTTGATAACGATGTGATGGTAAGTATTTGGTTGCTAGCTGGATATTATGTTTTCTGGTATGACCCCGATGGGGTCAGATGTTTATAGTTAGCGTGATTTTCTATAAACATTCGACCCCATCGGGGTCGTACAAAAGCGTAACTCAATAGAGATCGCCCAATACCGAAGAAGTTAAAAATCCCTTATTCCTATGAACAAATTCCGTTTGCTCATGTCTGTCATTTTTGTTGGTCTTGCGTTACCCAACCCTTACAGCAAGGCTCAGGCACCCAAAGCTAAACCAGCCGCAGCAGTTCCGGCCACCGAAAAGGTCGACCGGGAGTATGCGCTGGAGGCATCTATGCTGGGGTACTTTTCGAAAGATGGGGCTCGCAACCCAACCCTAAAAGCCAATAAAGGCGACCGGGTGCGGATTACCATTACCGATGCCGAGCAGATGACGCACGATATCGCGCTGGAAAAACTCGGCCTGAAAAGTAAGTCGATCAATGATAAGGGAGCCAGTACCAGCATTACATTCACCGCCGATAAAAACGACACCTATTATTGTACGGTTCCCGGCCACCGGGCTGCCGGTATGGTTGGCAACTTCGAGGTAGTGGAAGGCAATGTTAATGACGTTGCTATTGCTGGTCAGATTCCCGCAAAAAACGGACAGCCACTGAACCTGAATTTCGAGACGGGGACGCTGAAAGACTGGACGGCCACTGGTGATGCGTTTGCCAATCCGCTTGTTGATCAGGACCCTTCGCCCGTTCACGAAAAAGACATGACCATTGGCTTTGCCGGAAAGTACTTCCTGAGCAGTGGCGGTACGGCCAACTATAAACTGACCGGAACATTAACGTCTGTGCCGTTCACAGTCACGCAGCCGTTTGCTGCTTTTCGGGTTTCGGGAGGAGCCTTGCAGGACACGCGGGTAGAAATCGTTCAGGCAAGTACAGATAAAGTCATTTTTCATAGCACCGGACAAGGCCGTGCCACACTTCAACCCGTTGTTGTCGATCTACAACCGTATTTGAATCAGGAGATCTTTATTCGGATTGTCGATAACGAGACAGGGATTTCGCAGATTCCATACATCGCCAATGATAAATGGGCGCACATCAACTTCGATGAATTTCTATTTTACCCTACACGCCCGAACTTTCCGAATGAGCTAAAACAGAAGGATATTATCATCCTGCCACCACTTGATCCTGTTCTTCATGCGGGCCTTTCGGGTACCGAAGCGGCTAAGGTTATGACACTGCCAAACGGTTTTAAGATTTCGCTGGCGGCTGCTGAACCCGACATTGTGAAACCCATTTGTTTTACCATCGACTGGCGCGGCCGTCTTTGGGTGGTTGAGGGGCATACGTACCCTGTTCCGGCACCGGAAGGGCAGGGGAGAGACCGCATCCTGATTTTTGAAGACACCAATGGCGACGGAACCCTGGATAAGAAGAAAGTCTTTGCCGAAGGCTTGAATCTGGTCAGTGGTATTGAGGTCGGTATGGGTGGTGTGTGGCTCGGCGCGGCTCCGTATCTGTTATTCATTCCGACGGATTTTAAAACCGATACGCCTACTGGGGCACCCCAAAAACTGCTCGATGGCTGGGGAACACAGGACACGCACGAAGTGCTGAATAGCTTTCGTTGGGGGCCCGATGGCTGGCTATACGGTACACATGGCGTGTTTACCCACTCGAATGTGGGCAAGCCGGGTGCCCCCGATTCGGAACGGACGAAGCTGAACGCGGGCGTCTGGCGGTTTCACCCAACTACGCAGAAATTCGAACTGTTTGCCGAAGGAACCAGCAATCCCTGGGGACTGGATTTCAACGATTATGGTCATGCCTTCGTGACGGCTTGTGTGATTCCGCATATGTATCAGATGATTCAGGGTGGACGCTATTTCCGGCAGGCGGGTAAACATTTCAATCCCTACACCTACGACGACATCAAAACACACGCCGATCACGTGCACTGGCTGGGCGAACGGGGGCCACATGCGGGTAATTTCCGGTCAGCTTCGGCAGGTGGGGGACATGCTCACTCAGGAGCTATGATTTACCTGGGTGGTGATTCCTGGCCGAAAGAATACCGCAACGATATTTTCATGAACAACATCAACGGGGCCCGGTTAAATCATGACCATCCCGTTCGCGAAGGATCGGGCTATCTGGTGACGCACCAGCCTGATTTTTTGGTCATGAACGACTCCTGGTCGCAGTGGCTGAACATGAAATACGACCCAAGCGGATCGGTATTTGCCATCGACTGGTACGATAAGAACCAATGCCACAGCCCGAACCCCGATGTGCATAACAAAACGATGGGCCGGATTTTCAAGATCACGCACGATAACGATAAATGGGTGCAGGTCGATCTGGCGAAGGCGTCGGATATGGAGCTGGTGAATTATCAACTGCATCCGAACGAATGGTATGTTCGGCAGGCCCGGCTACTATTGCAGGAGCATGGCCCCAATAAAAAGGTCCATAAAGCATTGAAGGAGATTCTGGCGAAAAACCCCGATGCAACCCGTAAACTTCGGGCACTTTGGACGCTTCATGTCACAAAAGGATTGACCGAAAAAGAACTGGTGGACTTACTGTCGAATGAAAGTGACTACGTCCGAAGCTGGGCGATTCAGTTATTGGCAGAGAACAAAAGCGTTTCTCCCGAAACACTGAAACGCTTTGCAGATTTGGCCAAAACAGATAATTCTGCCCTTGTGCGGCTTTATCTAACTTCGGCCATGCTCCGTCTGGACCCCAATCAGCGTTGGGATGTGCTGGATGCGCTTGTTCAGAAATCGGAAGATAAAGAGGATCATAACCTGCCCCTGCTAGTATGGTATGCCGCCGAACCGTTGTCGGCAGTCGATGCGAAACGCGCCCTCCAGATGGCCGAGAAAGCGAAACTGCCTAAAATGCTGCCTTATACGATTCAACGCATAGGTGCCCTCGGTACGGAAGATTCGAAAAAACTGCTCAAAGAGTTGAATGACCGCGTCGGTAAACTGGAACATTCGCACGAAACGCACGAACTTCAGATGTTGATTGCCAAGACGCTGGAAGAATAAGCAATTATTAACTGTATTTATGGAAAACCATCACATCGCCATTGTCCCAACATTAACGGTCAAAAATGGAGCATTGGCGATCGAATTTTACAAAATGGCTTTTGGGGCTACTGTCCTCATGGCTAATACCGATTCGGATGGCTCTGTCGTTGCAGAAATGGTCATGCAAAATGCGAGGTTTGTTGTCGCCGATGAATCACCAGAACATGGTAATCTTAGTCCGGATGAACTAGGAGGGACGCCTGTGCGGATTGGATTACAAGTTAGTGATCCAGATTTTGTTTTTGAACGAGCCGTACTAGCAGGTGCTCGGGTTATCTATCCAGTAGCTGATCAGGATTACGGCTACAGATTAGGCCACCTCGTAGATCCATTTGGTCATCATTGGGAGATTTTTAAACCATTAAACTGAATAGACTACATGAATACAACGTGTCAACCAGATAGCACGCATACGTTGGGCTTGCTACTGATTTTCTGCTTCTCCATGACCATTGTGTACGGGCAGGAAAAATCACTATTCAATGTACGTCAGCAACAGGCAACGAATGCCGCTGCGAACGTGGCCAAGCCAACAAAACCGGTTGTCCCGGATGGAGACTTTAAAAAGACAACGATTACACGAGACTTTATCTCGGAAGGTGTAGCCGTAGCCGATCTGAATAAAGACGGCAAGATGGATATCGTGGCTGGTTATTACTGGTTCGAAGCCCCCAACTGGACACGCCACGAGATGGCCCCCTCGCGCGTGTTTGACCCACGGAAGGAATACAGTGAATCGTTCCTCAATCTGGGAATGGACGTCAATCAGGATGGTTGGGATGATGTCGTGATTATTGACTTTCCCGGAAAGCCCGGTTTCTGGTTTGAGAATCCTAAAACCAGTGCTGACGGACCCTGGAAAAAACATATCCTGTCCGATTCGATGGGCATTGCGAATGAATCGCCAGGATTTATTGACATCGATGGTGATGGGCGGTTGGATATTCTTTGTGGCGATAAGGCTAAGAAACAGATTGTCTGGTTAAAAGCCCCAGTAAAACCCGGCGACGCCGAATGGCAACGGTTTGCCTTAAGTAAGGAAAATGTGCCGGGTACCGAGACGTTCTCCCACGGAATCGGCTATGGCGATATCAATAAGGATGGCTTCAACGATGTTGTCGTTCGGGAAGGGTGGTTTGAAGGTACGGCCGATAAAAAATCCGCGAACTGGGTGTTTCATCCGGCTGATATCGGCGAACCCTGTTCACACATGCAGATAATGGATGTGAATGGCGACGGAAAAAATGATGTAGTCAGTGCGTCGGCACACGCGTTGGGCATTTGGTGGCACGAGCAGGTGATGGATGAACAGGGTAAAATCAATTTCAAAACCCACTTGATGAGCAACACCACGGCGCAAACTCATTCCTCGATCATGACCGACTTAAATGGCGATGGTCGGAAGGATTACATTACCGGAAAGCGGTTTCTGGCTCACCACGGTCGTGACCCCGGCGATAGCGATCCGGGTATTTTGCTCTGGTTTGAGTTCACGCCCGGCAAAGCGCCTTATTATAAAGAGCACGTGATCGACAATGATTCGGGGGCGGGCCTCAACATCGTGACGCACGACATGAACGGAGACAGGAAACCAGACATCGTGATTGCCAATAAGAATGGCGTGTTTCTGTTTGAGAATAAGATTAGAAAGTAGATGTGATAGTGTTCTGACGCGAGCATTTGCTCGTGCCTTTCAATTTCGCCAGTATTCACTGGTGCATAATCAATTTAACACGCCAGTGAATACTGGCGAAATTGTGGGCACGGGTAAATACCCGCGCCAGATGCGCCCCGGTTACCCCTCCACTTTAACTGCATCCCGATACTGCTTCGCGTAATCGGATGGCGATAGGGTGTACAAACTCTGGAATGTTTTTCGGAAATGTTTCAAGTCTTCAAAGCCAACCTGATTGGCAATTTCGGAAACGCGAAGCGAGGTCGTTGTAAGCAGCTGAGCCGCTCGTTTCATCCGGACATCTCGAATAAATTCAACCACCGATTGCCCCGTAATGGCTTTGATTTGTCGGTAAAAAGCGGATTGGCTCATGCCCATTTCGCGTACTAAAACGGGAACGGTAAAGTCGGGGTCGGACAGGTGGGCTTCGACAATGATCATCGCCTTTTCCAGAAGTCGTTTTTCTTCATCGGGAATAACAATGTCGGTTGGCTCTAACAAAATCTGGCGCTGATAATACTCCTTCAGTCGGAATCGACTTTGGAGTATCACCGCTATTTTGGTGTATAAAATCTTGGGATTGAATGGTTTGGCCATGTACTCGTCGGCACCCGTTTCCAGGCCTTCCAGTTCGTGCACCGCAGCCGCTCGGGCGGTCAGCAACACCACCGGAATTTGCATCGTTTTTGGATGCTGCTTGATTTTCCTACAGAGTTCCAGACCATTACTGCGTGGCATCATCACATCGCTAACCACCAGATCGGGCAATAATTCAAGGGTTTTCTCCCAGCCTTCTATGCCATCCGACGCCATAAATACATCGAACGTTGGGGCAAAGAGTTGTTGTAAATACTGCCGAAGTTCGTCATTGTCTTCTACCAACAGAATGCGCGTCGATCGAACAGGCGAGGTCGATACATCCCGTTCGTCAGCTATTTCGGCCTCAATCGGTTCGGATAGTAGGTTTGGTAAAACTTCCGTTTGAGCGGGCTCCTCTCGAATGGATTCGGGCGAAAGATGCTCTTTCCCAAATGGTAATCGTAGTGTGAACGTTGTTCCAACACCCTGCGCACTCTGTACCGACACCTCTCCCGAATGAACTTCCATAAACTGCTTCACCAGCGAAAGCCCAATGCCGGTGCCTGTCATCCGCATAGTTTCGGTATGCGATGCCTGATAATAGGGGTCAAAGATTTTTTCCAATACGTCGGGATTCATGCCAACACCCCAGTCCCGTACAATCAATTGAAGGTAGTTGTTCTGGAGTGTATCTTGCTGAAAAACAGCGGGCGAGTCGGGTGAACCAACGACCGAAACCAGTAATCTGATTTTGCCGCCCTCCGGCGTAAATTTGAAGGAGTTAGATAACAGATTGGTTAAGATGATTTCCAGTTTACTCCGATCAAAATACAGTGGAATGGCTTCCGTAGGTGCTTCCATCGCGTAGTCCAGCCGCAACTCTTCTGCCTTCAGTTTGAAAATCAGGAAAATTTCAGTCAAAAAAGCTATAATATTCCCCTGGCTGGCTCGTAGCGCTATATGACCTGATTCGACCTTTCGGAAATCCATTAACTGATTCACCAAATCCAGCAATTTGCGCGTCTGCTGGTGCATCAGCATAATTTTGTCTTTCACATTGTGGAGCCCAGTGCCTGCCGAAGCCAGTTCTTCCATCGGCCCCAGAATCAACGTGAGGGGTGTACGAAGCTCATGCGAGACATTAGTGAAAAACCGAAGTTTGGTGTCGGTTACTTCCTTTTCCTTTTCGACTTTAAACTGTTCGAGCGCCAGCTTATTTTTCAAGGTCTGCTGTGCCAGTTCAATGCGCCGATAGAGTATCAAAGCTCCGCCCAAAATGGCCGCGTAGATCAGGTAGGCCCACCAGGTTTTCCACCAGGGCGGCAGGATGGTGAAATGCAGGACGGCTGGCTCCTTCGACCAAACGCCATCATCGTTGCTGGCTTTGACCAGAAATGTATAATCGCCAGCCGAGAGATTGGCAAAACTAACTATCCGCTGGCCAGGAGCCGCTTGCATCCAGCCTGATTGATATCCCTCCAATTGATAGGCATACTGTTGTTTTTGAGGATTCGCGTAATTCAGCCCGACAAATTCAATCGAGAAATCATTTTCCGACGCTTTCAGGCGTATAGATTGAGGCTCGTAAAAGGGTTTATTCAATAAAACCCTGCCGTTGAGTGTATCGCCGATTCCCACAGGCTGATTTAGAATGCGCAATTCGGTAATCTGCACCAGGGGCGGGTAGGGGTTGGGCAACAGCGTACGGGGCTGGAAATAGGTAATGCCGTTTGTGCCACCAAAATAGAGCGTTCCGTCCGACGCCCGGTAAGCAGCCCCCACTTTAAAGGAGTTGCTTTGCAAACCGTCCGATACATCATAATGAAACAACCGTTTGGTCGATGGGTTGAATTGATACAAACCCGCCCCGCCAATCCAGAGATTACCCAATTCATCGGTCAGCAGACTTTCTATGTCGGTTTCGGGCACCCATTTGCTGTATCGTTCAATCGTTTCCTGACCGTTTTGGGTAGACAATCGGTGCAAACCACCGCCAATGGTACCAATCCATAAGTTGTCTTGCCGATCTTTCAGTAGTGGCCAGGCGTAATTGGTATTCAGACTGTTAGGGTTATTGGGTTCATGTTTGAATTGCTTGAGCAGGCGCAGACCATCGGGCGATACCTGTAACTTCAGGACTCCTGCATCCCGTGTGCTCGCCCATAAAATCTGCTGAGGTTTATCGTAAAAGAGCGCCGTGAACTGATGGGTTGGTAAGATCGGTTGTTTGTACGTTTTCAGGTGTTGACCCTGCCGATTAAACTGATGAATACCCCCGTTGAACGTAGCCACCCAAATCGACCCAAACTGATCTTCGGTAATACTTTCTATACTAATACCGCCCCAATCAACCTCATCCGGGTTATGGGGTAATTGCTTTAAGGTAGAGCCGGTTTGCCCATTTAACGTATAAAGTCCGTAATAGCGGGTGCCGATCCAGAGTGTACCGTTCGTCGCCTGAAAAATTGTGGACACATCAATGCCGTTCAGATCGCCAGATAGAGAGCGGTTCAGGTAATTCTGATAGGTTTTCGTGCGCAGATCATAGCTGGCAAAGCCGTTTCGTGTGCCCATCCAGAGCCGATTGCCTGCTTCGTCTTTGCAAATGGTGTTGATGTAGTTGTTTGCCGGGGTCGTTTGCCCAACCATCTGCCGTCGAATCAGGCCAAATGGCTTTGCGCGGAGTTTCAGTTGATTTAGTCCTCCGGCTGAGGTAGCCAGCCAGAGATTGTGAAATCGATCTTCCAGAATATCGTGCACTCGTACGGAATTTATACTGAATGGATCGGTATCTAGCGGCAGAAAAGTGTGGACACTTTGTTCATTGACCGGAGGTGTTGAGCCTGTTACGGGACCGGCATTCATGAGCAACAATCCATAATTCGTGCTGATCCAGAGTCGATCCGATGAATCCAAATAGAGACTTTCGATATCGGCAAAGGCTCGTTGTAACGGTTGGGCAGCCAGATTCGGTACCTGATTTAATTTCTGCTTACTTATCCAGAAAATCTGGTCATCGGTGCCAATCCATAAATCACCCCGTCGGTCCAGATGCAGCGATCGGATGTTGATGGCATCGGGCGACGTTACTTTGGTGGCCTGTAACGTGGTTGCCTGTGCTAGATTTTTGTTGCTGTCAAAACACCAAAGTCCGTTCCCCAGCGTGCCAATCCAGATTGTGCCCTGATGATCAACAGCCAGTTTATTAATGTTCGGTTCCTGAGTTGGGTGGTTTGTTAGTCCTACCTGTTTGATTCCAACGAGTTTTCCTTTGGCATCTAGTTGTATCATAAATGCGCCAAAGTGCTGCGTAGCCACCCAGAGTCGATTTTGTCCATCGGTGGTAACAGCGTGGACATTCGTGTGTGACAGTTGTTGAATAAACAGGGCAAAGTCGGTGGTCCCCGGCAATTCCCGAACACTGACGAATCGATCCCTGCTGGCGTCGTACCAGAACAACCCCGCCCGTTCGACGCCAACCCAGAGTCGGCCATTCTGGTCAATGTGTAATGCTCGGATTCGATTACTCGCTATACCATCTTCATCGTTGAGGGGCAAATCGTATTGCTTTAAGCCGTACCCGTCGTAGCGGTCAATGCCTTTATTCGTACCTACCCAGATAAACCCCGCTTTGTCCTGCGTAACGCACATGGCATCGCTGTGCGAAAGACCCTCATTAACGGTAATATGTTCAAATCGAAACTGATCTGATTCACGCTGAGCAATACCAGCCAAGGGCACCAGAACAGCGCTTAAAAAGCAATAACTACAGATTAAAAACCACTTCTTCATTAAGGACTAATTTACCCCCTACTTTTGACGAAAACTAACCCCATTGGCAGTTTTCGGCGGGTTACTTTTGTACGATTTATAATCTGATAACGAACCTGTTTAGGATTTTGAAAAAGGGATAAGAGTTGAGTGATTTTTGTCATCCCGACGCCAGGAGGGATCTTCGGGTGCGGCCGAAAAACTCCCGGCTACAGAAGATCCCCGCTCCGGCGGCCCGGTCCTTTGTCGGGATGACAAAAATGCTCTCCAACTAAAATCCTAAACAGCTTCACTCTGTTGATTTTAGTAAGATGTGAATCAGGGTTTTGTGTGCAATGGATTCTGGAAAATCAATAAAACTGCTAGAATCAACAAAATCATAGAACCCAGCATCCATTATTAGTTAACGCCAGTTTTGCTGGAAAGGTGGCAACCTATGTGCGCAAATTCGTATCGATCGTATCGTTTATAGTCCATGTTTTTACCGTTTATTAACTACAGCTTATCGCTTGGAATGCTACTTGGGCTAACTGCCTTGCCCAATACGTGGATGAACACTCCACAACTGCCTGCCACGAAAGTTCACGTACAGGCCGATACCTTAAGTCGCCCGGAGGAAAATCGATTTACGAAAACGGTTCTGTCGAACGACCTGAACGAGCCGATGGAATTGGCCGTTGCGCCCGATGGCCGGGTATTCTTTGTGGAGCGGGCGGGTAAGTTTTACCTCTACGATCCCGTTTCGAAAAAAACACGCTTGCTGTACGATTTTCCGGCGAAAGCGGTCGATAAGTACCTCAACGGCTTATTGGGAATGACCATTGATCCGCATTTCAGCCAGAATCATTACCTCTATTTTTTCTACACCGTTCAGGATAAGGAGCAGACCAAACAGCGTATTGCCCGCTTTATCATGAATGACAATAATACGCTGGATGTTGCCAGTGAAAAACCAATCATCGAATTCCCCATAGACCTCGAAGTTAGTGCGCATACGGGCGGCTCGATGGCTTGGGATACACACGGCAATCTGTTTATATCGACGGGCGATAATACCGTGCCCTTTGAATCGAACGGACACGCACCGATTGATGAACGCGCTGGCCGCTTAACGTTTGACGCCCAGCGCTCGGCGGGAAATCCGAATGACTTGCGGGGTAAAATCCTGCGGATTCATGTTGAAAAAGATGGTTCCTATACCATTCCCGAAGGAAATTTATTCCCGAAAGGTATGGAAGGAACCCGTCCTGAAATCTACGTGATGGGTTGTCGGAACCCGTACCGCATTTCGGTCGATCCGGCGACGTCCATTGTGTATTGGGGCGAAATTGGTCCTGATGCGGGAACCGATAGCCAGCAGGGACCGCGGGGTTACGACGAGTTTAATCAGGCCAAAAAAGCGGGTAACTACGGCTGGCCTTACTTCGTGGGCGATAATAAGCCGTATTATCAGTATGATTTTGCGACGAAAGCTGTTGGTCCTCTTTTCGATACAAAGGCTCCCGTCAATAATTCGCCCAACAATACGGGGATAAAAAATCTGCCACCCGCTCAGAAAGCGATGGTTTGGTATCCGTACAACAAGTCCGATGAGTTTCCTGAACTAGGCGTGGGCGGACGTTGTGCCATGGGTGGCCCGGTGTATCATTATGACCCATCCCTGAAATCGAGCACAAAACTGCCCGCTTACTACGACAAAGCCCTGTTTATGTACGACTGGATGCGGAACTGGGTGTACGCCGTTCGGTTGGATGACCAGCAGAATTTCGTATCAATGGAACCCTTTATGCCCAAGACGGGGGATTTTCGTCGGCCGGTCGATATGGAAATCGGGCCCGATGGTAGTGTCTATATGCTGGAATACGGTTCGGTCTATGGCATTGACAATGAAGATGCCCGTCTGGTGAAAGTCGATTTCAATGGTGGCAACCGCGCGCCCGTAGCGCAGATCGTCGCCAAAGATACCATTGGTCTGGCTCCACTAACGGTTGCTTTCACGGGCGATAAAAGTCATGATTTCGACAAAGGCGACCAATTGACGTATGCCTGGCGGTTTGAGGGTAAAACGGTGGCATCGACCGAAGCAAATCCAACCTACACCTTCCGTAAAAATGGCATTTACAAAGCCGTATTAACCGTTAGCGATCAGCAGGGTAAATCCAGTACGGATACCCTGACGATTAAAGTGGGTAACACAACGCCACAGGTAGAAATTCAGACAGCTCAGAACCGCACGTTCTTTCCCGCAACACAAACGCCATTGGCCTATGCAGTGAAGGTGAGCGATAAAGAGGATAAACTGATCGACCCAAAGCGGGTGAAAGTGGTGCTTAATTATATTCCGAAAGTAAACCCTGAGCCACAAATGGGCCACCAGCAGTTAACGGCTTCGTTTAGTTTAGGGAAAAACCTGATTGCTGGGTCCGATTGTAAAGCCTGTCACCAATTGGCGGCTAAGTCGGTAGGGCCCGCGTTTACGGAAGTTGCCAAACGATACCGCGACGATAAAACGGCTACGGCCAAACTGGCGAACAAGATTATCATTGGCGGTGGGGGCGTCTGGGGAGAGCATGCCATGAGTGCGCACCCACAACTGGCCCGTGAGGAAGCCACCGAAATGGTGAAATACATTCTGTCGCTGGGCAACGAACCCTCGGAAAATCGACTGCCACAACAGGGTAGCCTGACGCTGAATCAGCACGTTGGCAAAGAACAACTAGGCCGTTATGTGCTGACTGCTTCGTATACAGACAAAGGCTCACTGGCACCTCCGCCCGGAAAACCTAAAACGCAGTTAGCGTTAACCAAAACCGACGTGCTTGTGCTACGGCCAACAAAAATTTTAGGGAGCGAAGCCGACGAACTGCACGTGGTTAGCCGGCAAGGCAAACGGCTGGGCAGCATTCACAACCAATCGTACTTCGTGCTGAAAAATATCGATCTGAAAGGGATTAGCCAGCTTACGTATCTGTACTCATCCAAAGACAAAAACGCGACAGTTGAGGTGCATACCGATTCGCCGACGGGACAGGTAATCAGTACATTGGCCTACACCGCAACGGGCAATTGGGACAAATACATGACCGTAAGTACGCCCATTAAAGATCCTGGCGGTCAGCATGATCTGTATTTCGTGTTTGTTAAGCCCGAAACGCCAAACAAAGATCTTTTCAGTCTGGATTGGGTGTTGTTTGGTTCCGCAACGACCGGGAAATGAAAATAGGCTTGTAAAATTAGTTGACTTCGTAGTGTCAGGTGAAAGCACCTGACACTACGAAAAAGTAATTAACATGAATAATGGATAGGTTTTGAAGTAATAAACTGATTGTCAATTATTTATAATATTATTTTTTGTCATCCCGACGCCAGGAGGGATCTTCGGTAAATAACTAGTTGCCGAAGATCCCTCCTGATGTCGGGATGACAAAAAACTAGCGTAATTCTATTCGTAAATTCTCCATAATTCACGTTAATTAAAGACCTTTATTTTAGATTAGGATTGGTTTAGAAAGGACGAGACTTTGTCTCGTCTCTTTTCTTTAAATCACCATTTGGCTTCCAAAAATGCGCTTTAACTTCACGCTCATTATGCGAAATATCTCCTTACTCCTTAGCTTTCTGCTAATCACCGGCCTCTGCATTGGTCAGTCCAGACCGGGTCAGTCCAAATCGAAAAAAGCCAAATCAAAATCCGATAACTGGATTCAACTCTTCAACGGCAAAGACCTAAAGGATTGGTCGGTGAAGATAACAGGACACCCGCTCAACGATAACTACGGAAATACTTTCCGAGTCGAGGATGGTAAGATGGTTGTCCGATACGATCAGTACAAGGAATTTGATGAGCAATACGGCCACATCTTTTACAATAAACCTTTTTCGGCTTATCTGCTGGTAATGGAGTATCGATTCGTAGGCGATCAGGTGAAAGGTGGTCCCGGCTGGGCAATTCGTAACAGTGGGGCTATGTTGCACGGACAAGCGCCCGAAACGATGGGCCTGAAACAGGATTTCCCGATTTCGATGGAAATGCAACTGCTCGGGGGCGATGGCCAGCACGAACGGCACACCGCCAATCTGTGTACGCCCGGTACCAACGTTGTGCTGGATGGTAAGCTGTTTACACCCCACTGCATTGATTCGAACTCAAAAACGTACCCCGGCGATCAGTGGGTGCATGCCGAAGCGCTGGTTCTGGGTGATTCTCTGATAAAACACATCGTTGAAGGCGATACCGTGCTGACGTATTCAAAGCCACAGATAGGAGGGGGCAACGTTATTCACTATGATCCAGCTGTTAAGAAAGACGGTCAACTGCTCAATAAAGGCTACATCTCCCTGCAAAGTGAAAGTCACCCTGTTGAATTTCGCAAAGTTGCCTTGTTCGATCTGTCGCCTTATATGAACAGACCCAAACAATTAGCTGCCATTTTGAAGCAGTTGCAGACTCGGGAATAAGTAACGCGGACATCCTGTCCGCACGCTGAAGGTTAAATTGTAGCTCGAAAATAGCTGAGTTTGTTATTTTTAATGAGGTCTACTTAAGTCCCTGAAGCCTATTTTTTGTCATCTCGACGTCAGGAGAGATCTCAATGTTCTAATTAGTCAAGCTTGACCGGGCTACCGGAGCGGATCTCTCCTGACGTCGAGATGACAAAAAAACATACACAGAGCTAGTATGCAAATGTCTTGCTTTACAATTCCATAATATAGTGTTCTATCCAATTTGGTAGAATTCATGGAAGACGAAAATCGCGTACACGAGCCAACAATTCGCCTGTCACGTCAAAAAACAAAATACAATTTTGATGAGCCAAATTTTATTTGGTTAGGTAGTCTCATTGTTATTGAAATTATTTCTATCAATGTTGTTATAGGCTTTACATAATGATTATTTGATTGATAATGAGCGTAAAGAAGGCTCCCGCTACTTTTGCCTCGTCAACAAATAATCGATTACGATGTCTTTCAACATACTTCAAAAAAGTCTTCTCGTTCTTTTCTTTTCAGTAAATAGTCTGTTTTCATCAAGCGCACAGGTAGTTCCCGGAACACTTGAAATGGCTGTTTATCCTGCCAAAGCTCCCTTAAAACTGTGGTTTGTTCTGGTAAAGCTAGCAACCACTAATGCTGCCCGTATTGAATTGGTTAATCAAGACAATCAGGCTTTATACATGAGTACTCTTTCTAAGAAGGAGCAACGAGTCAATCAACTCTTCGATTTAAACGAAGTTGCCGATGGTACATACACCATTCGCGTGACTACCGGTACCGAAACCGTTGAAAAAACGTTTACCGTGCAAACACCTATTGTTCAGGAACAAGTGACCAAACGATCGCTAACATTCACCAAAGAGACTAAAGTTGCTGTGAATAACCTGTAATCAATAAATCCATTCAACAGGCATTCTGCTCTGGCATTCACAGTGCCGTCTATATCGGAGCTGTATGAGAACGCCAGAATATATTGCAAATAGCTATTAAAAAAAGGCCCTGAGCGCTAACTCAGGGCCTTTTACGCATATCTAATAACTCCAGTATCCTTCTACCCAGACCCGCCCACGCGGGGTTGGCCGCCAATAACCAGGGTTCCAGGTTTTATACCGGGCTGGTTTTGAGTAGGTGGCGTACTGAGGGGCTGCTGTTTGATAGTGGCCATCGATCCAGATACGATCCCGTCCTCGTTGAACATAATGACCCGGAACCCATACCTGCTCTATTGGTGCTTGATGCATAGGTGGGGTATTAGGAATGACAATGACTCTTCGGGGTGATTGTGCAGTGGCACTATCTGAATCGATTGTACAGAACGCGGTTGCTAATAAGCCCGCTAATGCCAAAATTTTCATGTTCGTTTTCATAGCGTTTTCCGATTAAGTTCGGCAAGAAATCGGCTCTTTTATCTACTCTATTGAGCCACTTCCCGCTGCAATTATCATTACTAGGCTATACTTTATAAACTGAAAAGTTTCAAACCTGACTACTTATTAACTCATCTGAAATAATATTGTTAGATTGTTTTGTTGCTATCTGATCTTCGTTAAAGCTATTTTCCTGTCTTCGGCAACTTTCACCGCGTCCTCGATTTGTGAAGATACCTGCTGTATATACACAGCTATTTCAACCGATACACGATCTGTCGACACACTGCTTTGTTACGCCAATCACGTATACTGCCTCTTATTGGCAAGGCTTAAATAAATCCAGTATCCTGCCTTGGAGAGAGTCATTTTTGCATTCCAGAGAAATTGCACTTCTCTCTTTGTAGACTCCTACGTTAGTCTGACTGATACAATCTGTAACGTACTGATAATTAAGTTTCGATTGCTGAAATATCCCCCTCTTTTTGGCGAAATACCCCCCTTTCTGTTCGCGTGAGCGGCTCTAATTTTGCACTATTCAAATAGTTTATTTGCCTGTTGTCTGTGCATCGTCAAGTAAATCTCCAATAACTGAAGAAACCTAAAAATCCGCTTTATGAATATTAAATGGCTACTTGTTTGTGGTGCGATGCTTCCTGTGAGGGGTGTATTCGCCCAGCAGATTGTCAGTAATAGCAGCCCCATTTTTGCCTCGGCCCGATTGATGGATGCCAGTGTGCATTCGTCAGAGGTAGCAGTTATTACGGTTACGGGGAAAGTGACCGACGAAAAAGGAGATGCTTTACCGGGCGCTACCGTCTCCCTGAAAGGTGGTTCGATTGGGGCTAATACCGACGCGCAGGGAAACTACACCGTACGTATTCCCGATGGTACCGCCAATCCCGTACTTGTCTTCTCATTTATTGGCTATACACCGCAGGAAGTGCCCGTCGGTAACCAGACTGTAGTGAACGTACAACTCGTTGGCGATGCAAAGTCGCTCAATGAAGTGGTGGTGGTAGGTTACGGTACGCAGAAACGTTCAGATATTACGGGCGCTGTTGCTTCGGTTCCCAAATCGCGCTTGTCGCAACTGCCCGTTACCAACGTGTTGCAGGCCATTCAGGGATCGGTAGCGGGGGTGAATATTTCGCAGTCGTCGTCGGTTCCGGGTGCCGCTCCGTCAACAACGATCCGGGGTCAGAACTCGATCAATGCCAACTCGGGTCCTTATGTTGTCGTTGATGGTATTCCGTTGAGCAAGGCAGGTGGTTCGCTCAGCGACATCAACCCAAATGACATCGAATCCATCGAAATCCTGAAAGACGCGTCGGCTGTGGCCATCTACGGAACCAACGGGGCCAATGGCGTTATTCTGGTAACCACCAAGCGGGGAACCACGGGTAAGCCGACCATCCGGTACAGCACCTATGCCGGTATTGAAAATTTTGCGCACGTGCTGAAGCCGCGTAACGGCGCCGAGTATCTTCAGAAGTATGCTGATTACATGGCTCAAACGGGGCAAACCCTAACCAGCCCTGTTCCGAACTATACGGAGTTAACGAATTATAACGCGGGTATTACCACCGACTGGCTTAAAGAAGCGACCCAAACGGGTGTGTTGCAGGATCATAACCTAAGTATTTCGGGTGGAACCTCCAATGTGCGCTACTTCATTTCGGGCGAATTTCTGGATCAGAAAGGAGCGATCAAAGGCTACCAGTACAAACGGGTTAGCTTCCGGTCGAACCTGGACATTAACCTGACCGATTACCTGACAGTGGGAACGTCGCTATTCCTGACCAACAACAATCGCGATGGTGGTCGGGCTAACCTGCTGAACGCTACGGCGATGAGTCCATATGGTCAGGAGTACAATGCTGATGGCAGTTATATGATCTATTCCATGTTCCCGGAGCAGCTCTATACTAACCCGATGATCGGCCTGAAAACCCAGCGACTCGACCGTAATTCAAACTTCAACGGCAATGGGTATGCAGAATTGAAACTGCCGGGCGTATTAACGGGGCTAAAATATCGGTTGAACGTAGGCTATTCGTATTTGCCATCCAACACAGCCTCGTACGTTGGTCGGGCTGCGAATGATCTGCTGGGAACGGCGCAGAAATACAACACCGAAACCAGTAGCTATACCATCGAAAACATCCTGACCTACACCAGAGACTTCGGTAAAAGCCATCTTGATTTCACGGGTCTGTACAGCGCACAACAAAGGAAGTACAATACCACCACGGCTACGGCAGTTGGTTTTGTTAACGATGAGCTGTCTTACAATAACTTAGGCGCTGGGGCCACGCAGTCCAGTAGCTCGTATGCTGATCGGTATGGTCTGAACTCACAGATGGGCCGGATCAACTATACCTACGACAGTCGCTACTTATTCACCCTGACAGCCCGTCGTGATGGTTCGTCGGTATTCGGAGCGAACACGACCAAGTACGGTTTGTTCCCTTCAGGCGCTATTGGCTGGAACATCAGCAACGAATCGTTTATGAAAGATATTCGGGCCGTGAGCAATTTGAAACTGCGCTTCTCGTATGGTAAATCGGGTAACGAAGCGATCAGCGTTTACCGGACCATCACGACCGACAATACCGTTCGGTCGCCCTTCAATGGCGTGAGCACCATCGGCGCACAGCCGGGTAACTTAGGAAACGCCAACCTGCAATGGGAAAGCACCGTTAGCCGTAACCTGGGTTTAGACTTCGGTTTTCTCAATAACCGCATCAACGGTAGCATTGATGTTTATAAAAACACCACCGACGGACTGTTGCTGCTGCGTAGCTTGCCTATTATCACGGGCTATTCGAGCGTGTATGACAACCTGGGTAAGACCTCTAACACAGGTATAGAACTGACCCTGAATACCCGCAACGTAACGCAGGGTGCTCTCAAGTGGGAAACTACCGTCGTATTTGCCTCGAACCGCAACCGCATTGTTGACCTCTACGGCGACAAGAAAGACGATTTGGGTAACCGCTGGTTTATTGGGCAACCCATTAGCGTCGTGTATGACTACAAAATGATTGGTGTTTGGCAGAAGGGCGAAGATGCTTCATCGCAGGACCCCGGTGCTGTCGCTGGTGATCTAAAATTTGCCGATCTGAACGGGGATAAAAAGATTACGGCTGATGGCGACCGCATGATTCTGGGTCAAACGGCTCCGAAATGGACGGGTGGTTTAACGAACACATTCCACTACAAAAACTTCAACCTGAACGTATTTGTCCAGACGGTACAGGGTGTTACGCGTAATAATGCCGACCTGACCTACGCGGATGAAACAGGCAAACGGAACACGCCAATTGACGTGGGCTACTGGACTGCCGACAACATGAGTCAGACCCGCCCATCGCTGGCGTTTAAAAACCCACGAGGTTATGGCTACGCATCGGATGCCAGCTTCACTCGTATCAAAGACGTAACGCTGAGCTATGTATTCCCGCAAAAAGCCCTTGATAAACTGCACCTGGGTAATCTGACAGCCTATGTGAGCGGTCGGAACCTGTACACCTTTACCAACTGGATCGGCTGGGACCCCGAAGCGGTACAACAGTCGCGCGGAACGCAGGGCAACTCCAGCGATCCAAACACGAGCTGGACGAACAACTACCCATTGACCCGCTCGTTTGTGCTTGGCCTGAACATCAGCCTGCGTTAATCGAGCATTGGCGAAAGGCGTTTTTCGCTCTTTCGCCTGGCCTTTCACTCTTTCGCTTTTATAGTCTCATGAAACCATATATCAAGATAGTTGCCCTGTCGATGCTGGTACTGGCGTCGGCCTGTAAGGATGATTTCCTGACAGAAAAACCGTACTCGTCTTACACCCCCGTTACGCTGAACGACTCGCTGGGTTTCGAAGCGTCGCTGGTGGGCCTTTACAACCATACCAGCACCATTTTCTCCTGGTCCGATCAGCAGGGCTGGCCAAGCGTATGGCAGGTTGGAACCGACGTAGCCAATGCGACCGCTAACCAGCAGGGCGTTGAGATTCCGTATTACAACTACGCACAGTTGACGTCTACGGACAATGCTGCCGCGCGTACCTGGAACCGGAATTTCATAATGATCAACCTGGCGAACACCATTATCAACGGAGCCGAAGCGCCTACATTGACCGCTATCAGCACCGGAGGTAAGGCAAAAATTAGTGCCGAAGCTAAGTTTTTCCGGGCGTATGCCTACAATAACCTGGCTACCTGTTTCGGGGGGGTACCCATTCTGACGCAGGCACTCACAGGCCCTAAAACGGACTTCGTTCGAGCTACGCTCGATGAGGTGAACAAACTGATTGTGGACGATCTGACGTTTGCCGTAACCAATTTACCGGATATCGAAAGCGTTAAATCTAACTCGAAAGGGAAGCTTTACGGACGGGCCAATAAATTTATGGCTATGCAGCTGCTCGCCGAAGCCTATCTGCGGATGGATAAACCCGATCTAGCCGAAGCACAACTCCAGGCAATTATCAGTAGTGGCCGGTTCAGCCTGATCAAAAAACGCTATGGACTTAAGGCAACTGAGGCTGGCGACTATTACCACGACATGTTTATTTACGGTAACCAACGTCGGGTACAGGGCAATACCGAAGCCATCTGGGTACTGGAACAGGAAAACCCAACGACCGTTGTGGGCGGTATTACCGATAACCCGCAACAACGTCGCGTGTGGGGCGCGGCTTACCACAACGTAGCCGGCATGGCTCTGTCAGATTCAACGGGTGGCCGGGCGTTGGGGCGCTTACGGCTCAGCAACTGGGTGCTGTATAGCTTATATCAAACGGGCGACATCCGCAATTCGCAGTATAATATCCGTCGCCGGTACGTGTACAACGACGCGACCAAGCCTGCTACCTACGGCAAACTGGTTCCCTATACCGGTACCGATACGTTGTATAACATTGCTCCGCATACCACCAAATGGTACCAGTTCGATCCGAACGATACCTTCGGATACGCTATGATTAAGGATTTTATCCTGATGCGTCTGGGCGAAACCTACCTGTTGCTGGCCGAAGCTCAGTTCAAACAGGGTAAGCTGGATGCTGCGGCAACCAGTATCAACGTTCTACGTGAGCGGTCTTTCGCTGGTTATCCGAACGTAGGTAAAGTGACCTCGGCCGACATCAATCTGGACTTCATTCTGGACGAGCGCGTTCGTGAACTGATTGGCGAAGAAAACCGCCGAATGACCCTGATGCGGACCAAAACGCTGGTCGATCGGGCCACGCGGCTTAACTCGAATAGCGCTGTTAACCCGTTGCGCGGCTTGACTACCACGCATTTGCTACTGCCAATTCCGCTGACAGAAATTCAGTTGAACAAAGACGCTGTTCTGGCGCAAAATCCTGGTTATTAATTGAGTAGCGCGGACATCCTGTCCGCTTAGCCATCAGTTGTTAGTTTATCACTGCGACTATTAGCTAAGCGGACAGGATGTCCGCACTACTTTAACTTCTTACTCAATGCGAATCCTTGCCTCCGCTTTTCTCCTGCTCAGTTTAACGGCTTCCACTTTTCTTTGTCAAGCTCAACCTACACTTCCACAAAAACAAACCGACTTTAAACCCGGCGAACGCTGGTACGATGACAAAGGCGAACTGATCAACGCGCATGGTGGCGGGTTGCTATACACCAACAAAACGTACTATTGGTTCGGCGAAAAGCGGGGCCAATCGGCCTCCGAAGGCGTTACGGCTTACTCGTCGAAAGATCTTTACAACTGGAAAAACGAGGGGTTAGTCCTGCCCAAATCAACCGATCCGCAGAGTGAGATTGCCGTAGGTGGACTGATCGAGCGACCCAAAGTCGTTTATAACCCGACGACGAAGAAATACGTGATGTGGTTTCACCTCGAATTGCCGGGGCAGGGCTATAAAGCCGCTAGGGCTGGGGTTGCTATCAGCGATAACGTGACAGGGCCGTACCAGTACGTGAAAAGCTTCCGGCCGAATGGGCATATGTCGCGCGATATGACCCTATTTGTCGATGAAGATGGCTCGGCCTACCACATCTATTCGGCCCGCGAAAATTACGATTTGCGGATTGTGAAACTGAGCGATGACTACCTCTCGGCGACCACGCAGGACACGCTGTTATTCAGTAATCACCGGGAAGCACCGGCCATTTTCAAGAAAGATAACCAGTATTATCTGATCACGAGCGGCTGCACGGGCTGGGCCCCGAATCAGGCCAGCTTGCATACCGCTACGGACTTGTTTGGTCCCTGGAAACTCGTTGGCGATCCGATGAAAGGTCCCCTGGCCGACAAGACATTCGATGGGCAATCGACCTACATTCAGCCAGTTCAGGGCAAGAAAGACGCGTTCATTTTTATGGCTGACAGATGGAATCCGAACGATTTGAAAGACAGTCGGTACCTGTGGCTGCCCATCAAATTTGAGAATAGCCAGCCCGTAATCGAATGGACAAACGAATGGGATTTGTCCATTTGGAAATCGGCAAAAGCAAACTGATTTGCATGACGAAACATACGTATATACTGGCGTTGCTACTGTTGATTAGCGTTAGCATCAGGGCCCAGCAAAAGCCATTGGCCCCCGACGTTCTGAAGGCTATTCAACTGGCAAACGACCACTGGCAATCGACACACCCAACCCACGGACGGGCGTTCTGGGACAATGCGGCCTACCATACCGGCAATATGGAAGCTTATTTCATGACCAAAAATGAAGCGTACCGACAGTATTCGGAAGCCTGGTCGGAGCAGAATAAGTGGATGGGAGCGAAGTCGGACGATAAATCGACATGGAAATATTCCTATGGCGAAACCGACGACTACGTGCTGTTCGGTGATTGGCAAATCTGCTTCCAGACGTACATCGACTTGTATAATCTCAAGCCCGAATCACAGAAAATTGCCCGCGCCAAGGAGGTAATGACCTACGAAATGAGTACACCCAATAACGACTATTGGTGGTGGGCCGATGGTCTGTACATGGTGATGCCCGTGATGACGAAGCTTTACAAAGTGACGGGCGATAAACACTATCTGAAGAAGCTGTACGAGTATTTCACGTATGCCAACAGCATCATGTACGACGCCGACGAAAAGCTGTACTACCGCGATGCGAAGTATGTGTATCCGAAGCATAAGAGCGTAAACGGCAAGAAGGATTTCTGGGCGAGGGGCGATGGCTGGGTGTTTGCAGCATTAGCCAAAGTTCTGAAAGACCTGCCAAAGAACGATCCGCACCGAAATGAATACATCGCGAAATACAAAGGGTTAGCCGAAGCTATCCGCAAAGCGCAACAACCCGAAGGCTACTGGACCCGGAGCATTCTGGACAAAGACCACGCACCCGGTCCCGAAACCAGCGGAACGGCCTTCTTTACGTACGGCTTCCTGTGGGGCATCAACAACGGCTATCTCAACGAAAAAACGTACCTGCCAACCGCCCTAAAAGGCTGGAACTACCTCTCGACGGTAGCCCTGCAACCCGACGGCAAGATTGGCTATGTGCAACCCATTGGCGAAAAAGCCATTCCCGGTCAGGTAGTCGATGCCAACTCAACCACCAACTTCGGTGTCGGCGCTTTTCTACTAGCCGGTTGCGAGATGCATCGGTTTTTAAGCAAAAAATAGAGATTCATTTTGACAGGATTTACAGCCGAACTGCCGATAAAACAGGATTTTATTGAATTGCTATCTTGGCCTATATACTCAGGACCAAGGGGATTAAATGTAGCTAATCAAGTTTTGGCCCGTTAGGGCCTTCACAGCGTAGCGTCGGTAGAAAAAGCCTCTTGCATAGTTACGTGTGCCGTTAGGTACACAACGGTTATGTACCTAACGGCACATTGACCTCTTTGGGAACTAAATTATACTACCAACGATACGCTGTGAAGGCCCTAAGGGGCCAAGCCAATCTCGACCTGCATCCTCGTATTGTAAGGATACAGACCGAGGATGCAAGATGTGTGACCCCGTTGGGGTCAAATGTTTATAGAAAGATTATTGATGCTATAAACATCTGACCCCGAAGGGGTCATACAAAACAGATTTAGATTTAACTCTGCGTGATTACATAACTCTGTGTTATAGTAAAGAACATTCAAGAATGAAGAAGTTCAACACTCGCTTTTTTATTGCCTGTCTGATCGCCCTTGCGACCTACAGCGCTTTATATGCCCAGAAAAAACCAACGGCCAAATCGGTAAAAAATGCCCCGACGGTTAGCGATCGTCAGTTTTGGTTGGCCGAGATGGATAAGATGGTCAGACCCGTTATCTATAGTTTGGCTCAGGACAGTCTGCGTATTGTAATGCCGAAGGTGGTCTCCAAACGAATTGATAACAAAGACCACCGCATACAGGTACAGTACGTTGAAGTACTGGGTCGTGTGCTGAGTGGCATTGCTCCCTGGTTGCAGGGCGAAGGTGGAAGTGCAGAGGAAGTGACTTTGCGGAATCAGTACCGGAAATGGGTGCTGAAAGGGCTGTCGAACGCGCTCGATTCAACGGCCAAAGATTACATGTATTTCAACATTGGTGGCCAGCAACTGGTCGATGCGTCGTACATCGCGTATGCGTTTGTACGAGCCCCCTGGCTGTGGGAAAACCTGAACAAAACTGATCAGCAACGACTGGTTAAAGCCTTGAAAACTACCCGCCAGTTTAAACCCGTATTTTCGAACTGGCTGCTATTCTCGGCCATGACCGAAGCCTTTTTCTGTAAATACGGCTACGAATGGGACCCGATGCGGGTCGATTATGCCCTTCAACAATTGGAGCAATGGTATGTTGGCGATGGCATGTACTCGGATGGGGTTTCCTATGCCTATGATTACTACAACAGTTACGTGATGCATCCGTATCTGGCCGCTATCACAGAAATTATTGGCAAAAAAACGAACGCGTACAACGGCATGATTGCCAAAATCAAGAAGCGCAACGAACGGTATGCCATCATTCAGGAACGACTGATTAATACCGATGGTACTTACCCAGCTACGGGCCGCTCGATTGTGTACCGGGGCGCGGTGTTTCAGCATCTGGCCGATATGGCGTGGCGGAAAGCGTTACCCGAGCAGTTGAAACCCGCTCAGGTGCGTTGCGCGCTGACGGCTGTGATTAAAAAAACGCTCGAAAGTCCTTCTACCTATCAGAATGGCTGGCTGACCATCGGCCTGTATGGTTCGCAACCCGATCTGGCCGACTTTTACAACAATCAGGGTAGCCTGTACATTGCCACCAATATTTTCCTGCCGCTCGGTTTGCCCGATTCTGATCCGTTCTGGGCCGGTGCACCCGAAAAATGGAGCGCGCAGAAAATATGGAGTGGCGAAGATTTTCCGCACGATCATAGTGTGGATTTACGATAACCAATAATGGCGTGGTATGTTAGATGAAGCTGTTGATTGTTACTTAAACTATTTTTTTGTCATCTCGACGTAAGGAGAGATCTCAAGGCGGCAATTTTGAGATCTCTCCTTACGTCGAGATGACAAAAAAACTACTGTGATCATGGCTTTGAAAGAATCCAGAATGAAATACGGCTCCATTTTCTAACAAGACTCTTCATGCGACATTGTTTCTTTTGGCTACTTCTTTCGGTTAGCCTAACTGCTTCCGCGCAAGTCCCCACCTCACTACGCACCGATTTATTGCTCCATACTGATCAGGTGTGGAGCAATGGCTTTTTAACGAATCTAACCCTCGATGCCGCCGACTCGTCCCGGTTTGCTGGTCAACTAGCGCTGATTCGTAGTGCCCGACCTTCGTTTAGCTGGGTGTTGCCCACAACCGATGCGAACAGCCGCCAGACGGCCTATCGCCTGATTATAAGCTCCTCCCGCAAAAATAGCCAGAGCAATGTGGGCGATGTATGGGATTCGGGTAAACGTATGAGCACCCAAAGTGTGGGTAATCTACTACCTGCTGATCATCGACTGGAGGCCAATCGAATTTATTTCTGGAAGGTAAAAGTCTGGAATGAACAGAACAGCGAGAGTGATTTTTCGCAGGCAAAAGCGTTCCGTACGGCTCCCCAATTAGCGGACTATGAAACGCCTTATTACCCTGTTGTGAAAACCGAAGAAGCGCCCGTTTCACAAAAGACGCTTGCCGCAAAACGCACGGTTTATTACTTCGGGAAAGATGCTTTCGGACAGATTTATCTGACCGTAACCAGCCCCGCCGAACAGGATACGCTTGTGCTGCACGTCGGCGAAGCCGTTACGCCCGATGGGCACGTGAATACCAAACCAATGGGTGTACTTCGGTACCGTCGGATACCAGTTGTGTTGCAACGAGGCTCGCATCGATACACCATTCAGTTCAAACCCGACAAACGGAACACGGGACCAAAAGCCATCCTGATGCCGGATTACATTGGCGAAGTGTTGCCCTTTCGCTATGTAGAAGTTGAATTGCCTGCTAATAGCGCCCGCGTTGAGCAGCTTGTTCGTCAGATGGTTACCTATCCGTTTGATGACGCGGCTACGACATTTACCAGTTCCGATACGACGCTGAACCGCGTTTGGGAAATCTGCAAACACACGATTAAAGCCACGACCTTCAGCGGCTATTATGTGGATGGAGATCGGGAGCGGATTCCGTACGAGGCCGATGCTTTGATTAATCAACTGTCTCACTACGCTACCGATTCGGAGTATACCATTGCCAAACGGTCGTTGAATTACCTGGTTTTTCACGCGACCTGGCCTACCGAATGGTCCTTGCAAAACGTGCTGATTGCCTGGTATGATTATCTGAACTCCGGCGATCCGCGCACAGTAGAGGCCCTTTATCCCGAGCTGAAAGCCAAACTTCTGCTCCCGCTGGCTCGCCCGGATGGACTGATCAGCACCCGAACGGGACTTCAAACGGCCGAATTCAAAAAGTCGATTCACTACGACACGTTCGATGGCCGACCTACGATTCAGGATATTGTCGATTGGCCGCAACAGGGCGTTTTAGGATTGGGCAAAAAAGAAGTTGGGGAAACGGACGGTTTCGTTTTTCGGAATTACAATTCGGTCGTGAATGCCTTTCACTACCAGGGACTGCTGTTTATGGCACAATTGGCGAATCGTTTAGGAAAGGCGGACGATGCCGCTTTTTACACCAGCCGTTCCAATCAGGTTAAGAAAGCGTTTCAGACCACCTTTATTAACCCCAAAACGGGGCTGGTTCGGGATGGTGATAGCACAGACCACGCGTCGCTTCACGCCAACATGATGGCACTGGCGTTTGGACTGGTTCCCGAAAAGCACCAGGCAAACGTGCTGGCGCATATCCGATCTCGTGGAATGGCTTGTAGCGTATACGGGTCGCAGTTTTTGCTGGATGCGCTCTATAACGCCAACGAAAGTGCCTATGCCCTGAAGCTGATGACCTCGACCGATGAGCGTAGCTGGTACAACATGATCCGCACTGGCTCGACAATGACCACCGAAGCCTGGGACACGAAATACAAACCCAATCAGGACTGGAATCATGCCTGGGGAGCGGCTCCGGCCAACATCATTGTGCGGAAATTAATGGGCGTCGAGGCCTTGACACCCGCTTTTGAAACGGTTCAGATCAAACCCCAGCCCGATACCTTACGGCAGGCATCGTTACAACTGGCTACCTTGCGCGGACCAATTTCGGTCGCATTCGACAACACGCCCGAGCGGTTTCAATTGCGTGCTACCTTACCAGCCAATAGTACCGGCGTGATTTATTTGCCCCGTAAGAAAGCGAAAAGCCAGGTATGGCAAAACGGGGCGGTTGTAAAAGCCGTTGCCGAAGGTAGCTTCTGGAAGATTACTGGCGTTGGCGCAGGTGCGCATGAGTGGGAGGTACGTTGACGAATTCGATGTTGATCTTTTTTGTCATCCCGACAAAGGAGGGATCTTCGGCAACTAATTACTTACCGAAGATCCCTCCTTTGTCGGGATGACAAAAAACACATTACACAATATCAGATACTTTACTTGTCATCCTTCAACGTCGACAGGAAGCTAACTACATCCCGAATTTCTCGTTTGGTCAACAAATACTTCATTTCGGGCATGCTCGATGGAGCAGTTGTTCGCTTGGCAACCTGATCTTTTCGGATTGCTACATCGGGCTGATCGCCCACTTTTACCTTGATTTCGGTACTGGTTTCGCCCTGCAAAATACCGCTAACGGTTTTGCCATTTTTCAGCTTCAGGTTAACTGTGCCAAAGCCCGGCGCTAAACGGGCGCTTGGGTTAATTAACGCTTCCAACAACTGTTCACGGGTGAGTCGGCTAGCGACGCCATTCAAACGAGGACCGGCATTGCCTCCAAGATCGTCGTAGGCATGGCAGCGGATGCACTGAGCCGTTTGGTGACGGAAGAAAATCCGTCGACCCAGATCGGGCTCTCCACCTAATAAGCTTCCCTTGTAGGTAACCGCCAGTGCATCGGGCGATAGTTTTGAGGTGATCGCTTTGTATTTAGCTGACAGTTGAGGAGAATGGCTGCTTTCGATGGCTTCTTCCAGTTCCAGCTGAAGTTCGGTAGGCATGGTGCCAGCGGTCATTTTGGCCAGTAATTGATCGAAGGTCTTCTGCGAATTAGCAATCGGAAGTTTGCCCAGCGTGAGCAGCGCGGCTTGTTTTTCCTCCGTCGTGCGGGTGTTGATTACATCCGATAACAGGCTTACCATCCGATCTTTCGGCATGCTCGATTTCGCCAGTAAATCCAGCCCGGCTACCCGAACGCTTTTTTCGTTGTCGGCCAGAGCGGTTTCAATGGCCTTACTGACTTCTTTATCGTTCATGGAAGCCAATGCCCGCAAGGCGGCAATGCGTACGGTTGCTTCTTTATCGCTCGCCAACCGGCTGAACAAAGGTTCAGACGCTTCGGTTAGGTTGAGTTTTGCTATAGCTTTGATGGCACTCAATCGCAAAGCTAAATCCGAATGGGTTAATAGCTTGATGTACAGATCAGCCGTTTTCGTTTTTAGCACTGCTGGGTCACGTTCGATCACACCCCGGTAACGCCCATCGACCCGGTCCAGTACCGATGGTTTCGCCCAGGTACTGAGTGCTTCCAGCGCTTCACCGCGCATGGCTATCGGATTCCCTTCTTTCTGTGCGTAATCAATCAGTGCCTGCATGGCTTCCGGTGTGCCTACGCGCAAATTGGCGTTGATGGCCCGCCGAATTAAGGCTTCGTTGGTAAACCGTGTGCTGGGCAATACCTTTCCTAGGGCGGGTAAAGCATCGGGAATCGACAGGTCATCGTTGATGCCACGAGCGGCTTCGGTAACCACAAACTCGTCTTTATCAGCCAGGAAAGCGGCAATACCCGGATTGCTCATACGACGAAGGGCAACCACAGCGGCAATCCGAACGGCCTTTGATGGATGGCTGGCTAAAGCCACAACGGGAGCCGATTTACCAATACGAGCCAGCGCCAAGCTACCCGCATGACGAATGTAGGTGTCTTCGTCGTTGTTGGCTTCGAGAAGTTGGATAATAGGCTGAATGGCAGGCTCGTACTCTATGCGTCCCAACGCTTCGGCCGCGAAGAATCGGGCGCGGCTGTATGAATCTTTCAACAACGGAATCAAGGCTGCGCCCGCTTCTTTGTACCGAACATCGCCCAGCCATTTGGCCGCCTGCGCCCGAATTTCTGGGTCGCTGTCCTGGAGCAAGGGCATCAACAACTGACCATATTGCTTATCCTGACGCGTTAGTTGGCTAATGCCCCAGATGCCGTGTACCCGCGCCAGTTGGTTATCGGTTTGCTTGGTGGATGCCGCTAAAACCGTCGCGCCTTTAGCACCCCGTTTAACCAGTTCGAACTGGGCTTTCTGCCGAACCCGCATGTCTGGATTCTTAAGCAATTCGCCTAAATCGGCTTCAGAACGGGCCGCAAATTTTTCGGCCAGTAAGGCTTTCGTGCGCTGGCGGTCTGCCGAATTTGCCCCCGCTTTATCATCCAGTTTCCAGATGCGACCATAGTCTTTGGTGTCCCAACCGTTGATCCAGTCGGCCACATACAAGGCGCCATCTGGCCCGAAATCAATGCCAGTAGCAAGCACATTGCCCAGGACTTTCTTCTGTTCGCCGAGTTCAAAGGTGGCTCCCTTTGGTTTTAGCTTAAAGGCATGAATACCCGAACGGGCGGGGTTTCCAACGAATTCGGCGAGGAAAAACATGTTTTTGTAAGCCGGACTTAACGCCGTGCCTGGATTATAACGCATGCCAGCCGGACCACTCACGAAGTTGGCAATCGTGGGTGTGATGTACGCAGCCTGCCCTTCGAAACGCGGTTTGAACATCTGTTCGTCCATCCAGACTTTATACGTGTTATTGTTTGGGTCGCGGTATTTGCCGTACTGCCAGTTGCTGCGCCAGCCCGTATCTGACCCGTTGACGATGTACACCAGACGCTCTTTCTCGCCCGGATGGTCGCCGTCGTTGTCTTCGCTGATCAGGTTGCCGTATTCGTCAAACACAAACTCGTGGGTGTTCCGAACTCCGTAGGCAAAGACTTCGAAATCGCTGCCGTCGGGGTTGGAGCGCACCACGACGCCACTGTTCGGATGCTCCCATTTTTTGCCATCGGGGCCTTTTCCGTTGAAACCAATGTCGCCAATCTGCCAATAAATTTTGCCATCGGGCCCCATTTCAATCCCCGACATGCCGTGACCGCCAAAGCCTACGTGAATACCGTAGCCATGCGAAATAGACGTTTTTGTTTCGGCAATACCATCGCCGTCTTTATCCTGCATGCGCCACAGATCGGGGGCAACGGCTACGTACAAATCATCGCCATTGGTCATAACACCCCCGGCCACGTCGGTAACTTCGTCATGGAAATCATCGACCACCAGTTGCGATAAATCAGCAACACCATCGCCGTTGGTATCTTCAATTCGGTACACGTTTTCCTTCTCGACCGTCATGTCCCGCCAATCGTGCGAGCCATCGCCGTTCAGGTCTTTGAGCCATTCGTTTTTCTTGCTGTTTTCGGGCGACAGAACCCGGTGCAGGAAGGCTCGTTTATCTTCAATACTTTGCAGGCGGTTCGATTCAATCTCCCAATCCTGATGGCTTCGGATATCAAATTCCGAGTTTTTCTGCCGATTAGTTCGTGTGTAATACAGCTTGCCGTTATCATCAATATCAATGGCAATGGGATCGGCAACCAGTGAATCGACACCCCACAAACGAAGGGTAAGCCCCTCGGCTAATTCGGGCGTTACGGTAGCTTCGATGGTTTTGGCTAGCTGGGCTGCTTTTTCGGGAGCCATGCGCTTAATCCGGCGATCGATCGGGTCTTTCTCCTTCTGGTAGCCCACTAAAAAAAGCATCGGAGCCAGCGCGCAGAGCCAGATAACTTTCTTGTTTTTCACTAAACTCATGTTCCCTTTTTTCATTCTAAGCTTTAGTTAACACATCTTATCTCCAGCTACCAACTATTGACCAGCGTTGTGTGAAGCGATTATGTGTCTTAAAGACATTTTTGGCCTTACGTTACTGAATGGTTACTGACTTTAGTTGTAGTTCGTATTCTAGTTTTGCGAATAGTCTTAGTCTAGCTTGACTTCTTTGAGTAAGCAGGGGTAAAATATAGAAATCGACTTGAGAAAATTGTTGGAATTAGGTTAATTAGGCGATGGCTTTAGTGTGACCCCTTCAGGGTCAAATGTCTATAGGAAACTATAACAACTATAAATATTTGACCCTGAAGGGGTCACACTTGCCCATTAAATAAGTCGAATTCTATTCGATTATTTATGATTTGTCTTTATAAGTAGTAGAGATAATAGAATAAATCCGTAAAGTAGATAGACTATTGGGTAACTAATTGATAATCATTTTGTTGATTTTTCTTGTAGAATTAAAAAATACTTATCACCTTTGCTATCGATTCTGGTTGAGCGCAGCGCTTAGTCCGGGAAATTCAAGTCAGTTTGGAACTGGCTTCTTTCTTTTCAAGAAAAATCTAGTTAATATATAGATTAAGAGTCTTAAATTAAGCAATACAGATTATGACACTGGAAATGGTTAATGAATTGGGAGAGATACGGAGTGTAGTTGTTAAAGACCGGCAGCCGATTGAACGAGTTCGTCCCTTGTTAACGGGTGAATCAGTTCCTTTCTTCTCGTTGGTCGACACCGCCGATTATTGGCAGGCGTCTCTTATTACAGCTGGCGTATCGCATCAGACGGTGAGCCTGCCTGAGCTACTAACCCGCGGGCCAATTGTGATTAGTTTCTATTGCCCTTGCTGGGGAGGTTATGCCCGCCCGTTCTTAACTGCACTGACAAAAATGGCCGCTGAAGTGCGGGAGAAAGGAGGCCAGATGGTTGTCTTTACCAACGAAAACCCTAAGTATTTATCCAAACACATCGATTTATCGTCTATGTTGCTGGCCTACGACGCTGACAAATCGGTAGCTCGTCAGTTTGGCGTTTACTCGGAAACAGACCCAATCTGGGATCGGGTGTCGGGTATTTCGGAAGATGTGTTTGTTCCTGCTGTGTATGTTGTCGATCGTTCCCGGCAGATTCAGTACCATTTTCTGGACGAGAATTTTGAAGGTTTTACGCAACAAGCTGAAGTCCTTGAAGCATTAGGTTAGTGCTGTTCCAATTTAGATTCTATAGCTTCTCGGGGCCGACCGCGCGGGCGGCCCCGAGAAGCTATAGAAACATCTAGAATCTATTTTGTTAAAGCACTAGTGGTTTGAGAATAGTCAACCGCCTTATGAATATGAATACAAACCTTGACTGCCCTGTTGATGGGGTTCAGATTAACGAAACGAAGGTTCGACTGGTGGCTGGTTTGGTATTGATTACCGGACTGGTCTATCTGGCCACGAACTGGTTAGCCCTACCGTTGTTTCTGGTGATCGATTTTAGCTTGCGGAGTTTTGACTTTGGGAAATACAGCCCGCTTGGTAACTTGGCCGAGTGGTTGGTCAAAGCGTTTCGTTTGCCTTACAAAGGAACCGATCAGGCTCCCAAGCGGTTTGCGGCTCGTATCGGGCTGGCCTTTGTATTGCTTATCTCGGCCCTTCAACTAGCGGCTATTTCCACGCTTATCCCGACAGTGGTATTGGTAATTTTCGCCACGCTCGAATCTGTTTTTGGTTTCTGTGCGGGTTGTTATGTTTATACATTCTACATCCGTCTGTTTCCGAAGGCTGTCTGACTACGCTGTTGTCCAATAACTTTAGTATATTCATTTAATTGAACAAGGCTCATTTGTAAGCTTATACTTACAAATGAGCCTTGTTCAATTAATCACGATTGCGTAGCTGATAGACCTAGCACAACTACACATAGTCATTTTCTGGATGATCTTTTTTATATTGTTCTATCCATTTGATTCTATGCCATGGATTGTAGTTGGGTGTTTGCTTGTGCATTTCTCCTAGTTGTATATCGGTTAATCTGGGCCTATTTACCGTCTTGGGAGCTACTAGTTTTGTAGATACGGGCTCAAATGGTACCAATTCCGTGTTATATTCCCATTTCAGTCTGCCCGGTAATCGATTTTTGGCTTCAATCTGTACTACGGCTGCGGCCGATTTTACTACTGGAGTAACACGCTTTAATTTAATTGGCTTACCAGACTTCAGGTCGGAAAGTACTTGCTGCTTGGCTGCGTAAGTTTGCATTGACTGCGCAAAGCCTTTGAAGATATTATCTGACCACCTGATAGCGTCTTGATGACCGTCAAATGCCTTTCTCGCTCCCGAGGTTCCTGATATAGCCTCTGGGTGTGAGGTAATTCCCATAACGGGAGCTCCATATCGTGTTTCAAAACCCTCTGGGGTCTTAGTTTCACCAGTTCCATCCCAGACTGTAAACTCCACTTCTGGCTTGCCATTAATTAGCATTCGTTTTTCAGATACATTCTTGCCTTTCACTCTTAGAATATCTGATCCGACGTCTTCCCGGATAGTCATTTCTCCATCCTTACCGAAGGCTACTACTTTTTGGTGGGTGGAATTCATCGCATTGATTTTTGCCACGATTTCTTTGACTTGGCCTTTGGGCTGAGCCGCTCCACCTAAAAGCCCAAAAAACTGATTCGATGAAAAAGAATCTCTATCGGTAGGAACATTACTAAAATGCAATGGGTGAGCTATGGTACTAGTACCTCTTTGATTATGGATATTAATTTGTTCACCGGTTAACGTTTGTTCCATTCCTCCAAATCCACGCGCCAGACTTCTGGACCCACCGCATACTGCCAATATGGGCATGCCTAAATTTCGCGCCCTTTTGATTAAAGCCTGTTCATAGTTTTCACGGTTCTCTTTCTCAATATGACCGTTTTTTTCTCGATCTAGGTTATCCTGACCGCCTGGGATATACAAGCCGTGGACGCCAGCTAGATGCTCATTGACATTCTCTACAATACGGTCTTTCTGTACGCTTTTTACCTCCTGTTGTTTTTGGATTTCGGTGGCCTCCCTGTCCAACGCGAAGTGTTTAGGTGGTAAGGAAAATGTCAGAATAGGGGCACCTTCGTTGTCGCTTAGAGCCTTACTATCGTAACCAAACCCTGGCCGATTGCTAATACCAACTTTAGGCTTAAAACTAACAGGAGCGAATGCTCCGGCCTGTCCGCTCTTGGTTTTAATAGGCGGAGAGTTCGGTGCTCGTTTCTGACTATGGTAATTCTTTGGGGGTTGGACTGGCTGATTGTTATGTCTTTTGTAATTGTTAGAGCGTGATTGTTGCATGATAGTTGAGCGAAATAGCCGGATAGATTCATTTAAAATTCTTTACTACAAGGGTAATGAATGGTATGCTATCAAGTTCTAAAAAAGGCTGGATAGTGCCAAGCCTTTTCATACAAACGGCCGAAGAATTTTCGCGTAGCAGGTGACTGGTGGTTTCTGGGAGAATTTCAAGCATATTAGGACTTTCGCAGGGAGCTATGACAAGGGTATCCAGGTAAGTCAATTGACCCACGGTCTGCTGCTACGATGGCACGATTCTCTACGAAAATCCTAAGTTTATGTGTACTCAATTGTTGATAATACTAGTACTACTGCTTCCCATAATGAATGGCGATTACCCCACAGTCAAACGATTTCGTCTCCAGGAGTTTTAGTTTGGTTGTTCCTGTTACATGATCAAATAAGGATAGCCCTTGCCCTAAAATTATTGGATTGACGAATAGCCAGAACTCATCGATAAGCCCCAGATTTAATAACGATTGCGAAGCGCCGGGACTTCCGAAAATCAATATGTTTTGGCCTTCCTGCTGTTTTAACCGATTGATATGCTCCGAAAGCTGATCGCCAATGACGGTTGTGTTCGTTAAGCCAGCGCCACTGATCGTTTTGGATAAGACAATTTTTGCGACGCTGTTGTACCAGTTGCCATGCTCAATATCGTGTTTAGAGGCATCGGGTTGCTCAGCTGCGGTCGGCCAGTAGGCCTGCATCATTTCATAAGTTACTCGGCCATAGAGGGCTGCGTCGGCCTGCTCAGTCATGGAGCCAACGAAGTCGAACAGGGAGTCGTCCAGATTAATCCAATCCATTTCTCCATTAGGGCCTGCCACAAAACCATCCAGGGATGTGTGCATGAAAAAAATCAGCTTTCTCATTCTTTACGTTCTTGTCTCAAAGAATCATTGTTAATCTTATATGATCTTGAAAGTCTGCGTTCTATGGGGTATTTCTGTTGACCTGATAATAAAGTCCAACCACACCTGAGTCAAACGCTTTGGCTTTGGCAAGCGTTAGTTTGGTCCGGTCATGAACATCCTTGAATAAAGCTTTGCCGTCGCCCAGAATGATTGGCTCCAGTTTGATCCGGTATTCATCAATCAGGTTCTGTTCGGCCAGAGCTGCAACGAAGGCTGCCCCACCGAAGACCACCATGTCGCCACCCGGCTGCTGTTTTAAATGATTGATTTCGTCGACAATGTTCTGTTCGGCTAAGACTGAGTTGGTCCAGTCGACAGCTTGTAGGGTCTTGGAGAAAACAATCTTGCGGGTATTATTCATCCAATTCGCAAAATCGATTAGTTCTGCCGGGATACCCGGACTGGAGGGAACGGAAGGCCAGAAACTAGCGAAACCCTGGTACAAGACACGCCCAGTCAGGATCGTATCAACCGTTGACTGGAAATCTGCTGCGAGGTATTTGCCCATTTCATCATCGCTCATGGTCATCCAGTCCTGTTCGCCATTGGGGCCGCATACGAAGCCATCGAGCGACATATGCATGAATAAAATTACCTTTCTCATGGTACGTATTAGTTGTTCTATTTCCGATTTTGCTATAGACAAATGTAGCGCGATTTAGTAACGCCAATAGGGGGTAAATACGGCAAAGTAAGGGTTGATTCCGACAGTGATTTTCGCTATTTTTGAACTATGAAGCAGATATCAATCCTAATCCCAAAAGGTGCTATTTTAGGTAGTCTGGAAGGCACCCGCCAATTATTTTCAGAAGTAAACAATTTTTTTAAAGCAAGGGGCGAAGGGCCTTTATTTAAGGTGCAGCTAGTTGGCCTTTCGAAAGAAACACCGATAAGCGGAGGCTTATTTACTGTTCATGCCGATTTGTTAATCGACGAGCTAGAAAAAGCAGATTTAATTATCATTCCGGCTCTTGATGGCGACCTGAAAACTTCGATAGAAAATAACCGGGATTTTATTCCCTGGATTATTAAACAATATGAAAACGGAGCTGAAGTTGCCAGCCTCTGTTTAGGTGCTTTTTTATTAGCCTCAACTGGATTATTGAAAGGTCGGAAATGTGCGACACATTGGCTCGCTGCGAATCAATTCAAACAACTCTTCCCGGATGTTGATCTGGTAACCGAAAAAATTATCACTGACGAACACGGCATCTATTCGAGTGGGGGAGCATTTTCGTATTTGAATCTTATTCTGTATCTAATTGAGAAATATGCTGGTCGTGATATTGCGATTCTGGCAGCCAAAGTGTTTGCGATAGAAATAGAGCGGGAAAATCAGTCTTCATTTACGATTTTTCAGGGTCAAAAAGATCATGAAGATGAGCCTATTAAAAAAGCACAGGAATTTATAGAGAGAAATTTTCAGGATAAAATATCGGTCGATGATTTAGCATCAAAATTTGCGTTAGGAAGACGAAATCTGGAACGCCGGTTCAAAAAAGCTACGTCTAATACGGTTGCTGAATATATGCAGCGCGTAAAAATGGAAGCCGCTAAAAAAAGCCTCGAAACAGGCCGGAAAACAGTGAATGAAATTATGTATGATGTTGGCTATTCGGATACAAAAGCATTTCGGACTATATTTAAAAAAATTACTGGCTTAGCACCTGTTGACTACAGGAATAAATACAACAAAGAAATGCTTGTTTAAATGTATTTTTTACACAGAAGCACGGAGAATGAATTTTTCTTTTTTGTCATTCCGACGCAAGGAGGAATCTCAAGCTTGACTATTGGGAAACTTGAGATTCCTCCTTGCGTCGGAATGACAAAAAAGTCGCTCAAACTTCTCTTGTTAGTGGAAAATTCAAACGGCTTTTCGCTACAACAATTATCGACTGCGCAAAAAGAATTTTCTCCTTCAATCTATTCCCTATATATGTATCGGCCCGATCTTGAATTTTATCGATGTAAAAAGTGCCGTAAGAAATCGTCTTTGTAGCTTCGACTGATCGGTATTAAATAGGAGCCAATACTTATTTCAGCCTCATTAAACGAATCTACTTTGTTGATATTAACCGCATAGGAGCGATGAATGCGAACGAGCTCCGGTAAATTGATGCGTTCCAGAATACCACTCAGGGTAAGCCGGAGTACATATTTACGGCCTGAGGTAAACAGCGTAGTATAAATATTATCGGCTTCCAGATAAAGCAGGTCGCTTAAACTCACTTTTACGAACTGATAATTCTGTTTGATGAACAAGTGATCGTTGATTTGCAGAATTGTTTCCCGGCCAAGTATGTCCCGATCCGATAAGGTAGTTTCGGGTTGATTGGCTGGTGCTGAATTGGTTCGGGCAATAAAGTTATGAATCGCTAACTCAATGGCTGTTCGAAGACTGTGTAATTGATAGGGCTTGTTGACGTAGGCTGCCGGGTAAGTTTGTTTCGCTCGTTCCAGCGTTTCGCGGTCGGTCAGAGCAGTTAGGTAAATAATTGGTACGGGCCGCTCGTTCGTAATATGTTGCACTGTTTCAATACCATCCCAATCGCCTTTAATCGTAATATCGCACAACAATAGATCAACGGGCTGCCGTTTGAAGATATCCAACGCTTTACGCCCATTATTGGCTATACCAACTATATCATATCCTTCATCTTCCAGGCTATCGCTCAATTCCATTGCCAGAATAGGCTCATCTTCGACAATCAGAATTTTTACTCGTTCATCGGGATTCATACATTGCAGTTAATAAAATTCGGGAATTGACGGTGCTTAGGCTTATGCTTGAGTCCGGATGTTGGGCATGTGGAGTCGGAATAAAGTCCCATTCTGTTTGAGTAGTTCAAAATGCCCGTCCAGTTGCTCGCTAAGTGAGGCTATTAATCGTTTCCCGAACGAAGATTTATTGCCCTTTTGTTGCCAGTCTGATATGTCGATACCAGGCCCGTTATCCTGAACTTCTAACGTAATACCAGCTTGTGCTTGATCGGTTTGTTGCCGTAAGTCGATTCGGAGCAAGGGGCGTTTCCTATCGGCCTTGTTATAGGCGTATTTAAACGAATTGGTAATCAGTTCGTTAACGATCAATCCCAGGGGCATAGCCATGTCGACGTCCAATTCCTCGAGCTCGATATTGAGTTGTAGGTCAAATTCGTCAGCCGAATAATCGTAAGCCCGCATTAGGCTCTCCGACAAATCGGCCAGATAAGCACGCATGTTCACGGTCGTTACTTCGTCTGTTTGATAAAGCCGTTGGTGAATAAGCGACATGGCTTCAACACGTTGCTGCCCTACGCGAACCGCCTGTATCGCTTTTTCATCATCCAGACGATTCGATTGTAGCTTAAGCAGACTGGATACAATGGCCAGATTATTTTTTACGCGATGATGTAATTCCCTCATCATCAGGGTTAACTGATTTGATTGTTGGGTAATTTTTCTGCGGCTTTGTTGTACACGTGCATACAGCCAGTACAGTGTTCCGAGCAGAATGGTCAGTACAATTAAGCCGCCTACACCCGCCCAAATCTGGCGGGTTTGGTGTGCATTGGTAGCTGCTAACTCCCGGATGTTTTCTTCTTTTTCCCGCGTTTGATAACGAGCTTCCAATTCGGCTACCTGTCGGTTTTTTGTGGCGTTAAATACGCTATCACGACTGGCTATATGGCGTTTATAAAAGAGTAATGCCTGATGGAAGTCTCCTCGTTTCTCATAAATTCGACTCAAATGTTCGTTTACATCGGCTAAGATGGAATGTTTCTCCAGTCCCTTTTTTTCAGCCCAGATAAGGGCCTTGTGGCAAGCTTCTTCCGCTTCGTCTAATTTATTCTGCGGAATCAGTGCGTAAGGAATGCTTGTGTTGATATAGCCTTGCAAGAATTCGTCGTTCGTTTTGATTGCATATGCCATCGACTGCCGAAACGCCTGCTCTGACCGAACGTACTGACCCATATTTTTGTAAAGCAACCCGGCGTTAAACAGGGTACCATAGTAGGTATCCCAATCTTTTTTCTGCTTGTAATACGCCAACACCTTATTGGTATACGCAATCGCCGATGCGTACTGCTTACTGTTGCTGTCTATATTGATTAGCTCACTATAAAACTCAGGCAGGAGCTGGTCATAGCCAAATTGTTGCGCCAAGGCCATACCCCGCTCTACATGCTGACGGGCTTCTTTGGTCTTGTCAAGTCGATTGTAACAGAAGCCGACATAATTAAACATTCGGATGTAATTCCGTTGATCATCACTGGCTTTAAAAGCCACCTGTGCTTTTAAATAGAAGGATATGGCTGTAGCAAAGTCGCCGGTTGATTGGTAAAAACCAGCAAGCTTCCGGTAACCAATAGCTATTCGATGGGTATCTTCACCAGTCTGTGCAATGGTCAATGCCTGCTCCAATAGTTTCTTGACGGGTGCAAACTGGCTAGTGTTCAACAAAGAGTCACTTAGCTTCCAAAGCTGTTTTATCTTAACGGAATCGGGAGCACTGGATTCGATAGTTGGCTGTTCCTGCTGAGCCAATACAATGCAGGGGGCTAACCAAGTTATAAGATAAACGAAGCGTTTAGCTAAAATTAGCATGGAAGAGGGAGGATAATCAGGCACTAATTTAAGCCATATAGTTATCCAGTAATAAAAGGGATACGGCTATTTATGATATTTTCTTGTTTTGTTGGTAATATTAGTAAATATCTACTTCGGTATTGCCCTGAAAATCTTGATACTAAGCTTTTTGTGTTTTTCTGATTTGATTAGTTACTTACTGTTTGAGATAGATTATCAAGTAGTTTTCTGAAAGAATTTACTGCTGAGTACCAGAGCAGGAGGGTAACTAAAAAATCGTGCCACTGCCTAATGCAGGTTATGGCACGATTTCCTGAGAAAGACCTGAACAGCTACTGCTTGTACTGTTTTAAGATATACTCGTAGAAATAATCAACATTCACGTCGGTCGCGATCTTGAGTTCGTAGCCGTTCGAGTCCAGATAGGTTTGGCCGGCGTTGGGTGGGCGAGTACTTACGTTTGCTCTTACGATTTCCGTAGTAAACTGCTCTGGCATGGCTAAATAACTCGTTGCCAAGAGATCCCACATGAAATAGGTGTAGTGGTAACTCGGAATCGTATCGAGTGTAAGCGCCCAAAGTTGCCCCGTCAGGTTCGATAGTTTATAATCAATTTGCGTGGCCAGGGTTGACAGAAACTTCTTCGTAACAGGCACATGGTTCGTCACGTCCAGCGGAATCAGCGTCAATGGAAGTTCATAGGAAACCAGTTTCTGCGAACTAATGGGGTCCCAGAATACATTCCATTCGGCGCTACCGTCGTGCTGGAAGGTCTGCACATTTCCGTTCGTTCTGAATGCTCCCGCCATCCAGACAATCTCATCGATTTTCGCTTTTAGTTCAGGCGCTTTCTCCAGAGCCAGCACGAGATTGGAGCACGGCCCCGTCATCAGAATCGTTACCTTTTGCGTGGCTGAGGATAACTTATCGATGATCAGGTCGGGGGCGCTTGGGTACAGATATGGATCGGGCGATTTGGGCAGGTTGATCAACATGGGCAACGCATTGATGATCTCCGGCCGGGCGCGCCACTCGTTCGGAAATGCGTTGATGCCATAATAATCTCCCCGGCCCAGGGCAACCTGTTCCTTTCCCATCAACTGGAGCAGCTTGTATGTCGATTCGAGGGCGGGTTCGATGTAACAATCGGCAGGGGTAACCGTCACTCCGATCAGGTCGGTATCGGGCATGGTGAGTACGAGCAATTGCGACAACAAATCATCAATTGCGCCGTCGTGATCCATTAAGATAAGTTTGGGCATTGGGCGTAGTCATTTAGGATAGCCTGACTGATCGGCAATGGTTGCTGATCAGCCAGACCACTGAATTCCGTGGCAGTATACGCCCTCCTTTCGGGAGAAGCAAGCGTTCTACCCGTAGAGATTCTGGAAAAATGAATCAACCTGATGTTGATCCTGCGGGAAGTTGTAGACTTCGCTAATTTGACCATCCGCAAATTTCCAGAGCAGACAGGACATGCCCATAAACGGGGCACCTTCGGGAAGATTACTCCAATTATGATGACAATCAATTACGTAGTCATCAGTAACGCCCGCCACAATTGGTTGGGCCTGGAAAGCGGCCTTGCCCAATTGATTCAAATAGGCAAGCACTTCATCGGGACCAGATTTAACGCCACTCAACGGATGCTTTCCGGGAATAACCCAGCGAATATTGGGGGCAAGAAGTTGATGGATTGCTAACAGATCCTGCTCGGCATAGGCCTGGAAAAACCGATGAACAAGGGTGATATTTGGGTGAGCTGTTTGCATAAGCAATGGACTACAAATAGGTTGGTTTATTGCTTGACGGCTACCACAATGCCAGTGGCCCAGTCTAACTGACTGATGCGTAGATCGGGGCGGATTTGCAGGTGGGCCAGCAAATCCGTAGCTTTTTGATCGTGCCCGGCTGGCCAATTGGGTTGGGGAAGCATGTCGTCAATCAGGTAAAAACCACCCGGTTTTAATAAAGCCAACGTTTCATCCAGGAAGAAGTATTTCCCCGGCCAGGTGTCTGCGAAAATATAGTCGAATTTCAGCCCCCCGGCTGTTTGAAGCCATTCACCGCCGTCGGCTTCTATAAGTTTTAGTCTACTATCGGCGCTCAAATACTGTTGGGCAATGGCCAGACAAGCGGGATCGTTGTCCAGCGAAATCAAGGTTGAAGCCGTGTCCATTCCGGCTAGTATCCAGGCCGTTGCCAGCCCCGTGCCAGTTCCTAGTTCCAGAAAATGGCCTCCCGGTTTACTGGCTGCCAGCGTACTGAGTAAAGCACAGGTGAGCGGATCGGAGGCCATGGAAAAGCCCGCTTCCTGTGTTGCTTTTTCAATAAATTCGTAAGCTGCCGGGAATGGTTTTAGCGTTGGAGGATTCATAAGTGATTGTTTTATAGGAGCGTAGGCTCGCTGATTCATTGTGTAGATTGAAACTTTGTTAGAGGTTGTGTGACCCCGGATTGATTTTTATAAAATGGCCAAGCTGTTTTATAACTACGGGATGATTGCTCATTTTATGAAAATCAATTCGGGGTCATGCAAAGCCCACAAATAATGTGCTGGCAAAAGTAGATTTTTCTAACTTGGCCCATATGTTAGAAAAAGACAATGATTTGTTCGCATCGGCCACCGCCCGAAAACCAGTAAGCTGTGCGTCGGTTGCAGCCGAGAAACCCACGTTTGTCTATCATCAGGAGTTAGGGCGCTTTTACACCGATTGGCACCAGCATCCGTGGGGGGAGTTTGTCTACGCCGAAAATGGGTTCGTTCATCTGCACGTAGCGGGTAAAAAAGTGTTGTTGCCCAGTTGGTATGGGGCCTGGATTCCACCTAGTACACTGCATGAAATTTGGTCAGACAGTCCATCGCTGCACATGCGGGCGATCTGTTTTCCGGCCGATTCATCAACGAATAGGCTTAAGTCTGAACTTACGGTCTTCCCCGTTTCCCCTTTACTGAAGGAAATGATTCGGTACACCGAAAAATGGAATGAAGTAGAACCGGCAGATTTTCGGGAAGTTACGTTTCTACAAGCTATTCAGGATCTATTACCGGAGGAAATGACAAAATCCATACATGTCTGTCTTCCTTCGACCAGTCATGAAAAACTCGCTCAACTGCTGGACTACCTGAAAAAGCACTTAGCCGAAAAAATTAGTATCGAGACGTTGGCTCGCCAGTTTGGGTTTTCGGTTCGAACATTGAGTCGCTTGTGTAGGCAACAACTTGGGGTGTCTTTTTCCAGCTATTGTAAACTGGCTAGAATGATGAAAGCGCTGGAGTTGATGGAGCAGGGAAACGATAATGTTTCGGAGATTGCCAGTCTGGTTGGCTACGAGAGCTTAGCCACATTCAGCAATAACTTCCTTGACATCTGTGGAAATCGGCCGCTCTATTTTATCAATAAAAAGCGGGTTCAGAGATAATGTTTTGGGAAAAAAGCTGTGCTGTGTTGATTAAAAATCAGGGTTAGCCATGCCCGCAAACCACTCATTTTTTAGCGGCTGCGTGCTTTTTGAGGAGCGTTAAGGTGTGTTCCAGTGATTTTGTATCACCCCATTCCTCATGACCGGGAACCACAATTCGAGCATCGCCAAATTGCTTCATCACATTCTGAATGGTACCTGCCCAGGCATTTAGGTTCGCATCGGCAAGGTTCCCCATTCCGAAGGCGGCCACGCTTTTTACCAGACACCCACCATGCAAAATCTTCTGGTTGGGTAGCCAGACCACAATGTTATCGCTGGTGTGTCCTTCGCCCGCAAAGTAGCATCGGATCGGCTCTTGCCCAATTGTGAATGTAGTATCGTTCGGTAAAATACCATCGGGCGATTCATAGCCGAGTTTCACCGATTTCTGTGCGGTTAAGGGCGTACTTACAACCCGGATGCCCGCTTTACGGAGTTCATGAATACCACCTACACGATCTTCATGCGCATGGGTAACAATGCAGAGCCGAATCGGTTGGTGCAGATTATCGGCAACCCATTGTATTATATCTCGGGTATTATCGGTATTGGTGTCGGTATCCCAACCTGTATCAACCAATACAACTCCATCTTTTGTGTTTACAATCAGTCCGTTAGAGCCTACAGGTGTGCCACGGTATAAGCCATAGGTGATATGGGCATACACCTGATCGTTCAAGGGGGTAACGGTCAATTTTGGCTTTTGCGCAGATTGAGCCAGGGTAAGATGCTGGAAAGGAATAAAGAAGAAAAGCAGAAGTAAGATACGCATGAGTTGGGCTAATTCTGGCGCGGGTATTCACCCGTGCCTATACATTTAGCCAGTATTCACTGGCGTTCTGGATTAAGGCGTCAGCGAATGCTGACTGAAAAGGCACGGGTGAATACCCGCGCCAGACACTATCATCATTTACCCGGCGTCTTGTCTTTATAAACAGCCCAGTTCCCAATCAGTTTATCAATGACTACAACGCCCGTTTGGTAAGCAGCTTCCAGTGCTGGCACGTAGGCCGTGTAACGTTCACCAACTTCTTTACCACCATTGGTCAAATTTTCGGCGGCTGTTACGCCAGCGGGTTGCATGGTGTAGTTACTGGCCGTTCGTAAAACCATATACCGATTGATATCCGCTTTTCCCGCATTCGTCAGCCATTGTAGAGACTGCCCGGTTCCGGTATCCTCCATAGCTGAAGTTACAAAATTTCCTTTGCCTCCCGTCCAGTAACTGACCCATTTGTTAGCCCAGTCATTCAGGTATTTGCCGTGCCAGAAGGTCATGGCGGCAATATGGTCGCCCATCATAACACGCGGTGGTTTTTGGGCTTCGGGGAAACCCTTATAACGGGATCGCATTTTCTGAAGGGTTTCATTATCCGCTAGCTTCGTGTCTTTCGTTAGCCCATACGCCCACTTGGCCAGTTCAGGATTCAGGTGGATCGAAACCGTGAAATCGTTATCCTGAGCGGGTTCTTCATAGGGTTTTGCCCGACGTAACGGCAGATAGCCCGTTGGCCATTCTTTTGGAATTTCGCGCGGATCAATCTCGTGAGCCAGATCGCCATCTACCAACCATTCGGCCCAGACGGCTGAGCCTGCGCTACCATCTTCGGGGTCAATTCCGGCAATGCCCGCCACCATCCAGTAGGCATGAGATAGATCAAAGCGAGGGTCCATACCCAGTGCCATAATAGAGGCCGCAGACCGAGCCGTTCCCATACCGGTACAAATGCCCAGAATCTGTTTGTCTGGATTATACCGAAGGTTGCGATAGCCTTGCGGAAACGGAATGGTTTGCGAAAGCGGAAGCCGTTCGACCCAATACTGAAATTCGCCGGGTCGATCGCCGGTATCGGCCCCAATTTCGAACATAGTCACGACCACTACCTTAACCGGAATGGGCGCCGTTGGCTGGGCATAGGTCGATAGACTGACAATTAATAAGATCGGTAGTAATAGTTTCCTGTGCACGTGGGGTATGGCTACTTGTTTTTGTCATCCCGACGCAGGAGGGATCTTAAGGTTTCTTGACTCTCAAACAAGGATGCTTTAAGATCCCTCCTGCGTCGGGATGACAAAAAAATCCTGTAATTCATTATTGCATTAGCCACTTAGGCTATTCGAGCTTCCCCAAACGTTGTAAGCTGTAAAGCTCTATCTGTCCTGAGAAGCTCTTACTGTAGCATTATGGATTCGTTAAAACCCCAACTTTCAGAAAACTTGCGCCCGATTTGCCATGATACACTCGGTGCGTGGCTTTCTGATAATCCGATTCTTTAGCCGAGAAAACGGGTACGAATGTTTGTGGATTCCGGTCGGCGAGGGGGAAGCACGAACTTTGCACCTGCACCATGAGTCGGTGTCCTTTTTTGAAGGTATGCAGAACATCCTGTAACTCGACAGCCACCTGCGTTGGCTGATTGGGTTTGAAGGCTTCAGGTTTGCTGACGTTGTTCCGGTAACGTCCCCGAATAATCTCGCTCCGAATCAGTTGCTGGTAATTACCATACACAACGTCTTTATGCTGAGGATTTTCCGGTGCATCTGGCGGATAGACATCAATGACTTTCACCATCCAGTCGGCATCGGTACCGGTGGTCGATACGGTGAGTTGCGCCAGAATAGGCCCAGCCAGCGTTACATCTTCCGTAAGAGCGTCGGTTTGAAACGTCAATACATCGGGTCGAGCGGAGGCAAACCGCTGATCGTCGACCATGTACTCCGCCGAAAAACCATCGTTGATTTTGCTGGCAAACGGCACCGGATGCGCCGGGTCGGAAGGAAATTCGGAGAATGCTGCACCCGTGGTTATGGGCGAAAAACTGAGTTTTCCACTACCCCCTAAATGCAATTGTTTCTCCACGGTTCCCTTTGGTGGATACGTATCGAAGCTCCGCCAGCGATTGGTGCCCGTTTCGAAGAGGGTGGCTTCGGGTAATGTCAACGGAGTTGTTTCGTTAAATAGGTAGTGCTTGAAAAATTTAGCTTCGATATTCTCCTGATAATAAGGCGATGTTTTCGAGCCAAAATCGACATCGGCAAGTGTTTGGCCTGATGGACCCGCCCAGCCCCCGTGTACCCAGGGACCTACCACAAAAATGCTCTGAATACCTGGATTCTGCTTTTCAATGGCTTTGTAGGTGTTGAAGGTGCCATACAAATCCTGCTCATCGTACCAGCCACCGACAACCATAACGGCGTGTTTGATGCCCTTAAGGTGTGGCAGAATGTTCCGCTTTTTCCAGTGCTCATCGTAGTCAGGATGTTCGAAATTTTCGTGGTAGTACACATTCCGACCTTTATAGTATTGACTTTCCGAATTTGCCGTTGGCCCCATGTTCAGGTAAAAATGATAGCCATCGGGATCGTCGATCGAAAATAAGCGTTTGGGGCGTTCTTTCGTTGGGCCAGTTTGTTCCTGAAAACCTGTGTAAAAGCCAAAGTTCGCAGCAATTTGAAAGGCCCCGTTATGAAACGCATCATCACGCCAGAGGTCGGCCATCGGTGCCTGAGGTGATGATGCTTTCAGAGCAGGGTGGCCAGACACTGATCCTGCCGAGGTGAAGAAACCGGGATAACTGATGCCCCATTGGCCCACGTTGCCGTTGTGGTTGGGAATATTTTTCAAGAGCCACTCGATGGTATCGTAAGTATCGGAAGCTTCGTCGTGATCGGCATTCCCTTTCTTGTTATCAACATGGGGTGTCATTTCGACAAACTTGCCTTCAGAAGCCCATCGTCCACGAACATCCTGATAAACAACGATGTAATTCTCGCGTAACATAAATGGATTAGGCCCTAAACGTCGACGAAACAGGCCAACGCCATAAGGCTGGCAACTGTAAGGCGTTCGTTGCATGATGATCGGATGCTTCACCGATTGGTCTTTGGGTGCATATACCTGCGTGAACAGTTTGGTGCCGTCGCGCATGGGCACCATAAATTCAGATTTCTGGTAATTCTCGCGCACATAAGCCGTGTCTTGTACGGGAGTATATGGGTAAGGGTTGGCGGGTGGAGTCGACTGGGCGACAGCGAGCGCGGGCAGCAGCAGAATAAGAGCGACTAGTGTTTTCACAGAATGTTGGAAGTCATTTTTGGTACAAAATAGCGCTAAAAAGGGCTAGATAATTCGATGGATAGGCAATTTCCTGCCTAACGGTCTTTGGGGAGTTGATTCAACTGCTAGCCAGGCAAGAAAAGGAACTTTTTTGCAGGCTATAATTGTCTTGTCACCGGACAAAGACGCTTTGGGCGTGAGAGGGGAGGTTCTTCGGAAATGCACCTACTCGTTGTCTGAAAAGGAATCGGGTTAATCCTGATTCCTTTTTACTTTTATAATCCGCATGCTATTCAGCGCCTATTTCCCGAAAACAACCATCCATGGCAGGATTCTTGCCTGATCAGTTAGTAGACTAGCAGTCACCGAATTGTCAGTTTATGGTGCTACACTATTAACCATCCGGTATAATAGTTATCAGTGCGCTGTACTAACTTTGTGGTTGGCTGGCATCAAGCGATTTGTTTGGTAAGCACGATTCCTCTCGTGCGCCACCACCCACCGACATGAAACGTACGTTAAAATCTGTTGCAACAGGGCTTAAACGATTGAGCCTTGGTATAGGCGCTGTTATTCTGCTGGTTGGCCTGACCATTGGCGGTTTGCCTTACTTGTTTCCCGGCTTTATTACGGAAAAGCTGAACGAGTGGACAGCCAGTCACCTGAAAGGTAAACTGGTGTTCTCCGACGCGACACTCTCATTTTTCGCACGCTTCCCCAACCTGACACTCACCCTGCACGACGTTACGCTCAACGGCTCGGCTCCGTTTGAACGGGATACGCTCATAGCGGCCCGAGAAATCAGTTTGGGGGTCGATCTATCCAGTCTGCTCGAAAAGCGAATTCAAATCGACAAGGTGTTTCTGGCCGATGGGCGAATCAATGTTCAGGTAGACAAAGAGGGACGTGCCAACTACAATGTTTATGCAGCCTCTACCGATTCGGTGGCGGCTCCAAAAGACACTAGCAGCACCGCACTGACCATCGAAAAAATACAGGTCGAGCGGACTAATATTCTCTATAACGACTTGTCGATCCCGATTTTGGTTCGTGCAAAGGGCGTGTTCTATGAAGGCAAAGGCGATTTGAGTAAAGACATCTTTGACCTCTATACACACACACACATCGACTCGGTTGATCTTTATTACGATAATCAGCCCTATGCGCTTGGAAAACAGGTCAATGCCGATTTAATTACCCAGGTAAATACGACTTCGCTGGCGTTTGTGTTTACCAAAAACGATCTGAAAATCAATAAGCTGCCTGTTCAATTTAAGGGGCGGTTTGCCTTTTTGCGCGATGGGTACACCATGGATTTCAAAGCGTACTCTGTTGAAACGGATTTGCACAATATCATTACGGCCCTGCCGCCCGATCTGGTACGCTGGGCTGCTAAAACGGATATTAATGGCTTCGGGGCATTTGGCGTATCGCTGGCGGGTGAATACAGCGCGGTCAATAAAACCAAGCCGGAGCTGCAACTCAATGTTGCCTTGCGTGATGGGTCAATTGCCTATGAAAAAGCACCCGATCCTGTTCGAAACCTGCGTCTTGATTTGGCGGTCAAACTTCCTAATCTGAATCCTGAAGAACTGGACCTGGCCATGGATTCGCTCTATTTCACGATCAATAAAGACTTTTTTAGCTCACGGCTGCGGGTAAAAGGGTTCAGCAAACCGAACGTTCACGCGTTGGTCAGTACAGACCTTGATCTGGAAAAATGGGACAAAGCCTTTGGTATTCCGTTGATTGATATAAAAGGCCGGTATCGTCTGAATCTTCAGGCCGATGGTGATTATGTTGTTACCCAGAAACGTATCAGCGCGCACAAAGTGGAGCAGACTATTTCGAGTATTCCACGATTTACGCTAACGTCCTCGTTAGAAAATGGCTACTTTAAATACGATTCACTGCCACAGCCGATCAGGGATGTCCGGTTTAATCTCGACGCATCCTGCCCCGATCAGGATTATCAGCACACGCAAGTCACGTTACGAAATCTCCAGGTCAAAGCCCTGCAAAATGTGGTTCGCGGATTTGTTCAGGTGAGTAATCCCAAGCAACTAGCCGTGACCGGACGATTAGATGCTATTCTACGTCTGGACGAACTGAAATCATTTTATCCGCTCAATGATAGCCTGCAACTGGCGGGTAAACTTACCGTTGAGGCTGAGACAGAAGGGAAATATGTACCCGAAAAACGTCAGTTTCCGATCACCAAAGCCATCATTCAACTGACCGACGGCACTGTTCAGACGAAGTACTACCCGCGTCCTATTGAACGCATCCATATTAACGCCAACATTCTCAGTACATCGCCTTCGCTGAACACGCTCAAGGTTGGCTTTAGTCCTATATCGTTCTCATTTGAGGGGCAACCATTTAAGGTTCAGGCCGATCTGAAAAATTTCGATAACCTGACCTACGCCATTACCTCACAAGGCATGGTCGATGTGGGTAAACTCTACCAGGTTGTGGCACAACAGGGTTACGATGTAAAGGGTAAGATAAAAACGGATTTCTCGCTTCGTGGGAATCAGAGCGATGCCACGGCCGGCCGATATGATCAGCTTTTTAATAAAGGAACCGTACAGGTGAACGATCTACTACTGTCGTCGGATATGTTCCCACTGCCTTTTCTGATCAAAACGGGCCTGTTTCGGTTCGATCAGGACAAGGTTTGGTTCGACAAGTTTAGGGCTAACTATGGCTCGTCTACGGTAGACATGAACGGCTACCTAACAAATGTTATCGACTACCTGACCAAGCCATTGTCACCCCTTCGTGGTAACTTCACCCTGAACAGCAACTCGATCAACGTTGACGAATTCATGGCCTTTGCCAGTAAACCGACGTCATCGGGTAAAGCCTCCTCGCAGTCATCGGGAGTGGTTGTTGTGCCGCCCAATCTGGCGGTTGAGGTGAAAGCAACGGCTAAACGCGTGATTTATAACGGTCTGGCCTTGCAGGATGCACATGGCCAAATGACCATCGATAGCGGTCGAATTAAATTGCAGCAAACTGGTTTTACGGTGATTGGTACGCCTGTTACGATGGATGCCACTTACCAGAGTTTATCCCCCAAACGAGCTGCTTTTGATTACCACATTAATGCCATTGATTTTGACATCAAACGGGCCTATCGTGAGATTACGCTATTTAGAACGTTAGCGACATCAGCGGCCAAAGCTGAAGGACTTGTTTCGCTGGACTATCAACTGGGCGGTAAACTGGACGCCAATATGGACCCGATTTTGCCGTCGTTGATGGGTGGTGGTGTGTTATCGGTTCGTAAAGTTAAAATGAACGGATTCCGTTTGTTTGGGGCTGTGAGCAAGAAAACCGGACACGATATCAGCAATCCTGATATATCGGAAGTGGCTATTAAGACCACGATTGCTAAAAATACCATGACGCTTGCCCGCACCAAACTGCGTGTGGCTGGTTTCCGGCCCCGATTGGAAGGCAAAGTTGGCTTAGATGGGAAACTAAACCTGAACTTCCGACTGGGCCTGCCGCCCCTGGGCATTCTGGGCATCCCAATGACCATTACCGGTACGCAAACCAATCCGAAAGTCAAGCTAGGAAAAAATAAAGAAGATAAAGACGAATCGGAGCAGTGAAATTAAGGTGGTGCAAGCGTCTTCACTCGCGCCACCTGAGCGATATTTATTTTGCTACCTGAATACCCTCCGTGTCATCCAGACGGGCAATGATACCCCATCCGTAAAAGTAATTAGCAAGACCAATCATTAGTTCGTTCTTACCTTCTTTCAGAGGCAGTTTGATGGCTGCATTCTCGATTGTACATCGGCCTCTTGGCGTTTTCTGCTGAGCAGTACCAAAATAGTTTTTGTCGACGTATAAAGCTTGCCCATTGATGAATACCCATACTTCATCACTGAAGCCTAAGTTTAGAACTCGTTCCTGAGCTTTGTCGGATTGGATGGTTGTCTTAAGCCATGCTAACAGGCGAGGCTCCTTGTCTTTATGCGAATAGAGTCTGCTCAAATTAACAACTCCTCGACTTCCGGCTTTAAGGGGCTGCCATTGTGTGGTGCTATCGGGCAATTCCGAAGCAACACCTTTCCCATACGTGCTGGAGAGACCCAGTATTAATTCTTTACCAAAGGGGAAAACGATTGGCGCACTGACCATCCAGTTTCTCAGATAGCGGGTATCATTATAAATAGATGCATAACCTGCTTCGGGACTTATGCCTTCTGTTGCATCAGGTTTGATCAGTAAATTAGCGTAGTTTACCAAACCACTTAACGATAACTTTCCAGATGTTTCGGTGCTTTCCAATTCGGGAACAATCAAGGCAGGTTTACTCATATCATTTACGTACGCCTTCATTTGTTTACCCGAAATAACCAGTTTTACGTGATTCCAGCCATTTTGAAAGATGGTAGCTCCAGCCTGGTATTCATCCGTTAAATCCCACATACTCATGCCATTTATTATGGGGGCATATTGTAAAGTGGTTCTTACATCTGGTGTTACCTTACCGAACGAACGGAGATAAAAATTTTCTCCGTTTTTATGATCCGACGACATTCTGAAATTGATACCTGGAAAGCCTGTTCCCTTTAATTCAATATCAAATTCAATAGTACCATTACTAAAATTAACTTCTTTCAATAGCACGTTACCGGCGCCTTTGAGGATTTTCATAACAGGTCCGATTTTATCGGTCACAAATTCAACCTGTCCTGGTTCATATGTCCAATATTGTTCTGTCATGGGGATATGTATTTCCCGGATATTGGGAAGGGTGGCTTTTTGCGCGTAAGCAGACCGAACTACGCTAAATAAGATTAGGAGTGAAAGGAGTTTGTACATACTATTTGTCGTCAGGTTTATTGAATGACAAAGCAAATCTAGAAGCATTGGTATGTATAAACCCATTCATTTCTGTTCAAATGCATTCAAGTTAGTTCAGGTGAATAAGTGCTTGATAATAAGCGCATTGTATTTTCTGCTCGTATAGTATTTTTAAACTATTAAGCCAGTTAATATAAGTACTCAAGCATAAATGGTTTATAGTATGCGAGAGGGTCGTTTTTGTCATTCCGAGGCACGAGGGATCTTCGGAGATGACCTCTTTTCCTGCCTCCGAAGATCCCTCGTGCCTCGGGATGACAAAAAATAACCTAATGTATTTTCAGTGAACTACCTAAGCGTTATAGAGCTAGTTTGTTATAACTAATTAAGCCTCCAGGCTAAACCAGTAAAGAATAAAAAAGCTATATATCGCCTTACTTGGCGATGGAAGAATGGTGCTAGGACTCAGGTCAGGTAAAACGTAGGTATTATTCTGGCTGGCAACCGCATTCAGGCTATCGAACCACACGAGGCTGGCCGTAAAGGCAAACTGGTCGATGCGTCGAAACTCACCGTTATGCCCGGTCTTTGGGAGATGCATACGCAACAGAGTATTTTGGCGGCTAGGGTTGGCAACGATCTGGGGAGTATTGAGGTTGGTAAAATCGCTGATCTAATTGCCGTTGATCCACTTACCACTAATCAATCAACGATTGCATTTGATACCCTTTGCTATACAGGTTATCAAACTAATTTCCTGTGAGCATAAGCAAGGGCTATTTTTACTAGAGTCGGATTCGTACTCCATTCTAGTAAAATAGCCTTTATGCCTTCGTACACGTTAGCCATCAATGGAAAGAAATACACCGTCAATGCCGATGCCCAGATGCCTTTACTGTGGGTTATTCGTGAATTAGTTGGCCTTACCGGAACAAAATATGGATGCGGGATGGCGCAGTGTGGAGCCTGTACCGTGCACCTTAACGGTTCTCCTATCCGTTCCTGCTCTTTTCCCGTATCGGCCGTGCTAAATCAACCAGTTACGACTATTGAGGGAATTTCGAAAGATAACAACCACCCTGTACAAAAAGCATGGATTGCCGAGCAGGTACCACAATGCGGCTATTGCCAAAGCGGCCAGATTATGTCGGCCGTTGCGCTGCTGAAGGCTAACCCGCACCCCACCGACGCCGACATTGATGCTGCCATGCAGGGGAACATTTGCCGGTGTGGTACCTATCCCCGAATCCGAAAAGCCATTAAACTGGCTGCTGGTGCTAAGTCTTAACGCCCAATAATGCATTTATTTTTTGTCATTCTGACCTTAGGAGGAATCTTAAATTCCGTCAATAGGTAAGCTTGAGATTCCTCCTAAGGTCGGAATGACAAAAAAGTAGCAACTGACATAACAGCGTGCTCAGATTTTAGAACGTAGTAAATCACTGGCCAATGAAAAACAAGAGTGAAATGTCTCGTCGGAAGTTTATCCAACAGACTGGCCTTTCGGGGGTTGCGTTAACTATCGGGGCTTATGGCGTTGCTTCGGGTGTACCAGAAATCATTAACGTCCAAACGACTGACAAGATAGGTATCGAACTGCTTTCCTGGATTTCTATAGATACGTCTGGTAAGGTGACACTACGCAATCATCGCTCCGAAATGGGACAGGGTACGTTTCAGGCGATTCCCCAGATGATTGCCGAAGAACTGGAAGTCAATCTTGATCAGGTTACGGTTGTGTTCGCGGCTGCCAACCCGAAAAAGTTTGGCCCTCAACCGCAGGAAGGCAGTTTTTCGGTGCGTGGCTGGTACAAACAACTGTTACAAATTGGCGCTTCGGCTCGGGAAATGCTCATTACCACAGCCGCTAAACAATGGAATGCAGAAGGATCGGATTGTTATGCAGAGAACGGCCAAGTAATTCATCGGCCTTCTGGTAAAAAATTGGGTTATGGCTTACTTGTTGAAGAGGCTTCGAAATTGACACCTCCGCAGAACGTACAACTAAAGCCCCGGAAGGATTATAAAATCATCGGGAAACCGATGCGCCGTCAGGATACCCCACTGAAAACCAACGGCACTGCGCAGTTCGGGTTGGACAAAAAAGTACCGGGTATGTTGTATGCGGTGGTTGAGCGAAGTCCTCGGTTTCGCGGAAAAGTAATCCGATTCGATGCCTCAAAAACGAAAGCTCTTCCGGGCGTGAAAAGTGTTTTTACGGTGCAACGCGCTGTTTTCGGTAATCTGACGGAAGGTGTTGCCGTAGTCGCCAATTCGCTCTGGGCGGCCATGCAGGGGCGCAAACTACTCACTGTAGAGTGGGACGATTCGGGCTTCGATCACCTGGATTCCGAGCAACTTTCTGCACAGATGCGAGAAAATCTTGGGAAACCCGGCCCTTCCGAGAAATTTGAAACTGCCTGGCAAAGCTCCGCTAAAAAAATTGACGCGATTTACGAAACACCTTATCAATCGCATAGCTGCATGGAGCCCCTCAACTGCATTGCTCATGTGCAGGAAAATCGCATTGACATTTGGGGACCAATTCAGGAAGCGAACTGGATACAAGCCGATTTGAGTGAACGGATGGGCATTCCTAAGGAAAATATCACGGTCAATATGACCTTTCTGGGTGGAGGTTTTGGCCGCAAAGGATTTACCGACTATCCGCATGAAGCAGCCCTGATCTCGAAAACCATAAAAGCGCCTGTTCAGGTGGTCTGGACGAGAGAAGATGATATGCGTACTGGTCCATTTCGAACCGGAGCTTCGTATGCCTGCAAGGGTGGAATCGACAGCAACGGCCAGATTCTTGCTTTTCAGATGATAACGGCGGCTCAATGGATTGGGCAGGAATGGAGCCCTAACCCCTATCCTGATCCAGAATCGCCTTCCTACAATAACGGCCATACAGACGGAATGCTGCCTCCTTATCTGAAAGCGATTCCGCATTACAGCTTTGGTGGTGTGGGAACCCGCGCTCCCATACCGGTTTTATGGTGGCGCTCTGTATATGCCTCTACCAACGGCTTTGCGGCCGAAAGCTTCATCGATGAACTCGCTCATGTAGCCGGAGCCGACCCACTGACCTTCCGCCGAAACCACCTGCCCAATAAACGCTATGAAGCGTTTGTCGATCAATTGGAAGCCGTTAGCCATTGGAAATCAAGAGGTAAAAATGCCGGTTGGGGTGTGGCTATTACGGAATGCTTTGGCGGTATCTGTGGACACATTGTTCAGGTGTCGCGCAAAGCCGATGGCAAACTGAAAATCAATAAAGTAATTGCCCTGATCGATTGCGGCTGGTACGTGAACCCCGATATTATACGGGCTCAGGTAGAAGGCAGCATCATTATGGGCCTGGGGGCCGCCATCAAGCATGCCACTACGTTTAAAGACGGAAAAGCCGTGCAGCAAAACTTCAATACCTACGAAATGCCCCGCATAACCGACACGCCAGATATTGAGGTACATATCATGGAAAACGACGAACCTGCCGGGGGCGTTGGCGAGCCTGGATTACCTCCCTTTGCGCCCGCTTTGTGTAATGCGATTTTCGACCTCACCGGCAAGCGTATCCGTACGTTGCCGTTTAGTCTGGAGGATGTGTAGCTGAGCTCTCGATTTTGTGATGTCAGATGTAAGCATCCGACACCACGAAGATTGACCGACGGCTATGGTTGTGAAATTATGTTATTTCCCGCTAACTGGCTTCCCTGTCCCAGCACGAAGATAAAGCGAAGCAATTTCTTTGGCGATAGTTTCGGGATTGGCCTCTTCGCCATTGGTCAGGACAATAACCGACAAACCCGCCTGCGGGAAGCGGGCATATTCTGTTCGGAAACCGGGTAGCGAACCACCGTGATGAACCCATTGTGTACCCTGAAATGAATCAATTCGCCAGCCCAAGCCGTACGGATATGGTGTCCCATCTTTCAGGACGAAGGGCGTTAACATCTGTTTCTGGCTGGCTTCGGTCAGATAGTTGGTGGTGTATAATGCCCCGTCCCATTTGGCCAGATCCAGTACCGTCGACAGAAAGGCACCGCTGGGGCGTAGGGCCCGATAAGGGATTGCGCGGTGGAGATGATCTTTATCCCATTCATAGCCATCGACCCGGTTGGGCACAATTTCGCTCAGGGTTGTAGTACGGGTAGCCGTCATGGCCAGCGGTGTAAAGACCCGTTGTTTCAAAAAAGTAGCCCAAGGTTGACCCGACACCTTACGGATAATATCGGCCAGTGCAAAATACCCTACGTTGCAATATTGCCATTTCGTACCAATTGGGAACTGCAAGGGAAGCGGAAAGGCCGACTTAACTACCACCGAATCGGGCTGGATTTTGGCCGGATCAAATGCGGGCGCTTCCCGAACAATCCCGGACGTATGCGACAGCAAATGGCGTAACGTTATGCCTTGCCAGGTTTGGGGAGCGTCGGGGTAGAATTTATGAATATCATCGTCGAGGCCAAGTTTGCCTTCCTGCGCAAGCATCAGAATACCCGTCGCAATAAACTGTTTACTGACCGAAGCAATGGCAAAGACACTTTGCGGTGTTGCTGGCACATTGAGTTCGACATTTGCCAGTCCATAACCTTTGGCCAACGTCACCTTTCCCTGCCGGACCACAGCAATCGAGACGCCCTGGATATGCTTGCTGGTCATGTGCGTTTTGATAATAGCATCGACACTATCCGTAGAAACTTGCGCAACCTGTGCCCAGCTCCCATGCTGAAACAGTAAAAACGCGACGAATAAAAGCAGATGGGTACGGTAAGCTGGAGAAGTGAAGAATGCCATAGAGCGTGAAGAGGAAGTGAATGCTGTAACTTATAGGACTGTCAACTCCGTAAAGTTAGCGTAGATATAGCTCCGTACGATAATAAATATCCCGAGCCTAATTTTTTTATGAAGTTGATTCTGAAAGCGTTCGTAAAAAAGGCTGTTACAGGCGAAACACCTTACGAAATACCCAGACAACCCCTGCTTTTGTTATTAAAGACACGAGAGATTTTGACGCTGAAAAACGGCGGTTAATTGATTACATTCTAAAAACGCAGCAACTCGGTAAGGAACATTTCAACAATAAGCCATCGCTCTCGTTCGGTCCATTGAGCATAACTGAATGGAATAATCTGTTTTACAAGCACCTGGATCACCACCTGACTCCGTTTGGAGTATGATGTTGCCGTGATGGCGCGAACTTCCTCGTTCGCGCCATCACGGGAAACCGGACGTCACTTTTTGCTCGCTTTCCGGGCTTGCTGAAGGCACTTGTATTTCTGGTTCCGGGCCGAGTGCAGATTTGAATAACTGTGGTCCTTTACAATGTCGGGGAGCTGTTTGCTATTGAAAAAAATGGCCGAGAGTAACGTTTGACAACGAATGGTGAGTTTCTTGAGAATCGCCATTACGCTCTCGTAGATCGTGGGTGGTGTTTCTAGCTCAACTGGCGGTACGAAACAGCTTACGTTATCGGCAGCGTCAAGACTTGTCCAGCGAGCTGATTTTTTTAACTGTTTGAGCCATAGATTTTTGCTAATGGAAAACACATACGTTTTTAAGGAGGACGTCATCTGGAAGTCAGGACTTTGCAGATTAGTTAGCAGAACCAGCAACGTCTCCTGAAACAAGTCTTTTGCCTCATCCTGATTCCCGCTATTTTGAACGACAAAATGCTCTATCGACGGATAACACTGTCGATAGAGTTTGCCGAAACCTTGATTATCGCCCGCCCGTAACAGATTGAGCAGTTGTATATCCGGAGAGTCAGTTAGCATGGGGATGATGAAAATTAAATTTAAACATAGAGTCACAGAGAATGCAGCATTTAAACTCTTTTTCTCTGTGACTCTGTATTTAAACCACTTTCGAAATTGGTCGAATTAGTCGAAAAATGCTATAGCCTACACTCGTTGTTACACAAATTGGGCAGATGCCAAACCGAAAGAAGAACAACCCTACTTTTTTGTACCAAGGCAGGTTAATGGGCGTAATTGGGCAACTAACGCCGTCGCCCTCGTATTCCTGAATGTTCCAGATATTCATAGCGTTTCGTGTTTAGCTAGGCCCGGCCAAAGAGCATATACAGACAGCAGGTGGTCATCAAAAGAGCAGCGATAATAAGAACGTACTTCGTGCGAGATTTCATAAGAGATAAATGGTTTGTTTCTTGTTAATACCCGCCTTCGTCGTTTATCACCCGCTTTACTGTTTTTTTTTCGGTATTTCAGCCATACCGTTCAACCAGATAGTCTTCCCAGGTCTGAGAGTCAGTCGCGACTTCCCGGCAGGTTGCATTCCCCTGTGAAATACCCGTGAATATTGAACCAATAATGGGAATTGGTAGGATAGGTTTGGAAATATTCTGAGACTTCATCCAGAGCTTAGTCAACGTCCCTGCGTCATAGACCTGTGGACCACCTAAATTGACTATCGTCTGCTGACCACCTGCCTGCGCAAGCCGATACAATTCCTGCGCGACAGCCTCAACCTGAATGGGTTGGATTCGTAACTTTTTAGGAACGAAGCCAACGGGTAGACTTAACAACTTGCTTAGTACGTAATCGACGAAGTTATGGAACTGGGTAGCTCGCAAAATGGTGAAAGGCACTTTGCTTTCCTGAATCATTTTTTCGGCAGCGAACTTGGCCTGATAATAACTGTACGGAATTTGATCGACACCCACAATAGAGCTGTAAATCAAATGCTTTACCTCCGACCGTTTGACAACTTCCAATAGATTCCGGGTAATCACTACCTCAACAGATTCGCTCCCGATTTTCCCTTGACCACTGGCGAGGTGAAAAACCGTATCAACACCAGCGAGTGCTTCTTTGAGACCTTGGCCCGTTAATAGATCAACTTTTGTCCACGGCAAATTGGAGCCTTGATTAACACGACTGTACGCATCTGTTTTGATTTGATATCGACTTCCGACCTGGAAGCTCACCTGATTTTTTTGTAGTTCATTTACAACGGTCGAACCTAATACGCCCGATCCGCCGATAATTAAGGCTTTGTTCATGATTACGAGTTAATTAGGTTAAATGCACTGGTTTGATTTCTGGTGAATAGGCTTGTGAAATAGCAGTAGGAGGGGAAGCAAAACCGCAGCCCCTAAGGCTATAGCATTCCCGGCTTGATCGATAGCTGGAAGCATGTGCAGATGTTGCAAATGGTACAGGAGGTGAGGGACATTGAAGATCAATAAACAGATTGCCGTTGCTCGAACCGACACCAGACGAGGAACCAGCAAGGTAAGAAAACAAAGGGTGGCAAGGGCCAGAAAGAAGCCGCCAACATCCCGAATCAAGTGTTCATTATACGGCCCATCGACTGCCACCCAAACCCGGCCAAAACCAGGAAATGAAGTATAAAAACTACGGGGAATAAACAACGCCCAGGTTCCCGGAAAAGCATTTGTTAAGCCTAAATAGAGCAGGATAGCCTGCACCCAGCGAACTTGTATGATTTGCATGTGTATGAAATTTTGAAAAATCTCACACAAGACAAATCAGAGCCGCCGATTGTGACAGACTTGCAAAAAATTATTGTATATGCGCTAGTTTATCCGGATTTCGGACGAAATAAATCCGACTGATACCAGTTTCATCGAGTTCAATAATCATGACCGTATTCAGCATCTGATTATCTTTCTGGGTAAATAATACCGCCAGTTCACCATTTACCAGAGCAGGCCTGGCATCTAACAAACCTCGTTGCTGGCTAACGACTGAGCGCATAAACTGCGCAGCAATAGCCGACCCGAACAATGGTTTGAGCGCGGCAATAACTTTTCCTCCACCATCGGAATACAGCTCAATATCGGTTTTGAATCGTTGAATTAACAAATCGATGTTTCCTGTCTCGCTGGCTTGGGCAAAGGCCTCCAGAAGCAGTTGTTGTTGGGATGGATCGATTGTAAAGCGTCGACGGACGCCCGAAATTTTTTCCTTTGCCCGGTGGTAAAGCTGTCGGCCATTAGCTTCGGTGGTGTCGAAAAGCTGAGCTAATTCAGCATACTCAAAATCGAAGCTTTCTTTTAACACGAAGACGGCCCGTTCGAGCGGGGCCAGCTTTTCCAGCAGAAGCATGAACCCATAAGATATGTCCAGTTTAGCATCGATAGCATAGCTATCGGCCAAAATTGGCTCTGGTAACCAGGGCCCTTTGTACGCTTCCCGCTCGCGTTTCACTTTTGCCAAATGATTGAGTGATGCGTTTATAACGCTCTTGGCGAGGTAAGCTTTATCGTCCTGAATCACTTCATCAGATCGGTTCATCCACTTCAGAAACGTTTCCTGTACAATGTCTTCACTAACCATTACCTCACCCGTCATGCGATAGGCAATTGACAATAAGGTCGGGCGATAGGTCGTAAAAACGTCAGGAGAAGTCAAGGCTGAAATCGATTTTGTGAGGCTGGTAACGTAGTGGAAAAAGCGAATACAGGATCAGATCGCTAAAAAATAATGACTAAAAAGAGGCCAAAGTGTACTGAGTTGACTCTTACAGTATAGATAAGGTCACTGGCGCTCGGATAAGCTACATGAATTTATCATAGGTTGGTTTGGCTAAGGTCTCTGGCATTGCTGGAGACCTTACTTCGTTTCCAGCAGCCAGTTCGCATTGGTTACAGCTGAATCTGCAAGCCATCGTAACCTAACCGAATCCCCGCGGGCAACTCTTTCTCGACTTCGTTATGCAGGCCGAGCTTATGGCTGATATGAACGAAGTATGTTTGGTTGGCATTGACGCGTTGGGCGAGGTCGATAGCTTGATCAAGCGTGAAGTGCGAGATATGAGCCTGACGCTGAAGCGCATCGACCACTAACACTCTGGAGCCTTTTACCTTTTCCAGCTCGTCGTCGGAAATGTAATTAAGGTCGGTGAGGTAGCTGAAATCACCAATGCGATAGCCGAAAACGGGGAGTTTGTGGTGCATTACCTCAATGGGGGTAATCGGAATTCCACTAACCTCGAAGGGCTCGTTTCCGATTTCGTTCAACAGAACGTGAGGAGTACCGGGGTACTTATGTTCGGCAAAAATGTAGGCGAATTCGCGCTGTAATTGCGCCAGTACTGTTGGACGTCCATACACAGGCATATCCTGTCCCGACCGAAAATTATACGCTCGAACCTCATCCAGGCCTGCCGTATGGTCTTTATGCTCATGGGTGAACAAGACCGCGTCGAGTTGCAGCAAATTCAGCCTAAGTACCTGCTGGCGGAAATCGGGACCGGTATCGATCACAAAGCTGCGCCCGTCCACCGAAATATGAACCGATGTACGGAGCCGTTTATCCCGAAAATCGACTGAGCGACATACATCGCACTGGCACCCGATCAGCGGCACGCCCGACGATGTTCCTGTTCCCAGCAGAGTGATGAGCATAATGAGTGAAAGAGTGAAAGGGCGAAAGAGTGAAAACCAGCGCGTTAACCACTCTTTCACTCTTTCGCCCTTTCACTCATTATTTATCTGTCAGTTGATTAACAACTTCAACCAGGCGGTCGAAGTTGAGGGGTTTCACGAGAACGTCGTTGAAACCGGCTGTTTTAAACTCTTCTTCGGTGTAGTTTTTGGCGTTACCGGTGATGGCAACAATGGGTACACTGGCTTTTTCTTTTTCAGGTAAAGCCCGTACCCGCCGAACACACTCCATACCATCCATCAACGGCATGTTGATATCTAACAGGAGAATGCTGAAATCTTCTTTCTCCAGAATCTGCAATACTTGCTCACCATTTTTAACGGCTGTGATATCGTAGTTCTGGAACTCAAGTATTTTGCGGGCCAGATTCTGGATAACAGAGCTATCTTCGGCAATCAGGACGCGTTTGGAAGCTGACATAAGTCTTGTGGTATCGTTGGTTCGGTTTAACGTGGTGAAATTATAGAGTTAAATCGGCAAACGCAAAAGGCTTTTATACCCGAGCGAGTCCATACCTCTTTTTTCTGATCTATTGGTGCAGTCATGTAGTTGGCTACGACTTCGTTAAATTACTAAAAACAGGCGTCAGATAAGGCGTACGCTTATAAATTATGATTTTGTATCGGACACCGATTGTGTTGGCTCTGCTTTTGGCACTGTTGACTACTAGTTTGAAAGCGCAGGTGGTCAACGGTGATTACATCGATTACCATGTCCATGTTCAGGATTCGGCTACTGTGCAGCTAGGGTATCGTATGCTGAAAGCCTTTGGCGAAACTCCAACCAGCATTGATTCGCTTGTACTTGATGCCGATACGGTTATCAATCGATTAGATCGAGCGAAATTCAAAAAGGCCTGGATCATATCAAATGCCTATTGGTTTGGGTCTCCTTTTACGCCGATCGAACATGAATATGAAGCTGTAAAAAAACAAAATGACTGGATTGCCGAACAGGCAGCACGCTACCCCGGAAGGTTAACTGCTTTGATGAGCGTTAATCCGTTAAAATCCTATGCATTGACAGAAATTCAACGTTGTGTAGATAGCAAGCACTTTGCCGGGCTTAAACTTCATTTTGCCAACAGCAAGATCAACCTTTCTGATAAAGCTCAGGTGGCACAGCTTCAGAAAGTTTTCGCATTGGCCAACAAAAATCAGTTACTCATACTCCTGCATTTCAGAAGTGAGAAAAACTGGAATGGAAAAGCGAATGCCGAAATTCTGGTAAAGCAGGTGCTTCCGTTTGCCAAAGCGACCAAAATCGTACTGGCCCATTTGGGCGGTTGGGGCAATTACGATAAGCCTACGGATGATGCGCTTCAGGTGCTGGTCACTTATATGCATCAGTTTCCCCTTCGAGCTAAGAATCTATATTTCGATCTGAGTGCAGTGATATCTGCTAAAAACGAAGGGCATCAACGGGCAAAAAGCAACGAAAGTTGGGACAAGGTTCTCGCCTTACATAAACGAATTAAACAAATTGGTACGCATCATATTCTTTTCGGAACAGATTGGCCATTAATCGATATCGATCCCTACATCAAGCTATTGGATTCGACTTTTGGAGCCTCATTCGTTCAAGAGTTATTACAGAATAAGCTAGACTAGGCCAGCCCCTTTTTCATGACCATGAATTCAAGCGGTTGTTTAAGAATACCCAGATTTGGGTTATTCGGAAAAGGTATCCGTTCGCCTGTAGGTTGGTATCCCCGCCGTTTGTACCAGGCAATTAGTTCATGACGAACCGTAATAACTGTCATAGTAATGGCTGTGCAATGCAATTCTATAGCATGCTTTTCGGCAGCTGCCATCAGCTGTTTGCCAATGCCACCCGTTTGTGCGTCGGGCGAAACGGTTAGCATACCCAGGTACAATTCTGTGCCTTTCTTTTCCAGGTAAACGCACCCAAGAAGTTTTCCCGACTCTTCATATTTCAGAATGGTCGCATGGGGCGTCTGTAGCATCTCGCGTAGCCCGTACTCATTGGTACGCTGTCCATCAATTAAATCAGCCTCGGTTGTCCAGCCTTTCTTCGAGCTTTCGCCCCGATAGGCACTATTGACAAGTTTATCTAAAGCGGGAATATCCTGCTCGGTGGCAGGGGAAATTGAGATTTTAGTCATTAGTTTCTGGCGCGAGTATTTACTCGTGCCGTTAATTTGGCCAGCATTCGCTGGGGCGCTAATTATTCCATTCGAACGCCAGTAAATACTGGCTAAATTAACGGCACGGGTAAATACCCGCGCCAGAATTCAAACTATTTACTGACTTCCCGAAAATCCAGCTGCTGAATAAGGGCCGGGTTTTCGGGGGTTAGGGTGAAGAATACGTCGATGTTAGCTGTTGAGCCTTCTAGCAAGAAATGGCCCCGCAACTGATTTTCGGGGATGAGTTCGCCAACGCGCTCAATTTTCCCGACCTTGGCGTACAAGTCCTGCACCACTTTCCGACGAATAGCAACCGATTTATCGGGAAAGAAATTCTCAGCAAAAATGCCACTTTGTTCGGCCTTTGTCCAGTCGGGGAGTAGTTTTACGAGTTCGGCTTTGCGTTGGGCGAGGATAGGCGAAACGGGCAATTGGCGAGGTGATAATTTCCCGATACCTACCAGTGTGTCGAGTACAATGGCGTTTACGGCTCCCATACCCGCGTAGGTCAGGTTAGCGTACGAAATGATGCCAACACCGTAATCGGTCAGGATGCGCCACTGACTACCGAAGCCGGGTAAGCCGCCCGTGTGCCCAATGCCGACCTGTCCTTTGCAGTTCTGCCCCCATCGGAGTCCGTAGCCGTAACCTGTCACCTCAGGGCATAGTTGGCCCGACGAGGTTTTGGCTTGCGAATTCAATCCCGATAATGTCCAGGGTTTTTGCATTTCGCGTAGCGAACTCCGTTTTATTGGTCCATTATCAGGCGCATTGCTGGGTGGCCAGGCACTTTGATGGAGCGCCACGTACTTACTGAAATCATCGATGGAGGTAATCAGGCCACCCATTGCACCGTACGAACCATCGTGCAGAAGTGGTTCTTCGAGCCATTTGTCGTCCTGCCAGCGATAACCAAGGGCTAATTTTTCGGCGGGGATTTTGGTGTATTCCCACTGCGTATCGTTCATGCCCAGCGGCTTCAGAATGGTCTCGGTGATATACTGCTGATAAGGCTTACCCGACACCACATTGATGATGTGCCCCAGCATCGCGAAACCCAGATTGCTGTATTCGTAAGTAAAGCCCGGTACGTTCGAATTCGAGATGCCGTCTTTGATTAGTTTCAGCAGATCGGCGTCAGAATCATCCAGTTGCCGGTCGCCCCAGGGGTTGTCTTCAGGAAAGCCTGCCGAGTGGGTCATCAGGTTGCGAACCGTAATTTTGGGCGCGTCGGCAGTCAGGTATTTGTGCGATTTTAGTTCGGGAATGTATTTTTCAGCCGGATCATCGAGTTGCAGTTTGCCTTCATCCCGTAGTTTCAGAATCGCCATCGAGGTCAGGCTCTTGGTCATCGACGCAATCCGAAACAGCGATTTGGCATTTGCAGGTATTTTCTTCGCCACATCGGTATAGCCAACCCCTCCCGAATATACAAGCTTGCCATCCAGAACAACCCCGAACGCGATACCCGGAAGATGCCGTTTCTCGGCCGCATCCTTATATATTTTTTCGACAATGGGAAAGGCCGCTTCCAACCGTTTCAGCCGATCTGCATCGGTAAAAACGGGGGGCTGGTACGTTGTTACGTGTGGTACTGTTCGCGTAGTGCCTGTCTGCGCCAAGGCAGAGGAAGCCAGGAAGAGGAGTGCCGGGAGAAGTCGTTTCATGTTCAGGTTGTTTTCAAGTCGGCTAACTTACCAAATAATCACATCTGGACTTATAACACTCGTTGGCTTCTATCAGGCAAATTGTTTTTTTTGACAGGATTAACAGGATAAAACAGGATTTTAGGCTTATGAATCCTGTTTTATCCTGTTAATCCTGTCAAAAAAAATTAGGCTATTTCCAGCACCAACACCCCCAACGGTGGTAAATCAATAGGCACATTGTTGGGGGCTTGCAGGTTTGTTTTTGTTCGGAAAATATCCCGGAACGAGTGGATGTCAGCCCCTTTTAGATTCATCTTCTGCCAGGCATCGTCTGGAATACTAACTAAGGTAGAAGCCGATTTCGTTTTGTCGAAATTGCAGATAATCAGCAGTTTTTGTTTGTTGGAGTATCGTAGAAAGCTATAGAGTCGCTTCTGATTATAGTCGGCGTTTTGGCCGTTGCTGGCCTGCAAATCGTAGAAACTGCCCGTTCGGATAGCGTCGCTGGTGTTGACCAACTGGTTGAGTTGCTGATAAAACTGCCGCAGCTTTTTCTGATCGGCGGTTAGTTTACCCCCATCGAATTTTTTACCGTTGGTCCAGGCCTGGTATTCGGGAATGCCCCAATAATCGAAAATGGTCGTGCGGCCATCGTCGCCCTGAAATCCTTCGGCCTGGGTGGGATTGACGCCTACCTCCTGACCAAAATAAAGCATCACCGGGCCCGTGTGAAGCGTTGCCGACAATGTCATGGCCGGAACGGCTGCCCATGGATCGCCCGCGAAGAATTTGGAGGCAATACGCTGTTCGTCGTGGTTTTCCAGAAACCGAACCATGTGCTCCGAAATATCGCCCGATTCCGTTTGCCAGACTTTGGTGATGTCTTCTACGGTGGCTTTGTCTTTATCCTCGATCAATCGTCGGAGCGAATCGTAAAGCCCAATTTTGTCGTAGAGATAATCAAATTTGCCCGCCTGGATGTAGTTTTTGTATTGCTGAGGATTATAAATCTCGGCAATAAACACGAGGCTAGACCGGAATGCTTTTACCTGTGGAATGGCCCAGCCCCAGAATTCGACAGGCACCATTTCGGCCATGTCGCAACGGAATCCATCGACACCTTTTTGGGCCCAGAATAACAGAATATCCCGCATCTTAAACCAGGTTGAGGGGACTGGATTGAAGTGGGTCTGCCGGTTGTTTTGGTAGTCGACGCCGTAGTTTAGTTTGACAGTTTCGTACCAATCATCGAGGCTGGGCCTAGAATTAAAAACATCGTTTCCAGTGGCTTTCGCCGGGAGTTCAATGTATGGCCCTGCCGATATGTCTTCTGGCGTATGAACGCCGTCGGGCACATGAAACAGTTCTTTAGGCAGGTAATAAAAGTTGTTTTGGGGATCAAATGCTTTCGTTTTGTCGTCGGCTTGGCCCATGTCCTCAACACCCGCCGGTTTTGCATTGGAATGGTATTGACGAGCGAGGTGATTCGGTACAAAATCAATAATGACTTTCAAACCATTGGTGTGCGATCGCTTGATCAGGCTCTCAAATTCCTGCATCCGATTGCGTACATCAACGGCCAGATCCGGATTAACATCGTAATAATCCTTGATGGCATAAGGCGATCCCGCACGCCCTTTCACAACCTGTGGATTATCTTTTGGAATGCCCTTCGACGAATAATCGGTCATGAGCGCATGTTCAAGAACACCCGTGTACCAAACGTGCGAAATGCCGAATTTTTTTAATTCCTGTAATGCCTTGTCGGTGATGTCGTTGAATTTACCCACGCCATTTTCGTTGCGGGTTCCCCAGGGTTTGTTGGTCGTTTTCTGGTTGCCAAATAATCGGGTGAAAATCTGGTAAATAATGAGTTTGTCGGATTTGGAAACAGCAGGATTCAGGAGTTTATCGGCAGCTTCTGCCAGGGTCGTTTGGAGTAATCCGGCTGCAATTACTCCGGCTGTAAATTGCCGACGAGAGATGGATAGGGGTGTGGACGCGTTTTTTGTCATAGAGTTTTGGGTAAGGGTTTTCTGACAGGATTTACAGGATGAACAGGATTGATTCTATCAAAGAAAGGCCTGTTCATCCTGTAAATCCTGCCGAAAAATAACTACTTCATTGTTTTTATCCATTCTCGCATCAATTCGACACTTTCAATGTGAACGACCTTTCGACCTAATTCAGGCATCATTTCTCCGGGATCGGTTGAGTTCAGGCGATAGATTAGGATGGATTCATCGGGTTTGCCCGGTACAATATCGAATGGATGACCGCCCGATCCACGTCCGGCGGCAACGGGCGTTTTCAGGATTCCAAGGGCTGTTGGGTCCGTTTCGGAAATGCTCAGATTTAAGCCTGATGTCATGGCGGGACCTTTAGGGTTATGGCAATGTGCACAATTGATGTCGAGCCAGGCGCGGGCCCGGTCGTTGAGCGAGCCGGTTTCTGGTTTATTCCAAATGGGAGTTTTTGGGCAGTTGGCCAAGGCCGGTAAGCCCGTCAGCATCCCTGCCTTTTTCCAGTACAGCAATTGGTTTTCGTTCGTTGCACCATAGGCCAAATCACCGTTGAGTTGACGCACCGACGGACCAATCGGCGTCATGGTTTCACTTCGATTGTGGCACCCTTTGCATTGGTTCAGATTTGGGATGGTGTAGTTCTGCTGGTGAGTAACTCCCTTACTGTCAATGTAGTTGACTGCTTTCGTATCGCCTGCAACCTCCAGAAAAGCATCTGTCTGCTCATCATTCCACACATAATCGAACGCTTTCCAACCTTCGGGCTGATGAACCAGTAAACGGGTTTCCATTAATCGACGGCCTTTGGCTGGATCACGAAAATCGTTTGGATAATAAAACGTTTTGATCAGCGTAGTGCCGATCGGAAAGTTAAGTACAGCTGAATCGTTGTAAGCAACCGACTGACCCGAAGGTAGTTTTATGAATCGAAGTTTCTCGGCATAATCCGAAAACAAAGGCGTATTGAGCGCGTAGGGGACAACGCCAGCTGCTGGCTCCTGATTGGCGGGCTTTCCCTTGAAGAAGCCATAATCGGATAATTTTTCGGGTATAGTCACCGTTTGCCAGCTACCGAGAGTAAGCCAGAAAGTGGTTAAAAGCAAAGCCCAAAACAGATAAGAACGCATCATGATTAGCGGACACTCGTTGTGGTTTTCAGCGGCTCCAGCTGGCAATCGAACGGAGCTGGGCTAAATGAAACGTTTTGAAATTGCCGTCCGGCATCGAGGTTTACAAGGCTCTGGTTTTTGTTGTTTCGGATGCAGATGCGCTTGCTAGTAAGTGGTTTCCCGTCTTTATCGAAGGTCGCCGGATCAGCGATGCCGTCGTAGATGATATGGGGAATAGACTGACCTGACTTCAAAATTTTGTCGAAAATCTGGTTGTAGCGACCGCGCGAGCTGGCCGGGCCGGGATTGCGTTCGTAGATGTTATCGTGAATGGAAACCGCCGTCGAAAATGGGTAATAAGTTTTATCGGTAATCGGGCGTTCGGTGAGCAGGTAGCTGATGATGCCTGTTCCCAATGTTTGGTTTCGGATGAACCGATTTTTGAAAACTTCCACGCCGTTGGCCGCCAGAATCATTAATCCTGTTCCGTCGGATACACTCGCCACGATGTTGCCTGCTGGGGCAAAATTGGGCAGGTTGTTGTCGTGAACATAGTTGTTAAATACGCGCACATTGCCACCTTGTTTCTGCACCAGATCGGGCAGATCGAAAATCAGGATGCCGCCCGTATTGTCGTAGGCTTCGTTATCAAACACATCAGCATTGCGCGAATTTTCAATCTCGATACCAGCCACATTATGGTAGGCTTTGCTGTTTTTAACAACAATACCCCGCGACTGCCCGACGTAAATTCCGGCATCAGAAGCGCCAATTGCCGTACAGCCATCAATTACGACGTTGTCGCACTGGACGGGATAGAGACCATAGCCTCCGTTTTCGGCCTTTGGCGGGCCTGTCCATTCAACCTTCACGTTTCGGAAGGTGATGCCTTTCACGTTCATGGTTTTGATGCCGTCGCCTTTCGAATCCTGAACAGTCAGATTTTCGATGACAATTTCTTCGGCATTGGACACCCTTAACCCTTCAGCCCCGTCGGTTTGTCCTTTGAAACTCAGGACCGTTTTATCGATGCCTTTGCCCCGAATAACGATGCGTTTTTTGTCTTCCAGTGAGAGTGTTCCTGTGAAGGTGAAGGTTCCGGCATCGAGGTCAACGGTGCTGCCGTTGTCGGCCATGATGAGTTTGGTCTGATACCGTTTCTGGACATCGGCCTGCGCCCAAGCCAAGTGAGTAAACAGACAGGCGGTGAGGGCTAGAAGGTAAGGTTTCATAGATAAGGGATGTTAGGGTAGGAAATGACAACTAAATAAGCACACTGGATTGAATTAATGACAATAAAAATCATGCTCCTCTTAATTGCCCTGCTAATCAGCGAGTCTGCTGGTGCGGGGCTGTTGTTAGGAAGGAGTATGTCTTTAATACGAACTATTTTGTTTTTGTACCCCCCAGCGATACGATATAAATAGCAACATGCTGACAATCAGTAGTTGTATAGTAATGAAAAAGTTCGTTATAATTTTTGCCATCGGGTTTTGGGTTAGTCCGGGTACTTTGTCTGATCCTGAGGCTGATAAAGGCGGATACATAGCCCAGCCACCACCGCTAAATTGAGAAAAGATGTTAGCAAATGATGTTAATGAAACAACTAGCGCCAAACCCGTTATGATGAGTATCCAATTTGGATAGGTGCGCCTGAAGGAGTTCCGAAACTCTTTGACGAAGTAAAGCATAAACGTCACCAGAAGGAACATAGGCACCAGAATGTACCAGGGTTCAACGACAAAATAAGTGTCGTACAACTGGATATCTAAACTGGTTAGAAAGTACTGCCCAAAAAGAAATCGTGCTATCAGTATTGTCAATCCCAGGGAAAGAGTCAGCCATAAAATCTCAATAAAAACTTGTCGGTTTGCCTTCTGCATCATTCGTGTGGATTGGTGGGAGTTATATCGTACAGTTTGACTGCTCCTATTTAGGGGCGCTGTCCTCTTTTTTGTGGTGTCGAGTTCTTTAACTCGACACAATTAGGTTTTGAGAAACCTAATTTATAGTACTAAGACAAGGTTTAAAGAAACATTACTTGTCAGGTTTAAGAACCTGATAACACACGGCTAGGGAATGTATTTATAATAAATACTAATAAAGTCCTAGAATATCCTAATCAAAATTGGCAATTGTCTTATTTTGAAATAGACTCTTTGTTATTCTTCTCTATACGCGAAATCATTGATAAATTGGCTGTTTAAAATTAGTCGCTGGGCGAAGCTCAGCTGACTCTAGTCTTCCTTGCAACCAATTATCTATGAAACACTTCAGTACATTACTAGTTTGTCTTGCCATTTCATCAGCCAGCTATGCCCAGAAATCCTATTACGGTGTCGAAGAAAAATGGCCGGAACAGGACACTGCCCGTAAGTTCTACACCGTGAAAGGGGAGCGGCACGGCGTCAGCTACTTTAAAAAACATAAGTTCAAAGATGTTCAGTACGTTGCAGGACCAACGCTCACGTTTGATACCTATCATACGCCCGATGTCATGTATAGCTGGTGCCGGAAATGGGCCGAACAATACCCGAATCTGGTAGAGCTGTACGAAGTAGCGAAGAGTTACGAAGGTCGCCCGATTCTGCAAATGACGCTGACCAACAAGAAAACGGGCAAACACACCGATAAACCCGCTGCTTATTTCGAAGGTGGTCGTCATAGCGGTGAGGTAACCAGTAGCGAAGCCGTTCTGTGGTTGACGAAGCACTTGCTGGATAATTACGGAAAAGATCCGTCCATTACGAAACTGCTTGATACCAAGGCGATTTACCTGCGCCCCGAAAACAACCCCGATGGCGCAACCATGTATTTGTACACGGCTCAACGGAACCGGAGTTCTATGCGCCCTTACGATAACGACCGCGATGGTTTGTTCGATGAAGATGCCGAAGATGATCTCGATGGCGATGGCGTAATTTATCAGCTTCGGAAAAAGGCCGTTACGAAAGAAGAGCTGGAAAAAGCCGACTATGTCATCGATCCGAAAGATAAATCGGGCCGGTTGATGAAGCGGGTTCATGCCGGAAAAGGAACGCACCTTGTTTATACAGAAGGTATTGATAATGACGGCGATGGAAAATATAATGAAGATGGCATTGGCGGGTTGGATAACCACCGGAACTATCCTGAAAACTGGCGTCCCGATCAGGATGGCGATTTCACCGGCCGGGGTTACACACAGGGAGGAGCCAGCCAATACCCATTGAGTGAGCCCGAAACCCGCGCTACCTATGTCTGGCTCATGGGCCATCCAAATATTACCGTTGTAAACTCGATGGATACGAGCGTACCCATGCACCTGCGTCCGCCCTCCACATCGAGTAGCATTGAAAGCATGTTCCCATCTGACTTAGCTATCTACAAACACATGGATAGCCTTGGGCTTTCGTTTACGGGCTACCCTTGGGCGGGCGATGTGTATGAAACCTACAACACGCGCAACAAGACCAATCGATTAACCGGCGATCCAACCAAGCCAACGCCGTTGTTCGGTCACGGTCCAGATTTTGGTTATTTCCAGTATGGTGCGGTGTGGTATGGCGATGAACTCTGGAACAACGGAGCCATGAAGGATTATGACAAAGATGGTGATTACGACGACTACGATGCGCTAATGTGGGACGATGAGGCCAATGGTAAACGAGGCTTCAAAGTCTGGACCAAGATGACGCACCCGCAGTTGGGCGAAGTGGAAATTGGTGGTTTCAACCCTAAGTTTTTCTCACAAAATGGTCCGGCCTGGCAGTTAGATAACTGGATTTCGAAGCAGTCGAAGTTTAACCTGGCGATGGCTAAAGAGTTGCCGCAGATTGAGCTAACCGACGTAACGGTGAAAGCGCTGGCAACTAATGAGTACGAGATAAAAGCAACCTGGACAAACTCGGGGCAGTTGCCCGTTGCATTAGAGCAGGCGAAACGCGTGAAGATGGTTCAGGAAGATCGGGTGATGTTGGACTTCGACAAGGCGCTGTTGAAAGGTGATGCAGACGCCAAAGTCGTGATCACACAACCGGCCCTGTTCGACAAGACAATCTACGCAGGTTACACAAGTGTTGGTGAGAAAAAAGAAGCCATATTCCACGTAAAACTGAATCAGGCTGGCTCCGTGAAAGCGAAAGTGAAACTGCTTTCCACACGCGGTGGGTATAAAGAGAAAGAAATTACGATTGGGAAGTAGATAGGGGTTTGAACACAGAGCCACAGAGAACATAGCGTAAAAAAATCTCTGTGTTCTCTGTGGCTCTGTGTTTAATTAAACACCTTCGACTACCTCTTTCAAGCCTTTCAAAATACTGTCCCAACCCTTCTCAGACCGTTTATAACGGTCTTCAGCACCTTTTCCCTGACCCACATCATCGGTGATCGACAGAATGGTTTCGCCGTCTTCATAGATCAATTCATCCGTCACGGTAGAGAAATTATCCGGGTCATCTTCATTTTGCAGCGTGTATTTGAGTAGCTTATTCGGCTCGAATTGCACGATCTGCCCTTTTAGTTCGATCTTTTTGATCAGAAATAGTCTGCCGGTAAAAAGTATCGTGCTTCCAACTTCCCAATCCGAAAAGACTTCGCAGTTGAAGAAGTATTGCTTCGTTTTTTCGGGATTGGTCAGCGCATTCCAGACCTCTGAAGGCTCCGCTTTGAGGCTGATTGTTTTTCGTACAACAAACTCGTCCATAGTGTTTATCATGTACCCGCGGGCTTTAGCCCGTGGGTACATGATAAACTACCAATTCTATCTTTTCAGTAACTATCTTATCCTGTGGATTGCTCAACTTCAACGGGCCAGCGCCAGCGCCAGACTATGCAGGTCCTGGTTGATAGAACGGACGGATGATTGAAGTTGATTGAGCATATTGGCTCGGGCGTGAAAATCATCCGCTTTATAATTTCCACCCTGCCCAAAATACAGCGCCTGTTCCTCGGGCGAACTGTCGTTCAGAACGAAATTCATCCAGCGCTGACGGATATTATGAATAACCGAATATTGGTTGCTGTTGCTAAATACCTTCTCATTAAGCACATACCATACGAACGGTGGATAAATTTTAGATTGCTGATTTTGCTGCCAGACGTCTGTCAGTAAGTTACGCTGGTGAGTCAGGTGAATTGTTCGATTGGTGGAAAAAGCCGCTAATCCACCGAACCCCGCACCAATAACTCCACCGCCAATGCCCACCGCTTTGCTGGCATCATTAGACTGTATCAAAGTGGTAGCTACAGTGGTGGCTGCCCCAATAACAATAGATAGGAGCGTTAATCGTCGGATGCGCTGGGTATCGTATTGATCGAGGTAAGTGGCGAGTCGCTCAGCTCGTTCGCCTTCGCAGTCAAGTTCGGCAGCCACACTGGAAATCTGCGTAGAAGCCACCAGAAGCCGGTTAAGAATCTGCTGGTGTTTTATAACGCTTTCCAAACGGGCATCCGCTTTGGTACTTTTTTCTAGCGCAATTAACTCTTGGAGTAAAGGAATAACACCTATTGCGTTGGCCATCAGCAAATCATGACGGGAATAGTGCCTGGTCAGCGCGGTATCGACTTTCAGTACTGCATCGATATTGGCTTGGGGCGAATAGGTTGAATCGTAGCTGTAGTCGATGGTTGGGTGGCAATAGTTGCTTTGAGCCGTTGTCTCCTCCTGGCTTTGCTTTATGGCTCGACAAGCTGTAAAACCAGCTAGAATGCTGACAAAGCAGGTAAACCGAATAGCCCATCTGTTCCATTTAATTCCTTTACCTGTCATTGCCCTGTCGTTTTTTATAAACCAGATAGCGCAAATATGACATGCTACGGGTTAATCGCCAAAGTGGGACTGCTGGCTTTTACCAATCTCAAAACTTTCAATACGGCACGGAGTTTCATTACCAGTACTTTATCTAACAACAAATTCGACGGAAGATGTCAACGAACACAGAAACCGACGCGAAAGAAGTTGTACTTGCTTTTGTGCAGGCAATCAATGAGGAAGATTTTAAGACCGCCCGATCTTTGGCGAGCGATGACATGACGTTCAAGGGGGTACTTGGATCGCGGGATGGCGGTGATGCCTACATTCAGGATATGGAGAAAATGAAATTAAAATACGCCATTCAAAAGGCATTCGTTGAGGGCGATGACGTTTGTCTGCTTTACGACCTTACCATGTCTGGAAAAACGATAGTTGGTTGTGGCTGGTATCAAGTTGTGGATGGTAAAGTCCATTCGCTTAAAGTTCTTTTTGATCCACGGCCTTTTCTGGAAGGAAGTAAATAGTGAAGCTGTTTAAACTTTCTAAAATCAAGTACTAATCGGTGTGTTTCTGTCATCCCGACCGGTCCGCCGGTGCGGCAGGAGGGATCTTCGGGTGATCCCCTAACATTATCCTTTACCGAAGATCCCTCCTGCGTCGGGATGACAAAACGCTATTAAAACAAAAGTTTAAACAGCCTTAGTGATAAAATCATTGTGTTGGTATTTCTTCTGTCGCAACAACGACTTATTTTAGGCAGGATGCAACGAGTTTTTTAGCTATTGGCCCGTAGGGTCTCTATAGCGTAGCGTTGGTAGATAAAGTTCATTTTGTACGTATTCGTGCCGTCAGGTACGTAACATATTCTGTACCTGACGGTACAGGGTATTTCATTAACCATAGTCTACCAACGCCTTCGGCTGTAAAGGCCCTACGGGCCAAAGCTAATCTCAAACTTAATTACCGCGTTTGCCCAAGGGGTCTGAGTACCAGATCGTTTATAACAACGTTGCCGGGTTGGCTTATGGCGTAGATCACCGCGTCGGCGATGGCCTCTTCATCCATTTTGGGCATGTTTGTTAGGTTTCCGTAAATGGCTTTAATTTTTGGGCTGGTAATATCATGCCCTAATTCCGACTGGGTAGCGCCCGGAAAAATGGTCGTCACTTTTATCGTCTGGGCAACCTCTTCGCGGAGTGTATCCATAATCGCCCGCACGGCAAATTTGGTCCCGGAATAAACGCCAATCCCAGGCGATGTTTTCAAGCCACCTACTGACGATGTGGCCAGAATATGCCCCTGGCCGCGTTTCAGCATATGTGGCAAAACGGCATTAATACCATACAGCACGCCTTTGATATTAATGTCGATCATCCTGTCCCATTCTTCTACCAGCCCTTCGTCAAAAAACGAAATCGGCATAATACCCGCATTATTCCAGAAAACGTCAACCTGTCCAAACCGTTCGATTGCCTGTTGAACGAGATTATCCAGGTCGGCCCGTTTGCTCACATCGGTTAATACATACATCGCGTTTTCACCCAGTTCATTGACTAAGACTTTCAATTGATCTTCACGGCGGGCCGCTAAGACTACCTTGGCCCCAAGTGATGCTAGTTTTCGGGCTGTAGCGGCACCCATACCACTACTGGCACCGGTAATGACGATGACTTTGTCTTTGATGTTGTCCATTGTGTTTCATTGAATTCTTCTCTGACAGGATTAACAGGATAAGACAGGATTTCTCGTCGTGTATAAAATCCTGTTTTGTCCTGTTAATCCTGTCAAATAACTTATTATTTCCTGGACAAAATTAGGCGAGACTTGCGAGGAGAAATTATGCGAATCAAACGTATACTTATGAAATTGAAACGGCTTCTTTTCGGAAATGATTGGGCGTTTGTCCGGTTTGCTTCTTGAAAAAGATATTGAAATTAGATGCGTGTTCAAAACCCAGACAATAGCCAATTTCGGCAATATCCCAATTGCTGTGTAGGAGCAGAGCCTTAGCTTCTTTCAGCAATCGGGCACTTATATGTTCCGTTGTTGTTTTGCCAGTCGTTTCCTTGAGTGCCCGGTTCAAATGGTTCGTATGGACGGGTAGCTGGCTGGCAAATTCGTTGGCATTTTTCAGTCGGACGGTATGCTGTGGCGAAATAACCGGGAATTGCCTCTCCAGTAAATCTAAAAACAAAGCACTGATCCGGGCCGACGAACTACCCGGTTGTTGTTCCTTTTCGAGAGGCTCTAGCTTAAGTGCTTCATGAAGTATGATTTGTACGTAACTACGCAGTAAATCATACTTGTGGGTGTAAGTAGACTGCATTTCAGCGATCATCTGCTCGAAGATCCTTCTCAGAAATACCATCGATTTCTGTTCGAGAACCAGCACACGGTTACCACTGACTTTGAATAGGGGAGATGTTGACAGGCTGTCCGAACGAAGGTGATTCCCAATAAAATCTTCCGTAAACAGACAGGAATAACCCGAATCATCCTGCGAGATAGGTTCCCAGGAATAGGGGATCATCGGGTTGAAAAAAGCGATCACATTATCCCGAATATGGAATGACTTATCAGCATACGATAGAATGCCCTCGGCTCTGGTGACGAGCGATATTTTATAGAAATCCCGCCGGGTGTGGGGCAATGAAGTTGCACCCCGACGATCTTCCGTTCTGTATATTGTAAACTGCCCCGGCTCCGAATTGTCCTGAACGAGTCGATGGTGAAAATCGCTGGCACTTTCCGCTTGCTTCATGAAGCAAAGTTATGCAATTCAAATAGCGCTTTTTTGACAGGATTAACAAGATTTACAGGATTTTATAGACTCCTAGAAATCCTGTAAATCTTGTTAATCCTGTCAAAAAAATACTCACTGCCCTACCAGCGCTAATTTCGTGCCTTTGGCGTCAATGGCTAGTCGGGTTAATTGCTTGATGCCTGCCGAACTTAAATCGGTTAGTGGTGTCCAGGTTTGGCCATTTTTCGGATTGAGTTGATACAAAATAGAGCCTTTACCCATTAATACAGTTCCATCGGGTGTCCAGACGAAATCTTCGCTGCCGGGTAGGGTTGGGGCAATAGTTGTCATCTGGTTTGTTTTCAGGTCGAGCTGTTTTATCTCCCACTCGGTTTCGGTGCGTTTATGAACAAAACTCAGTGCGTTTTTACCCGGAATTTTATGAAGCGACCGACCAATGCTGCCTTCAATTCGGGTTGTATCGCCCGTACTGACACGAGCTAGTTGCAGCGAATTGGGTTTGCCCAAAATGAAGAGTGCCAGCAAATCGGGAGTAAGCCAGCAATGGTAGCCAACAGGCTTGATGTTTTGGAAAATAAGCGTTGGTTCGCCGTTACCAGCGATTGGGAATTTCCACAGGCGCTGCGTTTTATCCATCTCCATTCGGATCACCGAGAAATAAGCCCGGTCGGGCATGACCGTGGGCGAATACTCACCTTCGGGCGTTTTGGTGAGCTGTGTAGTTGTCTTTGTCAGAAGATCGTAACGATAGATGTCAGTTTGGCCATCTTCATGCATCGCTGTGAACAAAATCTTCTGCCCGTCTGGTGTGAATGATGGCTGATTATCATAGCCCTTGCGCTGGGTAATATTGATCGGTTTACTGACTTGTCTAGCCTCTTTTGTGCCCGTCAACTCAACCAGAAAAATATCGGCGTCGGGCGGATTTTGCCCAAAGGTTACGCAGGTATTGATCAATGAAATTGGCAGAATTAGCCAATGGAGAACTGATGATCGACCTAGTATTTTGTCGATGACGTTTGTGAGAGGTAGCATAGTTTATCGTTTCAGGTTGTTTGATAGGTAAGCTCGTCAATTTTTCGGTCTATTCCATTTGCTTATCCGTCATTCCGATTTATGATAGCCTCCGAGGGGCCGTATGCGTCTACCTTTACGACGTACTTTAACGAGCCAGTCTGGTCGATATTGATCGCGTAAGGGATTGGCTTCCAGTGATATGATAACGACAGATATTTGCATTATAGGCGCGGGTCCGGTGGGTCTGTTTGCCGTTTTTGAAGCGGGTTTACTGAAAATGCGGTGTCATCTAATTGATGCCCTGCCGCAAGTGGGCGGGCAGCTTTCGGAAATTTATCCGCAGAAGCCGATTTACGATATTCCCGGTTATCCATCCATCAACGCGCAGGATTTGGTCGATAACCTGATGGAGCAGATTTCGTCATTTAATCCCGGCTTTACCTTGGGCGAGCGGGTTGAAGGATTAGATCGGCAAACGGATGGATCGTACATTGTTACTACCAATGAAGGAACCACTGTCCATTGTCAGGTGGTCGTTATTGCGGGCGGTCTTGGCTGCTTTGAACCTCGTAAGCCCGAAATTATCAACCTGGAGCGCTTTGAAGGTAAGGGCGTGGCCTACATGGTAAAGAACCCCGAACAACTGCGCGACCGCCGGGTGGTGTTAGCCGGTGGGGGCGATTCGGCGCTTGACTGGACGGTTTTTCTAGCCGAGGTGGCTAGTGAAGTAACGCTGGTTCACCGGAGTGATACCTTTCGTGGGGCACCTGATTCCGCCGAAAAAGTATTCAATCTGGCTAGTCAGGGTCGAATAAATCTGGTACTCCAGTCGACTATTACGAGTATTAACGGCAACGGCCATTTACAGGAGGTCAGCGTTACGGCCAAAGACAAAACCGTAACGACACTGGCTGCCGATCACCTGATTCCCCTCTTTGGCTTGACCCCAAAACTTGGACCCATCACCGACTGGGGGCTTACCATCGATAAATCGGCAATCCATGTCAATACGGTGGATTATTCCACCAACGTCGAACGTATTTACGCCATTGGCGATATCAACACCTACCCCGGCAAGTTGAAGCTGATTCTGTGCGGTTTCCACGAAGCTGCGCTCATGTGCCAAAGCGCCTTCCGGTACGTTCATCCCGATCAGAAATTGAGCTTCAAATACACGACCGTTAACGGAGTGCCTACGTTTTAAGCCATGTACCACGGGCTGAAGCCCGTATTTTAATCTAACATGTATACGGGCTGATTGACTTGAAGAAATTAACCGCCGATATTTTTTGATTCTCGCCGGGTTAAAACCCGGCGCATCTGATCTATTCTGTGTTTTTGCGCCGGGTTTTAACCCGGCGAGAATCTTATTTAATACAAATCAATAAGCCCGTGATACAAGCTAATCCGTCCATCAAATTACCAGCTATCGACACTTTTCCCATGATCCAATTCACGATAGAAGACCGCAACGGCGAGCGGCAGCCAATCGAAATTCCCGAAGGCATCAACCTGAGTTTGATGGAAGTCCTGAAAGCCTCAGATTACAACATTCTGGCAACCTGTGGGGGAATGGCACTTTGCGCCACCTGTCATGTTCAGGTACTGAATGGGTTAGACACCTTGCCCACACCCCAGGATGCCGAGCTGGATATGCTCGATACCTTACCCGATGCAGACTCCGACAGTCGGCTGGCCTGTCAGATTCGCGTCGATGATACGTTGGAAGGAGCAATTTTCAGGATAAAGAGCGAAGAGCCTGTATAAACTACGATGGTGAACGCGCATCTTCGGCCTACTAAAACGGAATAGCCATGACCATACAGTTCAGTCAGCCGGAGATAGACGACATGCGACGTTATTTTAACCAGATTGAGGCTGGAGAAACCCGAACGCAATTGCAGGACGCGCAACTGGAGTTTCTGGAATGGAACCGGATTTTTCTACTGCTTCGAAAACTGCTGGCTTATGGAATTCATGCGGGTATACAGTCTGATGAAGAAATGAGCTATAAGGAGTTGCAGAAACGAACCCAGAAATCCAGCGATATGCTGGTGAATGTGCATGCCTACGTCGGGCATTTTGAAAAGTTGTTGGCGCTGTATGCCGAGAATCATACGAGGTAGTCTATGATATTCCGTGGTGTCAGTTTCTCAAAACTGACACCACCACAACATTGAGTGCTTTCTTGACTGGATTATAGTACAATTGGGCTGAAATCTAGAATTTTATTTCTCCGATTGAGCAGAATAGGAAATAATATGCGTAGTTTGAGTCTTTCCGTTAACAGGCTCACTCAAGCATCGAATTCTTCATTCAGCAGTCCATGAAAACGCTTACTTTCCTCTGCCTGACACTAGGCATTTTACTCACTCAAACACCTCGGTTACAGGCGCAGACCTTCTCGCTGGAAGCCATTAAAAGTTACCCGTTCCCAAACGAATTGACCAGTGCGGCAACGGGATCGCGCATTGCCTGGGCATTCGCTGAACAAGGCAAACGAAATGTATACGTAGCCGAAGGACCAGATTTTAGCCCTCGAAAACTGACCAACTACACCAATGATGACGGACAGGAAATCACTAGCCTGTCGGTATCCGACGATGGTAAGTGGGTTGTGTACGTGCGCGGTGGCGATCATGGTTCCAACTGGGACGATGAACTGCCGGTCAACACGACCTCATCGCCAGTTTCGCCCAAAGTACAGATCTGGAGTGTGCCGTTTGCAGGTGGTGAACCGAAGGCTATTGCTGAAGGCGACATGCCAGTTATTTCGCCGAAAAGTGATCGAATTGCCTTTATTAAAGGCGGTCAGGTTTGGATTTCACCAACCGATGGGTCGTCGCCAGCTAAAGCGCTGTTCAATGCGCGGGGTACCAACAGCTCTATTCAATGGTCGCCGGACGGATCGCAGCTGGCCTTTGTCTGCGACCGGAAAGACCATTCGTTTGTCGGAGTATTTACCAATGAAACAACGCCGATTACCTGGTTAGCTCCTTCGTTCTCGAAAGATGACGCGCCAAGCTGGTCGCCGGATGGGAAGCGTATTGTATTCGTTCGTACCCCTGGAAGCGGAGGGGCACCCGACTCTATTTTGGTGCGCAGACATCGCCCCTGGTCGATCTGGACGGCGGATGTCGCTTCCGGAACGGCCTCGCAAATCTGGCAGGCCCCTAAAACGTTGGCCGGTTCTGTTCCAACTACGCATGGCGGTTTTAACCTGCATTGGGCCGCTGGAGACCGAATTGTGTATCTATCCTACGAAGACGGCTGGCCACATCTGTATTCCATTGCGGCATCGGGTGGCACACCGCTGTTGCTGACGAATGCCCCATTCATGGCCGAACACATTACATTGAGTCATGACCGTAAATGGTTGTTGTTCAGCGGGAATACGGGTCCCGATAAGCTAGACCTCGACCGTCGGCACGTTGTGCGGGTTCCTGTCGATAAAGCCACGATGGAGGTTGTTACGCCCGGTAGCGGCCTCGAATGGATGCCTGTTGTAACGGGTGATGGTACCACCATTGCTATGATCAGCGCTACGGCTCAGCGGCCACCGCTGCCAACTGTTATGGCCTTTACGAAAGGTACGCCTAAAGTGCTGGCTCAGAATCTGATACCCGCTAATTTCCCGCAAAATCAATTGGTTACGCCCAAACAGGTTGTCTTTAAAGCTCCTGATGGCATGACCGTACATGGTCAGCTTTTTGAACCTGCTGGTGGAGCGTCGGGTAAAAAGCCCGCGTTGATTTATGTACACGGTGGTCCTCCACGGCAGATGTTGCTGGGCTGGAACTACTCGGATTATTACGCCAATTCATACGCGCTAAACCAATATCTGGCTAGTCAGGGGTTCGTGGTTTTGTCGGTTAACTATCGGTTGGGTATTGGCTATGGCTATAATTTCCATCAGCCTGCCGACGGTGGAGCATTGGGCGCTTCGGAATACCAGGATGTCAAAGCCGCTGCGATTTGGTTGTCCGAACAATCGCAGGTCGATCCGGCTAAAATTGGCATTTACGGTGGGTCGTACGGAGGTTATCTGACGGCGTTGGCACTCGCCCGCGATTCTAAACTGTTTGCGGCTGGCGTGGACATTCACGGCGTACACGACTGGAGTCAGCAACGGTATGGAATCGAAGCCTCGACCGGACGATTTGAGAAAATTCCCGATCAGGAAGCGGCCACCAAAATCGTGTATCAATCCTCGCCAATTTCATCGATCAGCAGTTGGACATCGCCCGTCCTTATCATCCACGGCGACGACGACCGCAACGTTCGGTTCAACCAAAGCACCGATCTCGTTCGGCGTCTTGAAAAACGGGGAGTTCCGATGGAAACGCTCGTCATTGTAGACGATACTCACCATTGGATGAAGCATACCAACGCCCTCAAAATGGGGAACGCCACCGCCGAGTATTTTAAGCGGAAATTGATGAAGCCTAAGCAGTAACGTTTGTAGTGTTAAAGTTTCATGTACTGTATCCTTGTTCTGTTCCCTTTGCGTGGTGTCAGTTTTAAGAACCCGACACCACGCCCTCCTCTCAACCACTTTCTTAACCAATCAACTAACTTCATGCAACTCTTTACCAACAGACGAATTAAGTCGCTGTTTATGATCGGATTGACACTAGGTAGCGTGTCGCTTCGGGCGCAACAGATCGACGCAACCTATAACGAGAAAATTAAGGAGTACACGACCGATAAGCGGTTCCTGCCCGCTACAGTTCTGGACCTGCCCGACGATCCGAAAGTACCATCGCCCCGCAAACATTTTGGGCAGATTATCGGGACGCCAGGGATTATTCACCGGACGCCTGAGATTTATGGCTATTACCAGAAACTAGCGCAAACCTCGCCCAACATCACCGTGCAGGAGGTGAGCAAGACAGAGGAAGGGCGCCCGATTCAGCTGGTGGTAATTGGTAGTGAGGATGCTATGAAACGGCTCGATCACTACAAAAAGCAGCTCGCACTTCTGGCCGACCCCCGTAAAATGGGTAATCAGGACATCGAGAAAGTGCTGGGCGATACCAAGCTGGTGTACTACCTGAACGGCGGGTTGCATTCGCCGGAAATGGGGTCGCCGGAGATGCTGATGGAACTGGCGTACCGGCTGATTACCAGTCAGGCACCTGAGATTAAAACCATTCGGGAGAATATCATTGTGATTATCAACCCCGTCTCGGAACCCGATGGCTGGGATAAACAGGTTGATTGGTATAATCGATACACCAAAGTTCGGAAGGAGTACGAGGACGGTTTCCCGAAATCACCACCGTATTGGGGCAAGTATACCTACCACGACAACAACCGCGATGGCTTACAGATTTCGCAGGCGCTGACCAAAGCACTCTACAAAATCTTTTACGAGTGGCACCCAACGGCAAGCCTGGATTTACACGAGTCGGTGCCCCTGCTCTACATCTCAACCGGAACCGGCCCTTACAACGAAACCATCGACCCAATTACCATTGGCGAATGGCAGATCATGGCCAACCACGACATTACATCGCTGGCTGCGCAGGGCATTCCCGGCGTATTTACCTGGGCCTTTTACGATGGTTGGTATCCCGGTTATGCGCTCTGGATTTCGAACAACCACAATGCTGTCGGCCGTTTTTACGAAACCTTTGGCAATGCGGGCGCGAATACCTACCTACGCGATCTGGCCAACCAGAAATATGCGGGCGATGAAGTGACCTCGAAAGAGTGGTATCGCCCCGATCCAGCTACCGAAAAAGTCTACTGGTCGTACCGGAATGGCATCAACTACATGCAGGCTGGTGTGCTGGCTTCGCTTTCCTACGGCGCTACGAACAGCCGGATGATGCTGAAGAATTTTTACCAGAAAGGGCTGAACAACATCCGCAAAGGCAACGAAGAAAAGCCCAAGGCATTCGTTATCCCGAAAGATCAGCGCGATCCCGCTATGGCGGCTTATCTGGTGAACCAGTTACGGGCGCAGGCTATTGAAGTCCACAAGGCCGAGTCGGGTAAGAACCAGGGCGATTATGTGGTGTTGCTCAATCAGCCCTATCGCAATCTGGCGGTGTCGCTATTAACCAAGCAGAACTATCCGAAAGAAGCTAAGTTTCCACCGTACGACGACATCGCCTGGACTCTGGGCTACCTGTATGGTGTAGATGTGAAAGCCGAAGATAGTGTCAAATACGCGGCTGGTGATCTGAAAATGATCAGCGACGATGTGCAGTATGCGGGCGCAATCAATGGTGATGGAACGAACTATGTTCTGAATTACAAAGGCCAGAATAACTTGCTGCCTGCCCTTCTCTGGATGAAATCGCAGGGAAGTAAAACGGCCAAAGCGGTGGTACTGGATACGAAGACAACCATCGCCGGAATCAAAGATACCCTGGCGGCTGGAGCAGTGGTCTTCAAAGGCTTAACCGCCGATCAATCGAAAAAACTGGCCACCCAGTTCGGACTTGATTTACAGGCTGCCAAAGCCGAACCCGTAGCCCTTGGAGCGTCTTTAAGACAGCACGATGTGAGTTTACCCCGCGTGGCCATTTACCATAGCTGGTACAACACGCAGGACGAAGGCTGGGCTCGCTTTACGTTCGAGCAGCGCGGTATTCTGTACACATCGATCAATAAAGATCATCTAAAAACGGGTGAATTGCGGAAGAAATTCGATGTCATTCTGATTCCCCGGATGCGTGGTTCGGCAACGAATTTCATCCACGAAATCGACAAGCGATTTGGCCCGCTGCCGTATACCAAAACGCCTGAATTTCCGTCGCATGGTTTCCCCGATGCCACCAATGACATTACGGGTGGTCCTGGCTTTGAAGGTGTTGAGAATCTAAAGCAGTTTGTGGAAGCAGGCGGTGTGCTGGTTACGCTGGATAATTCGTCGCAGATCATTGCCGAAACGGGCATCACCCGCGATCTGGATGCCGTCAGCGCACCAACCTTGTTCCACCCCGGTTCGATTGTGACCGTAAAAAACCGGCGTCCTGATAGTCCGGTTATGTACGGTTTCCCCGAAACCTTCCCGATTTTCCGGGGTATCGCTCCGCTCTTGCAAACGAAGCGCCATAACCACGATATGATGCTGATGCAATATGGCACCAAACCGCTTAAGGACGAAGAGGAATACAAAGGCTTGATCATGGGTATGCCGGATAAAAAGCCTGCGAAAGAATCACCCAAAGCAGCTACGCCGAAAAAAGAAGAGCCCTATGTGCTATCAGGCATGGTACGTAATGAGCAAACGATTATCGGACATGGCGGTATTTTCAACGTGCCGGTTGGTGCGGGGCGTGTCATTGCCTTCACCTTCGATCCCTTACACCGATACCTGAATCACCACGACGCGCCCCTACTCTGGAATGTACTGATCAACTGGAATCATCTCGATACCCCCGCTCCGGCTACCACCGCCGAAGCGAAAGCGACCACGTCGACGAAATCGAGTGGAGGGAATTAAGTAGGTCGCTAGTGTTAGTATGACCCCTTCAGGGTCAAATGTTTATAGACGATTTTTCTCCTATAAACATTTGACCCTGAAGGGGTCATATAGGTAATCGTTCAATCTGATTGTACTCATCAAACAACCTTCTTCTCTATGCTAACGACCCGTAGCTTTTGGCTTAAGTTTTTTGAAGTGCTGTGCCTGATCGTTGTGCTGATTGGGTTAATGCAAATCGTTGAATCGCTGTCGCGCTGGCAGTTTGAAGTCGTCGATGATTGGGCGAAATCGTTGCTGATGCTGGCCGGTATACTGCTAATTAGTTTCGGAATTGCCTATGTCTGGGAACGTAGCGGAAAAGGCGAACAACTTCATGGGCTGTTTCAAACTATCATTGCCTTTTATGTCGCTTATGCAATCACAGGTTATGGCGCGGCCAAGATTCTGAAAACGCAGTTCCAGCCGCCCAACTACGTGCTCGAAACGCCGATTAAAGATCTGAGTGGGTTCTGGCTCACCTGGACCTATTATGGCTATTCGCAAACGATGGCCTATATCCTGGGCTGGACCCAGATAGGCGGCTGTATTTTGCTCCTCTTCCGGCGCACGCGTCTGCTTGGCGTTTTTGTCTTGTTGCCCGTGATGATCAACATCGACCTAATCGATCATTTTTACGCGATATCGCCACTGGCCTATTACAACGCGCTGCATTACACGTTCCTGCTGTTTTTTCTGCTGGCACTGGAATACGATAAGCTGAAGGCACTTTTTATGGCCTATCAGGAAAAAGTTAATCTGAACGGGAAGACTGTTTTGTTGAACGTTGTCCGGATTGTGGTGATCGGATTCGCGTTCTGGCGAATCGCTTCCTTACGAGATTCGTTCGAACCCAAGACGAAACTCAACGGGGTTTGGCAGGTGGAAACCATGACTCGTAATAATAAAGCGGTTTCAGTCGCGACACCCCAGGATTCGGCCTGGTCGAAGCTTTATTTCGAGTGGCGCTATGGCTGTTTGTTCAAGTACAATCCCGATAAATTCCAGAAGCAGGATTTGCATGGGAAGTATAAGCTAGACGAAAAAGCCAAGGTGCTTAGCGTCAACTTCCCAAAAGAAAATGGCGAACCTGGCGATTCGCTCCGGGTCAATTACACGCTCCTGAACGACAGCACCCTGACAATGCAGGGCCGCTACAAACAAGATTCGTTGACTATGAAATTGAGAAAGTTGATTTGAGTGTTTTTTTCTGTCATTCCGACGTCAGGAGGAATCTCAACACCCCTATTAGTCAGGCACCCCTATTAGTCAGGCTTGAGATTCCTCCTGACGTCGGAATGACAGAAAAAAGTGAACTATAAAAGGTTAAACAACGGCTTAAACTGAAAGTATCAATAGTGGGGTAAGTTAGAATCTGTTTGAGAACTGCCTTTGTAAGACAGATTCTAGTGTATTCCTTATGACCACGACTCAACAGCCATACGGCGCCGACACCCCCCTGCCTCCACTCACCGAATTACAGATGGGACCAATGACCGTCTGTTATGAAAACGGATCGTTTCGTTATTTCCGATGGGGGGGGCATGAGATTTTGCGGATGATTTATTTCGCGATTCGGGATCAAAACTGGGCAACCTGGACGCCGATTATCTCTGATGAACAGTGGATAATTGAGCCGAATGGATTCCGGCTTAGTTATACTTGCCATTATGAATCAGATGGAACAACTCCATTTGTCTGGAAGGTAGTGGCCGAAGGCAATGCTACGGGCGAATTCTCGATAACGATCGATGGAATTGCTCACCAGACATTTCTGAAAAATCGCGCGGGCTTTTGTATTCTCCACCCAATTCAGGGGACGGCTGGCCAACCTTGCGAGTTAATCCATGCCGATGGATCTGTGGAGTTAGCTCGGTTTCCAGAGGCTATTAGTCCAGCCAACCCGTTTAAACAGCTAGCCGGAATGCGCTGGCTACAGGCGGGTGGCCAGTGGTTTAAGCTGGAAATGACGGGCGATATTTTTGAAACCGAAGATCAGCGCAACTGGAGCGATGCATCGTTTAAAACCTTTTGTACTCCGCAGGACCGCCCATTCCCGGTTACGCTTCACGCAGGTGAGTCCGTTTATCAGCGTATTCATTTCCGACCTGAACAACCCTTGCTGCCCTTAGCGGAGAGTGGACCAGAGGCTATATTTATCCGGGTTGAGGAAGACCAACGAACAGATTTACCCGCGTTGGGGCTGGGTGCGTCGACTGAAATTCCGGTACTCGGTGTATCCGTTGTCCGTGCGTTGCAGGAGTACGCATTCGATCATTACCGGGTTGATGTGACCCCTGGACAACCTGGCTGGATGCCTGATTTTTTACAGGAAGTTGCTACTGGTCAGCGGTTAGGCTGGCCGTTGCTGGTAGCGCTTCATTTATCGACCAATCATATTGTCGAATTACGTGCCTTTCTGGATGTGGTGAGTCAACAGCAAGTCACACTGGCCGAACTTTTACTGCTGTCGACTGAAGGGCCTGCTACCGATGCCGACATGCTTGCTGTAGCACTCGAAACAATACGGACGGAGTTGCCCCAGACACGGGTAGGAGCGGGAACCAACTATTATTTTGTCGACTTGAACCGAAATCGCATTTCGACAGTGGGTCTCGACTTTATAAGCTATACGGCTCAGCCGCAGGTACACGCGTTCGACAACCGAACCATCGTTGAAAATCTGGGCGGGCTGGCCGATACGGTGCGAACGGCGAAGACCTTCTCCGGAAAAGCTTCGGTGTATGTATCGCCCATTACAATTTGCCATCGCCTTAACCCCGATGCTCGTAACCCGGCCGACCGTTTGTTGAGTAACGCTCAGAAAACCGACCCGCGTCACCCTACGCGCTGGGCTGCTGGCTGGACAGTGGGCAGTATTAAACAACTGGCCGAAACGGGCGCTAAGGCAGCAACCTATTACCAGACAGCTGGCTATCAGGGAATCCTCTCGGAAGAGGCTCACTTGTATCCGATAGCGGTGGTCTTCGCTCAGGTACTGGAATTTCAGGGCGGGCAGGTGATTCGTACGCATACCAGCAACCCATTGTCGTGCAGCACGTTACTGCTGGTAGATGGTGATCGACGGCGGTGGCTCGTGGCTAACCACACCGATCAGCCGTTGCCTGTTCAATTGCCCGAGCCGGTTCGGGAGGGATACCGGATCACTTCCCTGCCTTCGACAAAAACGCCATTGGAATTAGAGGATTCACAGCGACTCTTGATCGAGCCTTTTGGCGTTTGGATTCTTGAGTGTACCTAGGAGCTTATGGATTTGTATCAACTAAGCGCCTAAATACATATTACCCTTTAGGCTAACTTGTCCGTCATTCGTATCCTCGGTCTGTGTCCTCACAGAACGCTCGTGGACTGCCTGCTCCAAAGCGTTCTGTGAGGACACCTACGGTATTTACACATCTTTTTGGCATGTCTTAAACTCCGTTAGGAGTGACCTGTTAATAGAAAAAGAGGGATTGGACATAACCCCAAGCGCCGTAGGTGCGACCCATATGGATGGAATTAGGTCGCACCTACGGCGCTTAAGACTTCTACTAAGCGACAATACCTATTGACCGGACGCCCTTACAGGGCTGATTAGACTATGTCCGAGATGTGTATATACTCTAGGTGAAGACACAGACCGAGGACGCGTATTCGTAAATCGCATTCTTGGTTTGTATGTATATACAAGCCAAGAATGCGATTTTTAGCTCTATCAATTCATTTACATATCTACTGTCTTTCGGCCGATACTTATTTGAAAATGTTTGTCCATTACCTAATTACGTTATGAAACTCATTCAGGTATTTATCTTAATACAAGGGCCCCTACTTTTTTTTGGTTGCCCACGTCAAGACATGCCCCCCCTTTGTCCAGCTCCAGATAGCCTTATAGTAGATGCGACTTGTTATAAGCCAAGTGAAGGAGTGACTGTACGAGCGGTGGGACTGAGCAAATTAGATTCAATGACTCGATTCAAATGGGATGTCTTTATTTTTGCAGACTCTTCTGGTCGTGAATACTTTGATCATACTGATATTACAATTGACAAAATAGGTCAAAGCCAAATAACGATACCAGATTCTCTACTAAAAGACAACCAGAAATTTTACATTGCTGTTAATGCTTACTGTGAAGGCGTAGAGAGAGGGCCTGGTCTACGCGATAATCAATTTGTGAAACGCTTTAAAAAGACGCCTGCTACAAATGGGAAGCGCAGCCATTTTAATTAAGCTATTGCCTTACTGTAGATGGAAAACCTGAATAGTGTTTCCTGTTCGCTCAATCCAGAAACTTACTTTTGGGGTATATATTGAGCGATTCCAGTTTATCCGCGATTCTCCTAATGAATTTTACCAACCTGCATTTTCTTCGATTGCTCTGGCAAATTCCGGTTGCTCTACTCATCCTATCAATATTCCTATTTTCGATAAGCGGCTACGCGATTTCGTTCAATAGTCGCCGAACGAAAGATGTGGCTTACGTCTCGTCAACATCACCCGATTTTAGTCCAGAGCGCCACTTGCTGGATATCTACACTCCTCGTTCAACATCAGCCAAAGGTCGGCCTGTTGTGGTGTTTATGCATGGCGGTGCCTGGAATAGTGGCAGCAAAAATTTGTACTTCATTATTGGTCGGCGGTTGGCTAAGCAGGGTGTGGTGGCTGTTGTGATCAATTACCGGCTCGCACCTGCGGTCGAAGTGCCCGCTATGGCCGACGACTGCGCTCGCGCTGTGATCTGGACAGCCCAGCACATTGCCGACTACGGTGGCGATCCAAACCGGATTTTCGTGATGGGCCACTCGGCGGGTGGTGGATTGGCCGCTCTGGTCGCCAATGATGACCAGTTGTTTACCAAGTTTGGAATGGCTAAAAATCCGGTGAAAGGAGCCATTCTTGACGACCCCGGAGGACTGGACATGTTCGATTACTTAACCAAAATGCAGTACCCTGGCGATGAATCGTATTTGGGGGCATTTGGAAAGAAACCCGATGTTTGGCGCACTGTATCGGCCTTGTATTACCTCCGGGCCGATAGCCCACCGGTATTGATGTATGCGGGCGAAAATACCTATCCGGGTATTGCCAGTAGTACGCGCAAGTATGATAAGCGACTTCAGGAATTAGGAATAAAGCATGAGTTTACCGTGTTGCCGGGCAAGAAACATATCCCGATGGTCACGCAATTATTCTGGAAGAACAACGTCATCTATCGCGATCTGCTGAAGTTTGTCGGGGCCGAATCTTCATAGCGGTACGTTTTCCAAATGATTAGCTCACCTACGCTACTATTCAGCCCTAAACTGAGCCAGATACTCGTTACATAGGCTATATCGAAATTCCAGTGGAACCCATTGAAAAACAGTTGGAATAGAATCCGGAACGAGACAACAATGAGCGTGAACGCATAACTGCGCAGAAACCATCGCTTATGATTAAGAAACTCTTTTCTGCTAATTGCCCGTAATCCTAGCCACGTACAGACAAACCAGCCAATATCGGTCAGGAAAAAGCCAGTAATGCCCATTAGACTAACTGAGGCATAATAACTGAGGTATAAACCCGCCATGCTACTGCCTAATATGGCCACCGTGTAGATAATCCCTAACAAGCGGTGGCTACTAGCTTGGTAGAGGCCGGAGAAAAATAAAAAGGCACCCAGAACAAGTCCCAGCGAGCCACCTACGAGATGAATAGTGAAGGCTGTTTTCCAAAGTAGCTGGTGGGCTAGTGTCCCTTTTACAGCTAAAAAATCAAGAGGACGCGTGTTTAGTATAGAATTTAGTTGGAAAGGAAATCCTAGTAAATAAGTCACTGCGTAAAGGGCGACGAGTAAGGCCAGGAATGTGATAATGAGAGTGCTAAGTCGAAGTAAAACGCGCTTTTTAGTTACTGGTTGAGTAAGTAATGGAATCATTCGTTGGGTTTGCAGTAGGTCTGCCTGATGAAATTAACCGCAAAAAAAGGCCTCTTTCGCTGCACAACCAGAACTTCTGCCATAAATAACATAGAGAATAGGCCAAATTATCGCCCCGATAGCAATGTATGAACGATGGGTTGTGTACTCTTTTATCGGTCAATATCGGCTATCTGCCGATGTCTTCTCCCTTCCAGTCTATTACGCTTGTACATTTACTCGAAAAAATAGTGCTTTGGGGATAGTACAAGACGACGACTATGTGCTTTTAGTCAACATGGAGTTTTCCCAAAACAGCCTACCTAAGCCAGATTGCAGCCTGGTCGATGCCGATAGGTTGGGATTTATGATAAAACGATGAAACAGTTCTTTACTTTCGGTCTGACAACCGCTGTGGCTGCAGTGGCTTTGTCGTCATTTATTGGATTTGATCCAATCCAGCAGATTCGCCTGCAATCGACGTTTGTTGTGGGCGATACCCTGCCCAAAGTGTCACTGCCCGAAGGCGCTGATCCCAACGATCCAGATTGGAAAGGCATTGACCTGTCGCCCAAAGAGCCCGTTCAACCGTTGACGCCAGCGGAGGAAGCGAAGCTCTTTTTGCTGCCACCGGGCTATAAAATCCAGCCCGTTCTGACCGAGCCCGCGATTCAGCAACCCGCAGCCATTTCGTTCGATGGTAACGGGCGAATGTATGTATTGGAGCTACGAACGTACATGCTCACCGCCGATTCGAAAGACGAGCTAAAACCGACCAGCCGGATTTCCAGATGGGAAGACAAAAACAACGATGGCATCTATGAAACCGGAACGGCTTTTGTCGATAATCTGATTTTTCCCCGTTTCGTGCTGCCTTACGGAAAAGATTGCATCCTGACGATGGAGTCCGATGCCGATAATGTCTATAAATACACCGATACCAACGGCGACGGTAAGGCCGATAAGAAAGAGTTATTCACCAATAAATATGGCCGTTCGGGCAATGTAGAACATCAGCAGGCTTTCATGTATTGGGGCATGGATAACTGGCTGTATAGCACTGTCAACGCGTTCCGTATTCGGGAAACACCCAATGGGATTATCCGCGAAAAAACGGGCGCCAATCGGGCCCAATGGGGGATTACGCACGACGACGACGGCAAATTATGGTTTCAGGGTGGGGCTACAGGGGTTCCTTCGCATTTTCAGTTTCCTATCCAGTACGGCAATTTCGATGTACCCAATGAGTTGGCTCAGGGTTTCGATGTGCCCTGGGGAGCGCCTGTAAAGCTGGCCGATATGCAGGGCGGAATGGACGAAGTTCGCCAACCCGATGGCTCGCTGAATCACGTAACCGGCTCGGCTGGTAATGACGTGTATCGTGGTGACCGACTACCTGCCGAATTGAAAGGCCAATATTTTTACGGGGAACCCGTCGCCCGAATTGTTCGGCAGATCAACCCTGTTGTAACTGAAGGACTGACGACTTTGCACAATGTTTATCAGGACCAGAAATCAGAGTTTCTTCGCACGACGGACCCGTTGTTCAGGCCTGTCGATATGACTACCGCGCCTGATGGTACGCTGTACATTACGGACATGTACCACGGCATTATTCAGGAAGGGCAATGGACGCAGAAAGGGACTTATCTCCGGGCCAAAATCGAGCAATATCAGTTAGATAAAGTAGTAGGTTTAGGCCGAATCTGGCGGATTACCTATGATGGGAAAGAGCGGGATAAAACCCGCCCCAACCTATACGCCGAAAAGACGGCCGATCTGGTCAAACATCTGGAGCATCCCAACGGATGGTGGCGAGATGCCGCCCAGCAGCAATTAGTGCAGCGTAAAGATCGCTCTGTTGTGCCGCAGTTAACCACAATGGCGCTCACCAGCAAAAACATCGTGGCTCGCATTCATGCTATCTGGACGTTAGAAGGACTGGACGCGCTAAAAGCGCCTGTCGCACAGAAACTGCTGAAAGATGCTAATCCTCGCATACGTATCCAGGCGCTTCGGGCTAGCGAAAGCCTATACAAAGCGGGCGACAAAACACTGGAAGCGGATTATAAACGGGCGTTGACCGATGCCAATACCGATGTTCGGATTCAGGCTATGCTAACGGCTAAGTTTGTGAAACTGCCCGACCTGGATAATAACATCAAAACGGCGATGGCCAGCAGTAAAGCCGCTGGCGTGAAGCTAATTGGTGAGCAGATTCTAACGCCACCCAAACAGCGAAACATGGGCCCCTTTGGTGCGCCCGAGTTGAGTGCCAATCAGAAAGCGCAGGTAGAGCGAGGTGCTTTGATCTACAATGAATTATGTTCGCAGTGCCACGGTAACAATGGAATGGGAACCCCTGCCGGGAACGGGCGTTTGCTGGCTCCTGCGCTGGCCGGTTCGCAACATATGCAAGCCCACCCCGATTATGCCATCCGGGTCGTGTTGCATGGCATGGAGGGGGCTATCGAAGGCAAAACATATGCCGGTGGTATGATGGCCAGCATGAAAGAACAATCTGACGACTGGATCGCCGATGTGCTGTCGTACGTTCGGAATGGGTTATCGAACGATGCGTCGTTTATTTCTCCTCAACAGGTGGCCAGGGCTCGTCAGAAAACGGCAGATCAGAAAGGGCCTTACCAGTACGCGCAACTTTCGAAGTCGATTCCGTATGAACTACAACCGCAGACCTTACACGTGACGGCCAGCCATACGGCATCGACCCGGATTGGGGGCAATGTGTCGCCTGCAAGCGCCTTTACCTATGAAGGCTGGTCGACGGGTGCGGTGCAGGAAAAAGGTATGTGGTATCAAATTGAATTGCCGAAAGAAGCTAGCTTAGCCGAAATTCGCTTTACATCACCACAGTCCATCAAAAAAGGCTGGAAACCTAAGCCGGGCCAATCATTTGCAACGATGGTCATTCCGTTTATTCACCAGCATCCCCGTGCCTTTACGTTTTCAGTATCGGACGATGGGAAAAACTGGAAGGAAATTCCGACCGAAACAAAAGGTGTTCAGGGAGACAATGTTATCTCTCTGAATGGTGTTAAAGCCAAATTTTTGAGGATGCAACTAAGCGAAAGCCTCACCAACGACCCCGACGAGATTCCCTGGTCGATGGGACAATTGAAACTGTTTGCCCAATAAACTCAGCCAGAACTATTCCAATAATCGAATTAAACCAACCGCATGTAAATCATGGAAAACCAGCCAACACGCCGTCAGTTTTTAGGCACCACAGCCGCTCTTGTTTCGGGGGCTATTTTGGGTAGCGGTAAGCTCTTCGGAGCACCCGCCATTATTCGTAGTCTGGGCGACAAACCCAATTCCTTGATCGATGGTGTACAGATTGGGGTCATTACCTACTCGTTTCGGGATATGCCTGACCAGAGTGCTGAAGCAACCCTGCAATACGTTCTGGATTCTGGGATCAGCGCCATTGAATTGATGGGTGGCCCTGCCGAATCATTTGTCGGTGCACCTAAAAATACAGTTGATATGAAGTCGGTTTTCCCCTTGATGCGGAAGCGATTCGAGAAGCAGGAACTAACCGAAGACGAGAAAAAGCAACTGGCTGAATTCGACGAACAGATGAAAGCCTACCGCGCCGAAATGACCAAATGGCGACTATCGGCGCCTATTGCTAAGTTCGAGCAGGTGCGGAAAATGTACAATCAGGCCGGTGTGAAAATCTACGGATTTAAGCCCGACACGTTTGGCATTCAAAGTTCAGATGCTGAGATTGAATACGGGCTGAAAGCGGCCAAACTGCTGGGAGCTAATCAGGTTACGGTAGAGCACCCGTCTAATGACGCCCAGACACTCAGATTGGGTACGCTGGCGCACAAACACGGTTTACGCGTTGGTTATCACGGTCATGAACAACAGACGCCAACCTTCTGGGATACCGCTCTGGCGCAATCGCCGGGTAACGCCATCAATTTCGATTTAGGTCATTATGTTGCCGCTGGTAACCCCGATCCGCTGATTTTCCTGAAACAGAAGCATGATCGCATTGCCAGTATGCACATCAAGGATCGCCAAACCGCCGATCACGGTAAAGGAAACCTCCCCTGGGGCCAGGGCGATACGCCTTTATTGCCCGTTCTGAAGCTGATGCGAGATCAGAAATATAACTTCCCCGCCACCGTAGAGCTGGAATACAAAATACCTGAAGGCTCAAATGCAGTTGCCGAAGTGAAAAAATGCGTGGCTTTCTGCCGAAATGCGTTGAGCTAGGAGGGCTTGAGTTTATGGTCGCATAATTTAACAATATGTGGTACGACCCCTTCAGGGTCGCATGTTTATAGCACAATGGGGCCTCTATAAACATGCGGCCCTGAAGGGGTCGTATCCGTGTAAATGATAAAGGGTTCTATGTGATGGCTTAAGTTACAATCAGTTAGTAGGGCTATTTCGCCAAAAATAGTCTGATCCGGTTTAAAGCGTCAAACATGTTTTTGCTTTATATCGGATTTCTATCTTTACGGTAGACCCCACAGCAAGCTCGCTGAACTTATGACTGCATTGACTTACTGGGACATGCCTTGCAGGCTTTTGAGGGAATCGATGAACTTTCGTTCGCACTTTCGAAACCGTATTGGCAAAAGAAACACTACCAGAAAGGGGAATTCTACAACGAGTACAAGAGCGTTTGCCGACACTTCGGATTCATTCTGGACGGCGTTTTTAGGGCGTATCACGTCAAAGAAGATACAGGTGAAGAAAAGAATGTGTTCTTTTTCTCGAAACATCAGGTCGTTGTTTCCTACAAGAGCTTCATTGAGCAATCGCCCTGTAATTACTTCACGGAGTCGATGGTTGATTCGACCATTTTGTACATTTATTATGATCATCTTACGGAGCTTTATCAACAGTCGCACCAATGGGAGCGATTTGGTCGATTAATGGCCGAGTGGGCTTTCACGGTGGCCATGAGTCGGGCGGAGAGCTTTCTGATTCAAACGCCCGAACAGCGTTATCTGGACTTGATGAAGGAACACCCTGACATTTACAATACCATTCCGCTCTATCATATCTCGTCGTACCTGGGCATTCAGGGACCTTCATTGAGCCGTATCCGAAAAAGAATGGCTAATCGCTAGTTGATTTTAACCTGGGTTAATATTCTTGTCCAACCATCTGCTGACCTTTGTTCTGTTCAACGCACACGATGAATAGGCTATAGGTAATTCGCCTGTTCCTGAGCAGTTTACTTTCCTTACTATACACTTAAAAACAACGTAATCATGAAAGCCAGTAAAACGAAAGATGTCGTATTTGTGACCGGAGCCTTTGTTAGTAACAGCGGATGGGACGAATGGAAAGCCTATTTTGAAAGTAAAGGATATAATACCGTAGCGCCGGCATGGCCATTTAAAGATGGCACAGCCGCCGAACTTCGGGCCCGCCAGCCGAATGACACTGATCTAGCTAATTTGACTTTAGCTGAACTAGTAGACCACTACGCAAACATTGTATCGTCGTACGCTGAAAAACCAATCGTTATTGGCCACTCATTAGGTGGGCTTATTACCCAAATCATTGTGAACCGCGACCTGGCAGCCGCCGGGGTAGCTATTCACTCGGTGCCGCCACAAGGCGTTTTTCCTTACGAATTCTCGTTTCTAAAAGCGGGCTGGAAAGCACTCGGGATATTTACCGATCTGGAAGAAACCTATCTGATGTCGTTTGAAGACTGGCAGTATGCGTTTGTGAATGAGATGCCATTGGCTGAACAAAAAGCAGCTTACGAAGCCAATACTATCCCTGAATCGAAAAAAGTAGCCCGAGGTGGTCTGACCAGTGCCGCTCATGTTGATTTTGAGAAACCACACGCTCCGTTATTACTCACCTCAGGAAGCATCGACAATATTATACCGGCTCATCTTAATAATCGGAATTACGAAGCTTATAAACCAAACGGTTCTGTGCTGGACTACAAGGAGTTTGCTGGGCGTAATCACTTCGTTGTCGGTCAACCAACCTGGAAAGAAGACGCCGATTATATTCTGGCGTGGCTGGATAAAAATGCGTAGGTTTCAGTAAAAAGTTATTTTAATGTGAGGTGAATTTGGGTTTGTAAAGACCTAAATTCACCTCATCTTGTTGTATAAAGATACTGGGTCATCGGGTGTTGTAGTAGGAAATCAGTTTTATTACATCGCCAATAGTCAGTGGGATGCCTTCGATAATGCCGATAAACCCATGCCTGGTTTTGTCGCTCAGAAACCAACTGTTCTGGTCTTGTCGTTGAATTAATTGTCGCTCTATATCAGAAGAGTGGCTGTTGCATTCGCCTACTCAAATTGAAACGCGAAGTACATACAACTGCCCTGGCTTGTGTTTTGCAACGCGTGCGGCACGTTGGATTCCAGAAAAATCAAGTCGCCCACTGTTGCTGGGTAGAGTTTGCCATTGATACTTTCCTGAGACGACTTGTCGACCATGAGGAGGAATTCAGCGGCCCGATGGGTGTGTGGCGGATGGCTCCATAATCCCTGATTCAGCGTAGTTACGTGCATTTCAAAGCGTTTCGTCATGGCTGTAGCCCGGTCGAACATACGGCGGATTCCACCTTTGTCGTGTGGTTGAAAAGGAACGTCGTTCCAGTCGATCCAGAAAGAGCCACCCGCTTTTCGGCCTCGCTCCAGATCTTTCGGCTCTTTTGATGCGTACCGCATCACGTAGTAGGTAGCGGGTGCATCTTCCTTGTTTTCAAAACCATGCTCATCGCCTGGCATCATAAGCGCCACGCTACCAGCACCCAGCGTTTTCGTCTTTCCTTTAATGGTTACGGTCAGTTTGCCTTCTTTGATGATAATCAGCTCTTCGTCGTCGTGCTTATGGGCCGGGTGCGGAGCCTGATGCGGTAGCAACGTAGTGGCATGAACTTCGAGATGGCGGAAATCAGTAGTGGTGCCTTCCAGAATGGCTCTCTGCTCCGAATTAGCTTTTTTAGTTACGGGTGCTTCGGCCCAAACATAGGTTTTAGACTCAAGAGACTGAGCAATTGTTTGTTGCATCAGCAAACCAAAAATAGCGAAGGATAGAATGCGTACTAGCATGACAGATAAAGGCTTTAAAATCATAAGCCGGGTTGTTTACAAGGCTACTGGTAAGTCTGTGAAAAACCCTGAAAACGAGCTGAATTGAGAAACTATCAAAAGCTGGAAATCACTGCTGACATAGGGCTGTCATAGGGGCCGAGTACCTTTATACTAACAAAACTAAACGAATTATGACCCCGACAATCGAAGTAAAACCAGCTCTGACCGTAGTATCTCTTATCAGTGATTATGCCGTGTATAATGCATGGGCCAACCGCCGATTAGTTGAGTGGTTACAAACAAAACCAGCCGCTCTGATGGAGCAGGACGTGCCATCGAGTTTCCCGAGTTTGAAAGAAACACTGGTGCATATCTGGGATACGCAACGCTTCTGGCTGGCGATTGTGCAGCAGGTACCTCTACCGGTCTCGTTTCGACAGGTAGGATTTTTCGGGACGCTGGAAGAAGTGTTTACGGGAATTGTGGAGCAATCGGAGCGGGTGGCAACGTATGTACAGTCGCTAACGGAAGCTGATCTGGAGGAGGAAATTTATTTGACAACGCCGTGGTTTAGTGGCGCTGAAACCCGAATTTCGTTTATTCATCATTGTATGAATCATAGTACGTATCATCGTGGACAGGTGGTAACCATCGGGCGAAATGTTGGCCTAACCGACGCGCCCATGACCGATTATAATTTCTATCGCCTTATCGGGTAATAGGTATAGGCGCTGATTTTTAGGAGAGTGTAAGATGGACTATGATTTCAGGCGAAACGAACGAAAACCATATCGCATCTTAACTATCCTAAAAATCAGTGTTCTAGTTTAAGTTCATAAAATCATTGTCCAATGCCAGATTCAATTCTTGTTCAGCATCGTCTTGTTAATCAGCAACTAGTGCAGCCGATGTTTACCAAACCGTCCGATTTGGTGGCCTGGTTTGGTGCGGTGCAGGCACAAGATTATGCCGCATCCAAATGGGCACTGGGGCTTCGGTTGCCTAACACGACCGATGCTTTCATTGAGCAAGCTATTGCCGATAAATTCATTATTCGCACCTGGGCTTTTCGGGGAACGCTGCACCTGATTGCGGCCGACGATCTGCGCTGGATGCTGGCGCTGGTCAGGCATCGGCTCGAGTCGATTAGCCGTTCCTATTACCGGAAACTGGAGTTAAACGAGTCCATATTCGCCAAAAGCCACGCAGCCATGATTCGGGTACTGGAAGGTGGCCAGCAATTAACCCGCCCCGAATTGAAGCTGGCGCTTTCGCAGGCGGGTATCCTTATCCACGACTTACGCTTGAATTTTCTGTTGAACAATGCCGCTTACGATGGACTCATTTGCTGTGGGAATCGGAGAGGGAAAGAATTTACATTTACGTTACTAGACGAGTGGTCGCCGGGAGTGAAGCGGCTGGAACGGGATGAAGCGTTGGCTACTCTCACGATCCGTTATTTTACAAGTCACGGTCCGGCTACGCTACCCGATTTTGTGTGGTGGTCTGGTCTGACAATTACCGAAGCCAGAGAGGGCCTTGAGCTGGCTAAATCGGCGTTGATGGCCGAGGAACTAAATGGCCAGATCTACTGGATGGCTTCGGTAATTTCTACACCGAGCATCATACCACCAACAGTTCATTTAGTACCCTCGTTCGATGAGTATCTGGTGGCCTATAAAGATCGGAGTGCAGCCCTGGGGCCGTTGGACTTTAGCCAGATCGTGAGTGCTGGTAACGGCATCTTTAGCCCGGTCATTGTCGTCGATGGGCGCGTAGTGGGTACCTGGAAACGAACAATAAAAAAAGATACTGTTACGATTGACACTCATTTGTTTTTCGCGCTTTCCGACGAACAGCAACAGGCTATTACGCTTGCCAGTAAGCAGTACCGTGATTTTCTGAAATTATAAAAGGCTAATAAGGTTATACTTACTTCGAAACAAGTGACTATATTCTCCTTAAAGTTAATTCATTAGCCTTCTAACTAACCTTTTAATTGAATTTCCGTGTAACTCATTAATTTTAGGTTTTTATACGCTTTAGTTGCCATCTGGTTGTTACAAGGTTTTGCCCTTAGGCACTTGTTTCAGTAAGATGGCTTTGCCGTATCGTATAAAATGGGTTTTGGGCGGTACACTATCGAAACAAAGACTAGCGGAATGCGCGTTATTAATAGAGGGTATCGTTGTCCCGGTTTTCAGGAAACCACCCAGCCTTTTATTCAACGTTCTAATTAATAGCCTGACATGATTCTTATTGTTGATGACAGACAGGAAAATATTCTCCCGTTAAAGAAGATTCTTGAACTGCATCGATTTTCAGTGGATACTGCCGAATCAGGGGAAGAAGCCCTGAAAAAAATCCTGAAAACGGATTATGCAGTCATCATTCTTGATGTACAAATGCCCGGAATGGATGGCTTCGAAGTGGCCAATGCCATTTCCGGATTTAGTAAATCCCGCGATACCTCCATTATTTTTCTGTCGGCAGTTAATACCGAAAAAAAATTCATTACGCAGGGCTATACCTCTGGTGGAATCGATTATCTCACCAAACCCGTTGATCCCGATATCCTGGTTTTAAAAGTTAAAATATTACATCGGCTTTACGACCAGCAACAGGAGCTACGAGCTACGCAGGATTCGTTGCGGAAAGAAGTAGATATTCGTAAACGGGCCCAGGAAGAGTTAGCTGTCCGATTTCAGGAGTTACAGACCGTGTTGTCGAGCTTACCGCAGATGGCGTTTGCTGTAGCACCCGACGGGCAGATCGAGTATGTAAACCAGCACTGGTTTCGGTATGCCACCAGTGCAAAATCGTTTCCCGAAACGCACGAGCAGGATCGACTTTACGACGGCTGGACGACCATCTTTACGCAGGAAGATGATTTTACCCGCGAAGTACGCCTGAAAGACCTGGTAACCGGCGAGTATCGGTATCACTTGCTGCGTATCCTGCCCATTCGGCAACAGGATGTATTGATTCGCTGGATTGGCACGTTTACCGATATTCATCCGCAAAAACAGGCCGCCGAACTGCTTGAACAACAGGTAAAAGTACGAACCAACGAGCTACAGCTTAAAAATATAGAACTCGAGCGGACGAATCACGAACTACAGCAATTTACCTGGGTGGTTTCGCACGACCTGAAAGAACCGCTTCGGAAGATTCAACTGCTCAACGATACCATTAAAGAGAAATACCTTAAAGGCAATGATGAGGCCGTTTCCTACCTCGATCGATCGATTCGGTCGTCGGCGCGTATGTCGTCGTTGATCAATGATTTACTGGCTTATTCCCGGTTATCCAATCCTGAGTCGTTTGAACAAACGGACCTGAACGGCATGCTGGATGAATTACTGTTGGACTTCGACGAGGCTATCAGCCGGACCAGAGCTACGATTGTTATCGATAAACTGCCCATTATTGAAACAATGCCGAGCCGGATGCGGCAAATCTTTCAGAATCTGATCAGTAATGCGCTGAAATTCTCAAAGCAAAACGTACCACCTATCATCCGCATCGGTGCTGATTTAATTGAATCGAAAGATATTGAGGCCGCGCCTGCGACGGATGGAGCTTATTGTCGGATTGTGGTGCAGGACAACGGCATTGGATTTGACGAAAAATTCCTGGACCGCATCTTCGTCATTTTTCAGCGATTGCATAACCGGACTACGTATGAAGGCACTGGTATCGGTCTGGCTATCGCGAAAAAGAATATCGATAAGCACCACGGCCTGATTTGGGCGCAGAGCCGCGTTGATGAAGGCACTCGATTTATCCTCGTTTTACCCGTACAGCAAGCCAGTCAACTCATGGTTAACGAAACTGTATAAGCTTGCGTCGGCTAAATAGATTCTATGGATTCTTGGATGCTTTTTCCCTTGTTTATCAATATAATAGAATCCCCAGAACCTAAATTGAACAGCATTAGCCTAGCTACTCACTACTTAACTTATGCCTAAATATTCAACGTCGAATTCCGTAATCCGACAACTACAGATTGTTTTTAGTATTTCTACCTTCTTACTGCTCATCAGTCTTCTGGCGTCGTTCTACAGCATTCAGCAACTGATTAGTAACTCGAAACTCGTTAACCATACCAACCAGGTACTTATCGAAGCGGAGAACATTATCTCCTTTATTAAGGACGCCGAAACCGGCCAGCGCGGGTATCTGGTCACGCTGGATCAGCGCTTTTTGCAGCCTTATAATGGCAGTTTTGAAAAAGTCGAGACCAGCTATACGCATCTACAGGAACTGACAAACGATAACCCAGACCAGCAAAAGAATTTGGCTGAGGTCAAAAATCTGTACGATGCCAAGTTCGCGCAAATGCAGCGGGTTGTTAATCTTGTTAAACAGAATAGGGCTTTTCTCCGCGATACCATCGAGCGGCACCGCGAGATGATGAAAGGGAAGGAGGTGATGGATAGATTACGAATCGTAATTACCCGGATGAAAGTCGAGGAAGAAAATCTGCTGAAAGAACGAGTCGAACAGCAGCAGATTTACATCACTTATACTCCTTTTCTGCTGGTTATTGCGGCCATTGTATCGATCCTGATTACGGTTTTAACGTATGTGCGCATCAAGCAGGATCTGGACGACCGGATTGCCCGACAGAAACAGGAAGAAGCGAAGTATATTGAAACCGCCGGGCGCATTGCCGTCATGGAAGACATTACGCAGGATATTGCCGGGGGCGATTATTCGGTGCGAAGTATGGACGAACGAGACGATGAACTTGGTCGTATCTCGAAGGCCTTGAATCAGATGGCCTCTTCACTGGAACAGACGTTTACCGATTTAAACGATCGAAATTGGCTACAGGCGGGTTCGGTGGCTTTAAGCGATGCAATTCGGGGGCAGAAAGATTTGAAGAAACTCGCCACCCACCTGATCGATACCATGGCCAGTTACGTAAACGCTCCGTTGGGAACCGTTTATCTGATCGATACCGAGGCCAGTTTTAAACTGTCGGGTAGTTATGCGGCTCATCAGGTGCCTGCCACGGTCAATCCTGGGGAAGGGCTGATTGGGCAGGTAATTGAGCAGAAGAAAATGATTATTGTTGAGAATGTTCCTTACGATTATAGCCGGATAACCTCTTCTCTGGGCGACACACACCCTACCGCTTTAGTCATTGCGCCCTTGCTTTATGGCAACACCTGCGTTGGGGCGCTGGAACTTGGTTTTCTGCATAAACCTAGTCCATTAATTATCGATTTTATCGAGCGAAATCTGGAAGCCACGGCCATTGGGGTCAACGCGGCTCTGGATTACATCAAGCTGCAAAACTTCCTGGAAGAAACGCAGGCTCAATCAGAAGAGCTTCAGGCGCAGCATACGGAGATGGAAAATCTGAATGCCGAGTTGGAAATGCAGGCGCAGAAGCTCCAGGCATCGGAAGAAGAGCTGCGCGTTCAGCAGGAAGAACTTCAGCAAACGAATACCGAACTCGAAGAACGGGGCCTGTTGCTGGAAGAGAAAACCAGTGAGATTCAGAAAAAGGCTGATGAACTGGAACTGGCAACCCGCTATAAATCGGAGTTTCTGGCCAATATGTCGCATGAACTCCGGACGCCACTCAACTCGATTTTGCTGTTGAGCCGATTACTGGCCGAGAACACCGACGAAAACCTGAATGGCGATCAGATTGAATATGCCAAAGTCATTCAGTCGTCGGGTAATGGCCTGCTGGGGTTGATCGATGAAATTCTCGATCTGTCCAAAATTGAAGCCGGTCAGATGAACCTGGATTATCAGGACGTGGCCATTCAGGATATAACCGACGAACTGCAATCGCTCTTTGCTCTATTGGCCAAAGAAAAAGGACTCGACTTCGGCATCACGGTTGAGCCAGACGTACCCGCGATTATCGAAACCGATAAAATGCGGTTGGGACAAATCCTCAAGAATTTATTATCGAACGCCATCAAATTTACCTCTACAGGTAGCGTCACGTTAACGATCAAGTTAAATAAAGCCAAGTCTGGTCGCGCGGGCCAGGGGGCCGCAGCCCCAACGCTCTGCTTTGTGGTGAGGGATACGGGTATTGGTATTCCGATCCAGAAGCAGCCACTGGTTTTTGAAGCGTTCCAGCAGGCCGATGGCTCTACGAAACGGAAATACGGCGGAACTGGCTTAGGCTTGTCCATTAGCCGTGAGCTGGCTAAACTGCTTGGGGGTGAAATTAAACTGAAAAGTGAGGTAAATGAAGGCAGTGAGTTCACGGTTCATTTGCCAGTGTCAGGCGTCGATGTAACTGGCACTACCGAACCATTAGTCACGCCACCGCTACCTGAACAAGTCCTGCCAAGTGCAACGGCCGTTCCTAACAAATACATCAGCGCCACTATTCCAGAGGCTATTCCCGATGACCGAAACACTATTACGAAAGAGGATAAAACCATCCTGATTGTTGAGGACGACACCAATTTCGCGAAATCACTACTAGAGTATGCCCGCAAAAAAGGCTACAAAGGAGTGGTATCGGTGCGGGGCGACGAAGGGCTACGATTAGCCGCTATTTATAATCCAATTGGTATCCTGCTCGATATTCAGTTACCCGTTATGAGCGGTTGGGAAGTGATGGACGCGCTGAAAGCCAATCCGCAAACCCGACCAATTCCGGTGCATATTATGTCGTCGCATAAGCTCAAAAACGAGAGCTTATTGAAAGGAGCTATCGATTTTGTCGACAAGCCGATGGCCTTTGAGCAGATGCAGGACATCTTCAAAAAGATCGAATACGTGCTGGATCGCAATCATAAGAAAGTGCTGATTATTGAAGATAACCCCAAACACGCCAAAGCGCTGGCTTACTTCCTGGAGACCTTCAATATTAAATCGGAACTGAAAAGTAACATTGCGGAGGGGATTACTGCGTTGAAAGAAGTCGATTGTGTCATTCTGGATATGGGAATTCCCGATCATAAAGCTTACGAAACGCTGGAGGAAGCGAAGAAAAATCCGGGCCTCGAAAACCTGCCGATCATCATCTTTACCGGTAAGAGCCTGTCGATGTCGGAAGAGTTGAAAATTAAAAAATACGCCGACTCAATTATTGTCAAAACCGCCCATTCGTACCAGCGCATGCTCGATGAGGTGTCGCTCTTTTTGCATCTGGTTGAGGAAAATAAACAGAGCGATGCTAGCGGAAGCTCGAAAAAGATGCTGGGGCTGAGTCAGGTACTCGACAAAAAGACCGTTCTGGTGGCCGATGACGATGTACGGAATATCTTCTCGTTATCAAAAGCACTGGAGCAGTATAATATGACGGTGATAGCCGCGCTGGATGGGAAAGAAGCCCTTCAAAAGTTAACCGAAAATCCGGCCATCGATATTGTTCTTCTGGATATGATGATGCCGCAGATGGATGGGTACGAAACCGCGCAGAAGATTCGGGAACATTACCAGTGGAAGAACCTGCCCGTTATTGCGGTTACAGCCAAAGCCATGACCGGCGATCGGGAAAAATGTATTCAGGCGGGCGCATCCGATTATATCACCAAACCTGTAGATATTGACCAACTGGTGTCCTTACTTCGCGTTTGGCTGTACGATAGATCATAGATAGGTTTACTGGTTTTGGTTTACAGTTAGGGAATATAGCAAGTGGCTAGTTCTCCCGTAAATCTCAAACCGTAAACCTTAAATTAAAAACCTGAACCCCATGCCTAAAAAACGAGTCCTTATTATCGATGATGATCCGAGAAATATTTTTGCGCTGACGGCTACACTCAAAGCCAAATCGTTTGACTGTTTGTCTTGCTTAAGTGCTCGGGAGGCATTGGAAATCCTCAAAACAGATGCTGTGATCGACTTTATTCTGATTGACATGATGATGCCGGATATGGACGGCTACGAAGCGATTCCGCGTATCAAAAATTTACCTAATCGGGAGAATACGCCCATTTTTTCGGTTACAGCGCAGGCCATGGTCGGTGATCGGGAAAAATGTCTGCGTGCAGGGGCAACCGATTATATTGCCAAACCAATTGATGTTGACCGATTGTTACAGCTATTATCGAAGAGTTAAGCAACTTTAGATTCTAGTGATTCTATCGTGCTGATAAATAACAACCGGATTGTCAACCACTTGATACAATAGAATCCAGAGAATCACCAGAATCTAAAGTTACTCAGGCGATAATTCGTTGGAAAGCTATTGAGTCGAGTATAGACTGTTGTTAAATTTGAGTTACTAGTGCCTGTTAAAAATGATTGAGGAAAGAGAAGTTGATCTTTTACTAAATGACCTGCTTGAGGTATATGGGTACGATTTCACCCACTATGCAAGAGCGTCGTTGAAGCGACGGATTAACCGGTTATGGTCCTTAGATAAGTTTCCTAGCTTTGCCGAAATGCGTTATCGGGTCCGCACAGACCCAAATTACCTGAAGCGATTTGTGGAAGAGTTGACCGTGAACGTGACCGAAATGTTCCGTGATCCACTATTCTACAAAACACTCCGAACCGAAGTAATCAGCACCCTGGCGGCCAAGCCCTTTATTCGGATCTGGCACGCAGGTTGCTCAACGGGCGAGGAAGTATTCTCGATGGCTATCTTGCTGAAAGAGGCCAATTTGCTGCACAAATCGTTGTTATATGCCACCGACCTTAATTCGGAAGTGCTGGAAGTGGCTCGCAAAGGCATTTTTGCGTTGGCTCCCATGAAACAGTACTCGGAGAATTACATATTGTCGGGTGGGAAAAAAGATTTTTCGAGCTACTACACCGCGCAGTATGGCCACGTGAAATTCAATGAAGAATTGGCCGGGAAAATGGTTTTCTCGACACATAACCTCGTGTCGGATCGGTCGTTCAACGAGTTCGATCTCATCCTGTGTCGGAACGTGCTGATTTATTTTGATAAGGCCTTGCAGGAACGCGTACTAACGCTTTTCAACGAGAGCCTGGGGCCGCTCAGTTATCTAGCGCTGGGTGCAAAAGAAACCTTGAAGTTTTCTACCCTACAACCTAAGTTCAAACAGTTAGAGAACAATGAAAAAATATGGCGGAAAATAGGGTAATCAACTCCTGTCAGGTGGTCGTCATTGGTGGATCAACCGGCAGTATTGATGTTTTATTAAAACTATTGCCAGCGTTACGATCACCGCTATTGTTTACGCTGATCATTGTGTTGCACCGAAAGAACACCGCCGATTCGACATTGGCGAATTTGTTCTCGCTTAAAACGAGTCTGCCGCTTAAAGAAGTCGATGATAAAGACGTAATAGTACCCGGCACCATCTACCTGGCCCCCGCCGATTACCATCTATTGATCGAGAAGGATGGTACCTTTTCGCTGGATGATTCCGAAAAAGTAAACTACAGCCGCCCTTCAATCGATGTCACGTTTGAATCAGCGGCCGATGTATACGGATCGTCTTTGGTGGGTGTTTTACTCTCGGGGGCTAACTCCGATGGGACCAATGGTCTGGTGGCTATCAAACGAGCTGGTGGCGTAAGCATCGTTCAACAGCCCGAAACGGCCCAGGTTGCTTTTATGCCCCAACAGGCCATTCTGAGTGCACCCATTGATTATGTCCTTGATATACAGGAATTGATCTCGTTTATGAATACCTTGAATCTGCCCCGCGAGGTGAGGTAATCGTTAAAGCCGGGTAGTACGTGTTAGCCCGACTTGTTTGTAACGATGTTCCTAACTAACTATGGGTAAAGCCTGGGTTTGTCAATTGATTGTCAGTTATTTATAATGTTATTTTTTGTCATCCCGACGTCAGGAGGGATCTTCGGTAAATAACCAGTTGCCGAAGATCCCTCCTGACGTCGGGATGACAAAAAAACTAGTATAATGCTATCCGTAAATCGGTTATGATTCATGTTAACTATAAGGCAATCAGATTAATTACTATAAACTGTGCGGGTGTCGAACATTAAAGTTTTTTAATGACCGGCTCAATGACAAACAAGCGTAGGCACTGCTTGTTAAGTGTCCATAAGTAGATTCACTTTCTGGTGAGTCGATCTTTATGAGACTAAACACGCACTAACGGGATTATCCCAAAAACGTTATGAAAAAAGTAATTGCAGTTGTTGCCGCCCTTGCTCTCACCTTGAGCATGGCGCAGGCCCAGGATAACAAAATGAAGAAAAAAGCTGAAGTTGTTGAAGCAAAAGCCGAAGTAGCAGGCGACAAAGCAGCTTTAAAAGCGAATAAAGAGGCTCGTAAAATCGATAAAGCAACGGGTGATCAGGAATCCCTGAAAGCGCATCGTAAACAGCGAATGAAACAGGAAGGTGAATTGGTGAAAGACCAGGCCAAGAAAGATGTTAAAGTAGTGAAAGAGAAGTTATAAGCTGGCTCTCTAGCTTAAACACAAAACCGCCCGATTTTTGAGTCGGGCGGTTTTGTGTTTAAGTAAGAAAAGATGCCGTAGATTATGCATCCTGAATAGCTACATCGTGCTTCTTGGCTGCCTTTTTGATGCGCTCTTTAATGGTACTTACTTCATCCGTGTCATACTTGGCCGCATTGTCCTTGTGATTGATATAACTCCATGCAGCCCGAACGTGCTCGGGTGTATCGATGGGGTATTTTTTGTTCGTCCGATCGGCGAATTCAACATCACCATATTTGTGTTCGCCTTCCGTTGGCGTAACATCGTCGCGTCGATCAATTTTTGGGTCGTTTGCCATGATCGTTGAGTTGTTTGATTAGATTTAAAAGCCGTTTCGATTATTTGAGTAGGACTTTCGCAGAACGGCCTACTCAAATAATTTCTTGCTCAACGATAAACGAGAATCGAATGTTTATTTATGGGCCATGACCTCACTAAAAGCGTATGTCAATTCTTTTTTCTCCGCTATCTATCCGTAGCATTCAGCTTAAAAATCGCATTGTTGTCTCGCCCATGTGCCAGTATTCGAGCGAGGATGGTTTTGCCAATGACTGGCATCTGGTGCACCTGGGGAGTCGGGCCGTAGGAGGAGCCGGGCTGATTTTTACCGAAGCAACGGCCATTTCGCCCGAGGGACGAATTTCACCCGATGATCTGGGTATTTGGAAAGATGACCAGATTCCTGGCCTAAAACGAATTACCCAATTTCTTCGGCAGAATGGCACGGTGGCGGGTATTCAACTGGCTCATGCTGGTCGGAAAGCGAGCCACCGCCGACCCTGGGAAGGCGGCACACTCATTTTACCCACCGCCGAACGGGGCTGGCAAACCCTGGCTCCCAGTGCTATTCCGTTTCAGGAGTCAGAACCGGCACCGCTGGCCTTAACCGTTGATGGTATTAACCAGGTGCTGGCTGACTTTCAGGCGGCTGCTCAGCGTGCGCTTGCAGCCGGTTTTCAAGTTGTCGAAATTCATGCGGCACATGGCTATTTGTTGCACCAGTTTCTGTCGCCATTGAGCAATCAGCGAACTGATGACTACGGAGGAGTATTTGAAAATCGCATTCGATTGTTACTGGAAGTAATCGAGCGCGTCCAAACTGTATGGCCAGCCGAGTTACCCATTTTTGTACGGATTTCGGCAACGGACTGGACCGACGGAGGCTGGACAATCGAGGATTCGGTGGCGTTAAGCGCTATTCTGAAAACAAAAGGAGTCGATGTGGTTGACTGTTCAACAGGAGGAAACGTGGCAAGTGCGAAAATTCCGCTGAAACCCGGTTATCAGGTGCCTTTTGCGGAGCGTATCAAACGAGAAACGGGCATCATGACGGCGGCCGTAGGGTTGATCACGTCGGCTAAACAGGCCGATGCCATTCTGGCTGCTGGTCAGGCTGATTTAGTACTACTCGCGCGTGAATTTCTGCGCGATCCCTATTTCCCGTTGCATGCGGCTCATGCGATGGAAAATGCCATCAGTTGGCCAATTCAGTATGAACGGGCTCGACCCCGATGAATAATTGCGCTAGAACTAAACATTTTACCGGCAGAAACAGTAATCTTGCCAACTAAGAGTAATGAACTACTTGAGTAATCACCATTTATTAACTGAGAAAATTTTATGCGTTGGTTAGGAGGACGAGAAAGCGATAATGTCGACGACCGCCGGGGAAGCGGTGGAGGAGGGCTTGTTGTGGGCGGTGGAATTGGCACCGTTGTGATAGCTGTTATTGTCATGCTCCTGGGGGGCGACCCTTCGGAAGTACTAAACCAGCGCTCAGCTAACCAGGCCACCTCGCAAGCGCCATCAGACCCACAGGCCGACGATGAAGCGGCCCATTTCACGAGAAAAGTGCTGGCCAGTACCGAAGATGTCTGGACGAAACTATTTGCTGAACAGGGAAGCCAGTACCGTAAACCGGTTCTGGTGATGTTTCGGGGAGTAACCTCATCGGGTTGTGGTACTGCACAGGATGCTATGGGTCCATTCTATTGCCCTGTAGATCAGAAAGTCTATATCGATCTGTCGTTTTACGACGAGCTGGCTCAACGGTTTCAGGCTCCCGGCGAATTTGCGATGTCGTACGTGGTTGCTCATGAGATAGGCCACCATGTTCAGAAGCTATTGGGAATTATGGATAAAACAGATGCCCTACGGCAACGAATGAGTGAGCGAGAATACAATCGGGTATCGGTTCGGCTGGAACTACAGGCCGATTTCTTTGCCGGTGTTTGGGCACACCATGCACAAGGACAAAGCATTTCGATCGATGAGAATGACGTTGAATCGGCCTTGACAGCAGCCAATGCGATTGGCGACGACAAAATTCAGGAAGAAACACAGGGCCGAGTGGTTCCCGATGCGTTTACACATGGTACCTCAGCGCAACGAGTATACTGGTTCAAAAAAGGACTCAGAACCGGTGATCTGAATCAGGGCGATACCTTCAACAGTCGCGAAGACGCTAATTTGTAATAGGTATATGCACATCCTCATAAAAAAATGGAGCTATTATAGCTCCATTTTTTTATGGACTTTCCTGTCATTCCGACCTTAGGAGGAATGACAGGAAAAACTACTTCTTCAATTCCACCAAAAACTCCTCAAATGCCTGCTCCAGCGCTTGTAGCGCTTCGGCTAATCCGCTGGTATCGTTGACTTTTAGTTTCCCTTCGGCTACGCGGGCAATCTCGGCTACGCGAGACACGCCGATGGTTCCGGCGCTGCCTTTGAGCGTATGCAAGTGGCTTTTTACCGTTGGAATATCACCCAGCGAATACGCTGACAGAGAGCTACCGACCAGGTCTGTGGCCTCGGTTACAAACTCTTCCATAATACTGTCTACCAGATCCTGACCGCCAATATCACGGAGTTGCCCAACAATCTCAGGATCAATAATGGGCAGAGCTGGTTCCGCCACCTTAGCAATAGGTTTGGGAGCAGGGGCCGCACTTGACTCAGTGGCAGCGCGTTTGGCCCGATTGGCATCCGTCAGTTCTTTGACCTTAGCCACCAGACTCTGCGCTCGAATGGGTTTGGCAATGTAGTCATCCAATCCCTGACTAATGAAACGCTCCCGGTCTTCCTTCATCGAATAGGCCGTCATCGCAACAATGGTTGGTAAAGATTTGCCAAACTGTTCGCGCAGTCGCCGAGTGGTTTCAACGCCGTCCATATCCGGCATCTGAATGTCCATAAAAATGACATCGAAACCCTCTGCTTCACCAGTGGCGCTGGATTCTACTTCCCGAATAGCAGCTGGACCGCTGTCGGCGGTAGTGACAACGCAGCCCGATTTCCGAAGGATTTCACTCGCCACTTTCCGGTTTACGGCATTGTCGTCAACCAGAAGCACATTTGGATGGTAGGTGCTGAAGAAGTTGGCCAGGGCAATTTCAGCAACTTCGGTTGTTTGCTGCGTTGGACTGATGGCGGTTTCTTTCAGTTCGATCGTGAACCAGAAGGTACTGCCCGATCCGACAGTCGATTCTACGCCAACTTCGCCTTTCATTAAATGCGCCAGTTCTTTCGAGATGGCTAAGCCTAAGCCCGTACCTCCAAACGATTTTCGAGAAGAGGTATCTACCTGGCTAAACGAGTTGAATAACAGGTTAATATTTTGTGGAGAAATACCGATGCCGGAATCGGTAACGGCCACCCGAATTCGGTTGAATTTGCCACGCTTACTAATGAGCGACGCTTCGACCCGAATGCTACCATGTTCCGTGAATTTAATGGCATTGCTGGTTAGGTTCGACAGAATTTGGAGCAGCCGTGTCTGATCGGCAATAACAAACGTAGGTAAGTCTGGCCCGAGATGATACGTCAGGGTATTGTCTTTAGAATTAGCTTGTTGTCCGAAAAGGGCGATTAGTTTTTCGAAAATCTCCTTGAAGGCAACTGGCGACTCGTGCAGAACCATCTTTCCTGCCTCAATTTTCGAGAGGTCCAGGATGTCGTTCAGAATGTTCAACAGCGTTTCCGATGAGCGTTTAACGGTTTTGACGTAACTACGTTGTTCCTCGTCCAGTTGCGTATCGTTCAACAGATCGATCATGCCGATAACCCCGTTCATCGGCGTTCGAATTTCGTGGCTCATATTAGCCAGAAACTGCTCTTTTACTTTCAATGATCGTTCGGCTTCATCTTTGGCTTTAACTAATTCTGCCGATTGCTTTTTCAATTCAGTAATGTCGCGAGCTAGTACTGCCACCACTGAGCTATTGCCCGGTTCGTCGTTCAGCATCAGCATGTTAAACATGTACTGCCGTTCACTACCGTCTTTTCGGCGCATGCTGGCTTCGAAATTGCGCAGACTGCGATTACGAGCCAGCTTAAACATGGCATGGCGAATCGCATTTTCGTCAATGAAGAATTTGGTAATCTCTTGACCCAATACTTCTTCCGGCGTATAGCCCATCCGTTTAAAAATAGATGGACTAATCATCGTAATTCGGCCTTTCCGATCAACACGGGCGTAGATGTCCTGTAGGTTTTCGAAAATACCCCGGAATTTTTCTTCACTCTGGCGGGTAGCAATCTCTGCACGTCGGCGGTTGGTAATATTCCGAGCAATTCCCGACACTTCATCAATGGCGCCACTGGCCAGCAAAATCGGGTTGAGGTGAAACTCATAATACGTTTCCCCAGCTGTGGTCATGAAATGCAGCTCAAAATTTTGCGGCAATCCCCGAAAAGCCTGTCGGTAACGTTCTTCGAGCCGGTCTCGATTTTCATCGCCAATCATACGCCAGCCGAGTTCGGGCGCATGGGCCTGAACAGAAGGCGTTTCATGAGTCTGATACTCAATAAGTCGAGCGTAGTTTTTATTGAAAGAGGTTAGTTGAAGTGCTTTATTGACCGACCAGATCAAATAGGTACTACTATCGAAAATGGCGTTCAGACGAGCATTTTGTTTGTCCAGACGAGCCTCCGATTGTTTTCGGGCAATGGCCAGCGCTACCTGACCTGAGATGAATTCCAACAGCTCCAGATCACGCGGACCATACGTTTGCGCATCGTCGTATGACTTAACGCCGATGATTCCGGTAATTTCATCGCCAATACGGAGCGGAGCCGTTAGCATGACCTGTGGCTGCCGCTGGCCATACAGATCAATATCATGGTGTTCTTCTAACTGGCGAATATCCCGCTCGTACAGAAATAAAGGCTTGTTGGCCAGAATGGTGTATTCGATAATGCCATTCCCTAATTTCCGTTTGGTAAACCGCATGGTACTCCCGAAATATTCATCGACATAGTACGGGAATGACAGAAACGTTTTAGTAGAATCATAGAGCGCAATGAAGAAGTTACGGGCGTCGATAATGTGTCCTAACTCTTCGTGAATCTTATGATACAGCTCGCCCAGGTTAGGCGTATTGATTGTCCAGTTGGCGATACTGTAGTAGAGCTTCTGCGATTTTTCGGCCCGAATTTTGCCAGTCGTATCGTGCAGGATACAACGGAAGGCAGTAGGGCGACCGTTATCGAACCGGCAGTTGACGCTGCCCGACAAAAACAGGGTTTTCCCTGTTTTGCTCCGGAAAACAGTCTCGACATAGGGAAGCTTATCGCCTTCCTGAATGCGTTTGAGCATACCGAGCGTGCTGGCGGCATAGTCGGGATGGAGGACATCGCTTAGGTTGAGCGCCGAAATCTCTTCGGAGTTGTAGCCGAGGGCTTCACGCCAGGCGCGGTTCACGAAGATAAATTTGCCATCGAGCGTGAGCAACTGAATCAGATCGGACGTGTTATCGACCAAATCCTGTAGTTGAGCATTGGTGTTCGACAGGGCTGAAGCAACGCGACGTTTATTGGTGACGTCTTCGCCAATGACGGTAAATGAAGCAACATGATCATCAATACTATTGACAATGACCGAGTTGAGCTGCACATTGCGGAAGGCACCCGAACGGGCAAGTAACGTAATTTCTTTTTGCTCAGGAAAGCCACCTCTTACTAAAGCCTCTTCGAATTCAATTTCAAGCTTGGCCCGATCAGTTGGAGGAATAAAAATTTCGAAGAAATTTTTGCCAATAATCTCGCTCGGTTGCCAGGCTGTTACCCGGTACGTATACGGATTGGCATAACTCAATGTTCCGTCGCGTTCAATTGTCAGACCCACTAAGTTGAGTTGATCAACTGTTTGGCGAACGTCGAATATAGGTTGCGCGTCAGACGGTGATTGTCCGTCGCGTTCATGGTGGAGTCGTTGAATTTCGGCCACTAGTTCATCTTTTGTTTTGGCAGACCAGCGCATAGCGTTAGGCAATGTATTGTATAAATTTACGAAAATGTTGGGTTCCGTTAACGACTGTATAGATAATTGAAGATGGCCCGCTGATTTTTATGATGTATTAAGATCAGGTTATGATTTGACTATGATTAATACCTGTCAGTTCAAAAATCATAATTTATCTCAATGATCATAAAATCAGTGGTCTATTGGTTTAGGAAACGGATTTGCACATTAGACTGTATGTCGTTGCGGAAGTATTGCTTACATTGGTGTGTGTCAGTGAATAACTATGGGAAGGTATTTTATTTATTTGTTGGTATTGCTGGCCACAATGGCTTGTGAACCCTTTGATTTAACGAAAAAAAACTTTCCCGTCTGTGCCAAACCGTCGGCCTCGGTTGGGTACGCGATTGGGCATTTAGATGTTACCTTTTTCTTGGATAATCCGCAGGGCGACATCGGCGTTGTTGGCTGGGACCCTGGCGATAATAAAGGCAAGACCCGCGTTGGAACCCGCGTAACGTATACGTACGATCAACCCGGCACCTACACCATCACGCTCACGATTGCCAATTCGTGCGATGATAAATTCACGACGACCCGCCAAATTACTGTCAGCAATTAACTCATGATGCGTCTAGTTCTCCTTTCCATTTTTTGTCTCTTTCTGGTTTTGCCAGGCCAGGCACAGGAGCGCGTCCGTAATGTTCGGATTCATGTTGTCGATTCCTCGCAACTCGAAATTCGCTATGATCTGATTGTTGCCCGCCCTGGCGATTCCCTTTATTTTGAGGTGCAGAGTCGGTTACGAGGTACCTTGCATATTCTACCCGAATTTGTGCGAGGTGATATTGGCATACGCATTACGGCGGGTTCGGATCGACGGATTATCTGGGATGCATTGGCTAACGGGTACTCGCTCAATGAAGAGATTCAGGCAAAAGTTCTCGTACGGGCGAGCGTTCCGTTAGTTGCTTCACGTCCTGCAAAAGTAGAGCGCTCAACTCAGGTAACACATCCGAAACCCTCTATTTTTGCTTCAGATAGCGTAAACAAAGAGCCTGCTAAAATCGCCCCAGTTGCTACGACACCGCCTGTTACGACTACATCACCAACATCTACGCAACCACCAGCTTCGGTGGCGGTTTCAACACCAAGTCCTCAACCACCAGTCTCGCAAACTGTACCAGCCGTTCAGTCAGTCAGTGAGGCTCCGCTGGCTGTTGTAACTGATTCGGTTCGTCGGCCAAAAACACGGTATGCTGGGCCAGCCTGGGCGTTACTGTCGGCTGTGGCGCCAGGAATCGGGAATATTTTTGTACAGATGCCTAAGCCTAAAGTGGGTTTCCGGCCGTTATTGACTATAGGGTGCTACGGACTGATTGCCTATGGCTTATCGGAGCGAACAAAAGCGCAGGATGTCTATGCTGTTTATGAAGAGCAGAAAAATAGTACTGCTGGCGAGCCTTATTACCAAACTGCCAACGACCATCATCATCGTTATTTCATGGCTACACGGGGGGCTGTTGTTGTGGCGGCTGCGGATGTAATTCTGACATTTATCAAAGGATTGCGGAATAGTCAAATTCAAAAAGAAGCCAAACGGTTTCAATCAGTTACGCTTCGGCCTGGCTTCCAGGCAGGACAAATGACAGCAATGGTACGGTACTCGTTTTAATGAGTGAATGAGTGAATGAGCGAAAGATAGGGCCGCCCATGCGGTGAAAATTCTGAAGCAGATGTTCACTCATTCACTCTCTCACTCTTTCGCTCATTAATTATGCGTTTATTTCTGACAATTTGCTTAGTAGCCCTGACATCGGTCATAAGCTTTGCACAGTCGACAGAACGACGGGTGAAATCCGCCGTTTATTCGGCTTCCAGTGAGTGGCAGCGAGTAACCCTTAGGCCAACGTCCCGGTTGACTACGAATTCATCTGTCGTTAGCCCGTCGACGGCAACTGTGCCGCCTATAGCTCAGCCGGTCGATCGCCTGGAACCGACCGTTGCCAACTCGTCTGCTCCGGCCAGTCCTGACTTTCGTCCGGCATTTATCGGCGATTTTGCCACAAGCCGAAACGGTTGGCGGTCTGGTAACAAAGGGGATTACAATTACCAGATAAGCCTAGGGCGCTACAGCATTCGTAAATTGAATGTAAATACCTCGCAAGTCGCGTTTAGTGCTGTTGAATTGCCTACGGATATTAACCTGAACAGGGCGGATATATTCACGATAAAGGTCGATGTGCTGGCCGATTCAGGCCAGGTTCCAACGGGCGGACTACTGTTTGGCGTGAAGGATTCGCTCAATTATTGTGCTTTTACGTTGAACGCAAAAGGCGAAGTATCGGTGAGCCGGGTGATTAATGGGCAAACAACCAGCGATTACCTAGCGGGGCGTTATATCGTACCGGGCGTAGCCGTTGAGAAAAACCGTAATCGGCTTATGATCAAACGAAACGGAGAAATACTTCGATTTTATATCAATGCCCAGGAAATTCGCACGAGTCCGTATAGCCTCAAAGTGTTTCCCGGTAATGGCATTGGCCTGTTGGCATCCGGCTATTGGACCTCTTTCCAGAAGCTAAGCGTCACGCTGGGGCCGTGATTTTGAATTTTGAATGATTGAGTGATTGAGTGATTGAATAAATACAGTCTGAAAGCCATTCTATCATCCACTCATTCAATCACTCAATCATTTCTATCACTCAATCACTCAAAATTAATTCCTCACCTGCTCGCCACTTCGGTTGATGGTCATGAGTTGGCCATTCCGAAATACAGAGGCCGTATTACCGCGAAATGGCGTAACGGCTTCGTATTCGGGTGGAATTACCCATTCGTCAAACTCATTGACGTAGCCCCAGCGACCACGACTTCGAGCGCGTCGCCAGCCGTGTTCGTCCATACCCAGCTCCACTTTGTCGTAAGGTTTATTGCCAAAAGCCTCCTCATATTTTCCTTGGCGGGCATCGGCTGGAGTAGTCGGCTTTGGTTCGGGTTCAGATGCAGGAGGGGTATCATCCTTAGTCTTACTACTTGTTTTTTCGTCGCTTTTCGGAACCGTAACTGAAGCAACTGGGGCATCGTTGGGCGCTTTGGCTGGCGTATCTGTTGCTTCCGTCGTTTCGGGTTCTTTATCCGGTTTCTGATGGCTTACCGTTGAGACCTCTACCGGCTGATCAGTCTGAAGTGAGCCCGTTGTCTGCTCCGTTTTTTGCCTTGGTTTTGGTTCGTTAGTCTTTGCGTTACTGCTTTTAATAAACCAGTAAATAAGCGCGAGTAACGCCATCGCAAACAGTACCCCATACACACCACTTCGGTCGCGCGACATGACCTCCACGCGTACGGTGCTGAGGGGATTGTTATTGGCGTCGAACAGGGTATAATCGGTGCTTTTGGATGGTTTTACCCAGCCCCGATTGTTTGGTGATAACCCTTCGCCCAAATCATCGATCGTAACGGCTAGCAAATTCTCAACATCCCAGGCTAGCGTTACTGATTGCCCCTTGTATATGCGCGCTGGGGTAGCTGTAAAAGACCGCACAAGCGGTGGGGGCTCATATAGTGTAGAAACGGGTTCCGCAATAGGCTGCTCAACAACTACTGGTGGAGGTAAAACTGGCTCTGGCTCCCGGACTGTAATTTTTTGAGGCTCTGGTTGAGGTGGTTCGGGTTCGCTTTCGATTAATTCCTCAAACTTGTCAGGGATTTCAACCGAAGGGGCTACTGGTTGAGGTGGCACAACAACGGGTACTTCGGGTGCTTTTGGGGTAGCACTGGAAGTAATTCGTTGTAATACAAGCGGTACCCACCGATTTCGGACGAAGTCGGGAGAGAGTTTTAGCGAGGTGGCAGCATTAATAATCTGACTTAAATCCTGCTCGATCAGGTGGGCGCGTGAAGGCTGCGCTAACCGGGCAATCCGGGCCTGTATATTTTGAAACAGTAAGCTGTTATTGGCAACTTCCTGGCTTATTTCGGTCGCTCGTTTGAGTGCGTCAGTCAAGGAAAGGCCTGCCTGTTGTGCATCCTGAAGATAGCCGTTGGTTCGCCAAACGTCGGGCCCGTCGAGAACAATGGCTTCACGAAGTCGGTCGGTCAGTTCGGTTTCAGTCATTAGGTAGCGCGTCAGGGTTTACGAGTGAAGTCAATGTTTTAAGGATAACGCATAAACAGGGCAGTTGTCCAGGAAAGTTCTAGGCCATGCGCCCGTTCTTTTTCATAATAATCAACTAACCGCATGTTGTGGTCGCGCATGAGCGCCAAAATCTCCAATGGATCAGACTGTCCTTCATATAAAGATGCAAAGTTCAGTTCCAGCATAACGGCCCCGATTTGTTTGTTTCGAAACAAATTAGCTCCTCCACGGAGTACGGGAAGCTCGAAGCCCTGCGTATCAATTTTTAGTAAGTCAATCTGTTCGAAACCCCGCGCCGAACAGAAATTATCCAGCGTGCTTACCTGAACTGATTCGGTCAGCATCAGCTTTTCTTCCGCAAATATATTTTCCGATCGGTCGGGGTTTACGGGCAGAAATGAACTCAGTTCCGATTGGGCGTAATTGCGAAACTCGGCAACCCCAACCTGTTCGCCCAGGGCGAGCTGATGAAGTTGTACCCTTGGCCCGAACGATTGACTCGCCAGTGTTGCAAAGGTAGCAGATGACGGCTCAAATGAGTGAATAATCGGATCACGAAAACAGCCCTGAAATAGTTGAATCGTTTGCCCACGATTGGCGCCAATATCGAAACAGACCGGATTTTCGTTCCGAACAATGACTTTCAAATCATACGGTAGTTCATGACCAGTTATGGCATTGGGATACCGCCGGGCAACAAACAACCCGAACGATGAAAACACCGACTTTACATAATCGACTAGTTTTTTGCTCATAGCTGTCAAACGGCCTGGTTTCAGTCGAATGTTACTACATTTCGTCGATAATCCACAGAGATTTTACCAAATTTCGACAAGGCCGACTGACCAAGCAACAAAGGGGCTTTGTTACTCCGCACGACGTTAGCATTCACGTTTTCAAGAACCCGATCGCCAATTTGCACGGACTTTAGCCGAATGATATCACCGGGAGATAGGTCGCCGTTGGCGTCTTCAAAACGCGATTGCCCTACAATATCGGCTTCGGTAATGGTGCCCTGCTTCATCATGAATTCGGCTTCTGTAGACGAAATCGAAATCAGGCTGGCACCTGTGTCCAGAATGAATTTCATGGGATGCCCGTTGATAATTACCGGTACCTTGTAAACGCCCTTTTCTTTTTCCATCGCCACTTCCGTTGGCCCGCTTCCTATCTGGGTTAACGTTGGTTTAGGGACTGGTGTTTCGGCTTGAGCCGTTTGGCTCGTCGGCTGTTCTGTCTTCGTACCTTTTTTCTTTCGCGGTTGGTGACTACCCGATCGGGAGCAGCCCGAGCACCCTGAGAGATAAAGTACGATGGCGAAAAGGCATAAGGATATAGCGAGCCGAACGGCGATTGTGCGAGCATGTGTGATTTTCATGACTATCTAACGAATGACAGGGCTGGACACGACGCCTTGTGTTATATTTTTTTGACAGGATTAACAGGATAAAACAGGATGTTGGCTCTCTAATCCTGTTTTATCCTGTTAATCCTGTCAAAAAAATACTGTTGCAGTCGGTTGTTTTCGATTTGAACGTCAATCTACTCGTACCGAATTAATGCCTTCGTTTTCACGCGCCAGACGCCATTTTCGAGCACAGCCTGACCGTCCCTACGCATTGCAATTCGCGTGTGGGTGGTTGTATAGCTATTCTCGCTCTCGCAGGCTGTTTCAATCATGTAGTTACGATACGTCAGAAACCGAGCCACCCGACCCGGCTCGGCCTCGAACCGGAACGAAGCGACTGATGGATTATTGGCGCTGACGCTGAATCGGTAAGCAGACTCGGGCGAGAGCATGTCTGATTTCTGCGATAAATCGAACTGCCCGTTTGGATCGGGTGGGGGAAAGTAAAATACCTCCGAACGAGCTGGCATTGGTGCTGGTTCGGGCGCCTGAATAGCAGGTATTTGCTGCTGAATCTGTATAGGTTCAGGTGTTATAGTAGGCTCAATTTGTGGCTCGCCAGATCGAGAAATTGGCGCCGATTTCGGCGTTGGTTTAGTCAGTTGCTGTTTTAACTGCCGGATGGCCAGCAATGGATTATCAGTATCCAGTTCGGTAACAATCTTATCGTAGGCATCCGCCTTTTGCCGATAATCGACTCGTACAGAATTGGCTTCATTTCCGGGTTTAGCCGCTCGACGAGCTGATTCTAGCGAATTTGTTAGCTGATTGTTTTCATCCAGTAACGCTTTGATTTCTGCCTGTACTGCCCGATAGAGCAATAAATAAATGGCTCCCGCGCCAACCAGCAATCCAATAATACCCCCTACGATCATCATCCAGAGTTGTTTTGCTTCAGCTTCTTTAGCCCGACTTTCCAATTGACTTTGGTGAAACGCTGCGGGGTCTATATCTGTCTCCTCTACTGGTGTGGTCTGCGCATCAGCCGAACTATCCGAAACCGTTGGTGCGGGTTCAGTTGCTATGGCTGGCGGCAGCATCCGATCAATTTTAACTAGAATCTGAGCCTGAATGGCTGAGCTGAGCGGCTTGCCATAATTGTTATCTGTTTTGTAACGAGTATAGAACGTGGCCAGTTGTTTCCGAATGGCTGCATTGGCATCCTCGGGCGACATGGCGGCAAAAGCAGCGGTATTTTTCAACTCACTCAACTCCTGCATTTTAGCGCCAACCTGATCCCAGCTGCCCACCGTACGAATAATCGTTTGTGGGTCACACCCATCGCCACAGTTGCGCAGTTGAGTATAAATTTCCTGAGCCTTCGGCTGATTGATCTTGGCAAATACAGCAATCGCTACATCTTTCGTCATCGTATCAACCGCCGACTGGTTGATGTTCTGGGCGAAGGAGGTTGATGTGAGTAAAGCGAAGAGGCTTATACAAGATAGTCTTAGCATAAAAGAAGGTTAAGTAGCTGGTCACCAAAGTCACTAATACATTGAGTGCTATCCCGTGATGTCGGTTACTAATAACCGACAAGTAAGGTTTCTCAAAACCTATTTTCACGCGTTAGGTTTTGAGAAACCTCAGGTGTCAGATTCTTAAATCTGACATCACAGAAAGCACAAAGCAATCAACAAACTAACCTACACCAGTGCGTTGGCTAGTTTGTTAATAGCGCCAATGAGTGGGTAGAAAAACAAGGTTTCCTCGATGGGAGCACCAAGTGCATCGGTCATTCCACTATATTCGGCCGCTACATCGCCCTCTTTTCGTTGAATGCCATCCATGAGCGATGTATCCAGATGCGTTCGTAATTCCTGCTGGGCAATCACCAACGACCGCGCCGATACGTTCAAATTCCGAACGAAACTAAACTGCTGATTGATGGCGAAGAAGAAATCAATAAACGCATTGGTTTCTTTCAGCAGCGAATCAATTACTTCGGGCTTACGTAAGTCAGCATAAGTAAGTGCGGGGAACTCATCGTTGAAAGTTGCCGGATATACATAGTTGATCGCTTCAGTATCGACCGGACGGCTGTTAGCGGGTTGCATGAGGGCACCTTTACAGGTCACTTCTTTTGGCCCTTTACGCTCATAAAACAGCGTTAGTCCACTCGTGTCGTACGTTTGCTCATACACTTTCTCGAAGATAGCCTTTGCCAGCTTGCCTAGCATCTGGTCGTCGGAGCTGATGATCGTGAGTAATTTAGAACCCGTTCCACTGAAAGTGATGGCTCCGGGCAAACTAATATTTTTATGTTTCATCAACCGCGCAACGTGGTAAAGCAGCGCCGAATAGAACAGGACAAACACGATTTTCAAATCTTCGTCTTTGGCCAGTATGCCATTGAACGACAGCATGCTTTTGGCCTTCACATCGTTGCTTTTCTCGATCGAAAACCAGAACGCCATGATGTCTTCCGAGCGGTTCGTGTCCAGAATCCGGCGGTTGTTATCGCTCAGATTTCCGAGGCTCTGACTGTCTAGTAGCGTCTGAATCCGGTCGGCATATTTGCGCACAAAACCGTTATGGCTGGCGGCACCGTATTCACTGAAAGCATCCCCATAAATAGCATTTCCCGCAAATCGGAAGGAGGTCAGCAGCTTGGGTTCGTTGCGTTCATAGACCACGACATCGGAGGTGCCACCACCAATGTCCACGTTGATAACAGGCCGGGCCGACGCACTCAGCGTTGGATTTTGCTTGTAATAATAGAATGGTGCTACCGATTCTGACACCTCGCGCAACCGACCTTGTGCACCACCAATGTAGCGGTCGTACAGCAACTGCCAATCGGCGCGGAGCTGGCTTACGCGACCGGGCGTCATACTGGCCGGGAAGAACCAGTAGACGGTCGTTTGTAAGAGATTCCCACCTTCGGTCAGCACCTTGTTTTTGATCAGCATCAGCAACTCTTCCAGAAAAGCCTCAACCCGGCGTTCGGTCTGATCACTGGTTTTAGCCCATTTCAGGTTGGTGGTGATTCGGTTAGAACCAGCCGGTTGACGCTCAACATAGAACGGAATATTAAAGTCGGCCAGTGCCTGCGTTTGCTGATTGAAACTCAGGTTCATTGGCTCGGCAATAGCTGTGCGCGTCGGGAAGTTGTCGGGTCGGCTGGGGCCGATGGTGGGCGGTACAAACTCTAGATCGTACAGCAAAAACAGCTCGAATAGGGCTGGGTTGTACTGAGCCGGAGCCACTAAGGTTGCTACTTGCGGAGTCAGTTCGGCCACATCGAACGGGCGAGGTGATCCACCATCCACTTTGTATTCAACGTGTGTGTTGGTCGTCCCAAAATCCACCGAGAACTCAAACTGCTTGCTACCGCCGTTGTACAATTGCCAGCGTGGAATCAGAATCCCGTTCATCTCGCGACCGTCACCACGAATATTTGTCTGTAAATAATCGAACTCTTGGCGCAGCACATAGTACACGCTCGATCCGTCGGTATTTTGCTGACGAACCGTTCGGTTATGCTTCGATTCAACTTGCACTTCGGTGTTTTCCTTCTGGCCGAAATACGTCAGCTCATACTGATTCTGACTATCGAAACCCGATTCAATGAGCTGAACCCGGTAGTCTGCAGGAACGGTAACGGCTCCCGACCGCACAAACGGGTAGATGTTGACCGTGAACGAGTTCTCGATAATAATCCCTTCGTTAGCAATCTCATTCGGCGTCCCCGAACTGCCAGCTGTTTGGCTGTATAATCGCTCGAAGGTGACGAACTGATTACCGGGCTGGTTGGGTGCTGTAACGGGAATGTCGAGCGTAACATTAATGCCCCCCGCCTGTGGAGTCATCTTGAGCCGAACACGGCCCATGAGCAAGTCGTCGACATCGAAGAAATCAAAGAAATCCTTTTTGAGCGGGAGCAAAAATCCTTTATCCGTGGCAGGTGTTTGCAGGTTCCCATCGAAGAATCGGCCCCGGTCGGTTGGGAACGGAAGCCGGATCAGATAAGGCTCCAGCAAGTCGCTGACCGTGAGCCAGGGGTAATTGCCCGGCTGACCCGGTAACGGTCGCTGGTTATCGCGCCACGATTCGCGGGCGTAGTAGGGCACGGGTGTATTCGAATTCCACTGCGCCTGTGGCACGTACATAAACTGCCGGAAAAAGCGATTCTGCAATGCCATTGGGCGGGGCTGATTCGGATTCAACCGGGCGTACTTATCTGATTTGATGATGAAATCGCTAACCTTATCAATGGCGCGGGCATCGGATTTTTTCTTGCGAAGTGGGAAGCCCAGCACTTCCACAATATCACCCGGTCCTGTTGTTAGCTCATCGAAATCCTGATCGAATTTTTCACGCGTTAACAGTGGCTGCCCGTTGTGCGACTCGATATGTTCGTAGAACATAGCCGGGTTTTGCTGTTGCAACAGACTCCGGCTTCGGTTCAGGTAGTCGTCCACTTCGCGGAAACGGTCGCGGAAGTTGGGCATGAATTGCTTGATGGCGTACCAGAATTTCTGGTACTCAATGTCGCGCTGGTGCAGCGGGCAGACCGATGCATCGAATAGCCGATCGTTTCCCATCGACACGTCGACCCAGCTCAGATCATTCCCCGAACTGAAAAACAGCGTTTTAGGTGAAGTTCCACCTACGACTCGTCCGCGATAACTGAGCACAAACAGCCGATTGATATCGGCAAAATTGTATTCCGGTGCATCCTGATCCAGAAACAGTTTCAGCGCGTCGCCCAATCGTTTATGTCCCTGATTGGTCGACTGCCGAAGCCGGTTAAGATCGGTATGAACATCGAATGGCGTGATGGTGATGTAGGTTTTGAGCTTGTCGTAGTTGAAAAACAGCTCGCCTACGTCCAGCGCGTCGGACACGATACGCTGGTCGTTCATCGTGCCGCTGAGGTCAGGACGAAGCGCCAGATTGAGGAAGGCCGAACGCACTAAATCCATCCGGGCAAACGGGCTTGGAATAGACGTTGGCTGTTTTACGGTTTGCCCCCCCTGTGGGTCACGAATGGCTGCAATCTGGTCGGTGCCAAGCGGTTTGCTGACATACCAGTGCAGGCCGGGAGTAGGGTTATGTAGACTGAATGTTGTAGGCATGTATTTTCTGTTTCAGGTTCCAGGTTCAATGTTTCAGGTTTGCCGAAGATGAGTGTTTTCTCTAGCGCGCAGTCAACCTGAAACATTGAACCTGAAACGTTGAACAATTAATAGTCTAAAACTTTCGGCAGCCGTTCGCGGACGAATCGGTCGGTGCCTTCTGAGAACAGTTGTATGAATTTATCGGCTTCGCTGCCGTAGGCTTTGCCTTCAGCCGTTTTGTTGAGCGTCTGGTCGAAGTCGTCCACGATGTCTAGCTTCACATCCGACTCACCGCCGAAAATCCCTTTCTTCTTCGGCTCGAATCCGCGCACGGTGTGGCCCAGATTTCCCGCATCGAGCAGGAACGGTTCAAACGACCGCTTGTTCTCCCGCATTTCGGAAAGCCACTGCCGGAAAGCCGCATCGAAATTTTTGACGCTGTTGAAAAAGCCCGAATTCAGAAACGAAGTCGAAATGGTTGGGTTGGCTTTTGACCATTGTACAGTACCAGCCGCCTGCCGAAGTCGCTGGCTTAAGTAGGTACTGAACAGCGCCATTTTCGACAGCGGTAAGCTAATGAGTTGCTTCGTGGCAGCGGCAAGATTCCCCAACTGGATGCTGATGCCATCTTGTTCGATGCCAAATTCCTTATAAACTGGATTCGCCGGGCGTCCGTTTGTAACGGCCAGACTACTGTCGTCCATGTTCATGAAATCGACAATGGCTAATGCTGACGCCATTTCTACAAAGTGTGCTTCGTTTTTCTGACCACCTGCGCCGGGATCGTAAGTGTAGGCTTTCGTCTGATCGTCGCCGATGTAATAAAGCGCATTTACGGACGGATTCACACCCTTCTGGTAGTAATTCAGAGCCGCTTTGGTTTTGGCAATAAACGAAGCCGGGTCAATCAGCTTGTTGTCGTTTGTGGTCAAACTGAAATAGGGCATTACCGACACCGCCCCAATTTTGGCATTGGTCAGGAAGGCTGGATTCGGAATCTGCCCGATGGCCTGCGCGCCCCGAATATTTTTGAGCAGGATCGGGAAACCAGCCGCGCCCGTTCCCCCAAAAATCGAACTAACGATAAAGATCCGATCGTTGGCACCAAAGTTCTCGGCAAACGCCTGAAACACATCGGAGTACCGGAATTGATTCAGAACTGTACTGCCAATATTCGGATTGCCAACGAAACCAATGTCCATTTTGGTTTCCAGATTTTCATCTGAAAATAGAAGGCCCGCAAAGGCTTTACTTGGCCCATCCAGTCCTTCGTAATTGATATAATCCCGAAACTTCTCCTGCTGAACACCCTGTAATTCAAAAACGTAGGTGTCGGCAATGGTTGCATTGCCACCTATGGAGCGGTTCAGGGTTTTGATTTCGGTACTAAAAAAACCGGAGGTTGGTTTAGTCTGCATACCCGCCCGGATGTTGCCGTATTCGCGCAGCAAATCTTTTGTTCGCAGCAGATCGTCGTTGGTTGCGTGAGGGTCCAGCACTATGGGGATCACCTCGTCGGTATTGTTGAGTTTAACGCCAGAGGCCAGCAAAAACGTCAGGGCTTTCAGCACCCGCGAACCCGTTCCGCCAATGGCGAAGACAAATAGTTTAGCCATGAATTCTTGTTTAAAGTTTCAGGTTTCATGTTCCATATAGGCTATCAAAACGGTTGATTGATGCCGAAGGAACTTTGAACCTGAAACATGGAACCTGAAACAGAAAATTATTTCGATGGCCACAGCATGGGCCGATGTTTCGCGTTTTTACTGAAATTTTTCATCACCATTGAAATGATGAAGAAGATGAGTGCAGTGAGTAGCGCCATTTCGAAGGCATAACTCAGGAATACGCTGATTCCCTGATCGAATAGTGTTCCCTGATTGGGATCTGCTTCATCACGAGGAATATCCTGATTGGCTTTTTGGTAGCAGGTGACGAGTGTAATGATGAACAGAAATAGAGAACTGACACCTGTCATGAGTAGCCAACTGCCCATCCCACTGAAACTCACTTTGTTAAATGGCCATATATAGAACGCAAACGCTACCACGAGGGCAATGCCGATGGCTGTCCAGGTGATGGGCGAAAGCAATTCTTCCTGATATAAATCTTCGAGCAACGCACCGTTGACGAACAGGTTGTAAAAGTTATAGAGTGATTCTTCCATAGTGCAATGAGTGATTGAGTGAATGATAGAATGAGTGAATAGCTATCGCAAATAAATTAGCCGGAGGTATTCATTCATTCTATCATTCACTCATTCTAAATTGATAGTTAACGTGAAATATTCGGTTTGGTTATTGGGGTTGTAGGCGCGTTCGACGCCTTGTAAGAGGTTTTGAATACCGAAGGTTGTATTGGCATCGGGTTCGACATCGTTGGTTGTATTGGAATTGGCAATCCACCGGGGGGGAAACTGCCGACGTAGCCGAATTGTCGCCGTGCGTTCACCACGAGCCGGTTTGTCGGTGGTGAGCAGGAGTTTGTGGGTGGTTCCGTTGGCTCCCGAATAGGTCTGCACAGTCGAAACCTTGAAATGGTCTTTTCCATCCACTACATATTGGCTGGCGTCGGTTAATAGCGATGCGGGTACACGCAAAGCTGATAAATCGACGGCTACTGGAATGGTCAGACTTTTATCGGTCACGTCGGGTTGCACATCGGTCAGTGCATGAACGGCTTTGGCATGGCTCCGAACTTCTTCGTCCGACCGTTTAAAACGACCTTTACGAGCCGGATCAGTTACTAGTATGCTGTAAAATGGTGTCGTTACCTTTTCATCGCGACCAAAGAACCACGAATCGGCGAAGCCTGGCAGTTGGTCGAATCGGCGAATAGTCTGATATGTTTGATCCTGATAAAGCCGCTGAATCGTTTCGTTACGGCCAATCAGACAGAGGTAATAAGGCCGTTCGCCAGCATATTTTTTCTTGGCGTTATTCCAGCTATAGTAGGTTCCGTCGAAGTCAGCGTTGAATTTCAGAACTAGCATCGAATGCGTGCTGGCGTATGGATTGAATACGGTTGTCAGTAGGGAACTGGCTGCATCGAGCGTTTTCTGGGCACTCATACCGGCCAGATTTGCATCCGAATAAATCAGATCAGAGACTAGAATACTAAGATCGTCGCCGGAGGTATTGCTGAGAATATCGGTGAAGATCTTTTCAAAATCGGTGCTGGTTGTCTTGCCCTTTGTTTTGGCGACCGTGAATATGTTTTTCTCTTTGAAGAATTGCGGCAACGATAAACCCAGATCATTGACTTCGGTATTAACGACGAATAACTTGCCCTGACCGGGATTGACCGCATCGAATTCGGTCAGTACATCGTTGAGGGTACGCTTGAAGGCGCCGTTACCGCCGGGCGCATCATACGGAAACATGCTACCGCTGGCTTCCAGATACAGTTTCAGCCGTAATGGTTTTCCCGATACGGCTCCCCCCGACAAATTGACGGTGGGCGTTTTGCCCTCTTTGGCGAGTTTCCGGTACACTCGGTTGCGCTTAATGTAAGCCAGCAGCGCCGATTCGTCGATTTTTCCATCGGGCGTGAGCAAAGCTGTCGTCTTTTTGTCTTTACTAAGCTCTTTACTTTCCTGCGCCACAAACACCCGGAGGGCGTCGGCTTCGGTTACGTCGATGGTGTTGTCGTCCAGGGCATCACTAATTTGTTCGTCGAGATGATCGGCCGAGCTGGAGCAGCCCGATAACCATCCTGCCGAGACAAGAAGCAGCATCAATACATAAAAGCGAGGGTGGGTCATGAATGAATTATGAGTGATTAGAAAGTCGGGGATTGTTGGCAAATGTATTTAATCCTGTAGGCGCTACCTTTGTTTTACGAAGTAGAACTTTAAATTTTCTTAAATTTCTATAGAACGTAACGAACCAGCGGGCCATTTTATGTCAATCGGTACAGATTAACGATGAACGGACGTTTACCTTTGTAGCTAAATTTAATGAGTGAAAGCGTGAAAGAGCGAAAGAGCGATTATCCGTTGCAGGGTCCTAAAGTAAGTTGTTTAGAGGTGATTCATTCGGTGAGTAAATGGTTTCGCTATTTCTTTTTTGCCTTCTTTCTGACACTGCCGTTCTTGCTCCAAAACTGCGCGCAGGTGGCCCAACCGCCCGGTGGCAAGAAGGATACCCTTGCGCCAAAACTAGTGAGTAGCCTGCCTGCCAACCGGCAGCTGAATTATAAAGGCAAGACCGTTGAACTGGAATTCGACGAGTATGTAAACAGCGAAAACCTCCAGCAAAAAATCACGATTACACCTCAGGATAGCAATACATTCGTGGTGAAGTCGCTTCCGTTTGGTATCCGGTTGAACTTCAATAAGCAGTTTTTACCCAACACGACCTATACCATTGATTTTGCAGACGGGATCAAAGACGTCACAGAACGAAACATTGCCAAAAACACCAAAGTGGTATTCAGTACCGGGCCGACTATTGACTCGCTTTTTCTGACCGGAAACGTGGTTGACGACGAAAGTCGTACACCCTTACTAGGCTTTGTAGTGGGCCTTTTTGCTTCGACCGATACATTACCTATTAATCGAAAACGCCCTCAATATTTTGCCCGGACAGACAGTAGTGGGAATTTTCGGATCGAAAACGTGAAGGCTGGCCTGTATAAAGTGTATGGGTTCGATGATAAGGATTTGAATCTGGTAAACAACACGCCGGGTGAACGAGTGGCCTTTCGGGATAGTGTGCTAAATCTTAACCGGAATTACACGGATATCAATATGGTGGCTTTTCGTGGCTATGGTAAGCCGCGTATCAGTCGACGTGAACGCACCGACGAGACGCTGGGATTAGAACTCAGCAGCGGTATTGCCAGCTATAAACTGCGTTACGGAAGGCCCGTGTCCACGTCGGCCGCATCCTCAACTGCTACATCGACGACTGGCATTTCTACATCGGCCGTATCGACAACTGTTGCAGAAGCCCCTTATACGGGTGATACGCTGGTGTCGTTTCTGGAAAATCCTAAAATGATTCGGCTTTTCCGGCCCGCTAATCGGGCTGCTGATGACACTCTACATTTAACGATTGTTGCCGAAGATTCGGTGGGTAACGTTACAGAGATGCGGGAGCGAATTTACTTTTCTCCCCTGAAAACAAAAGCTAAAAATCGGTCGCCACTGACGGTACAGATCAATCCGCCATCGGGTGAGCCAATTGACAAAAATCTGGAATTTACGCTGGTGTTCAACAAGCCGGTGTTTCGGTACGACACGAAGTTGATCATTATTGGCCCGGATAGTACGAAACCGCTGCCGCTTACACCCGCCAACCTGACGTGGAGTAACAATAACTCTCGCCTAGTCATCAAGCAAGCTACCAATCTGAAGGATACGCTGCTCTTTCGATTACAAAAAGGCTCGTTTGTTAGTGTGCAGGGCGATACAATGGCCAAATATTCTGCCCGATATAGGATAGCGGAGGAGGATAGTTACGGGTTAATTGCCGGGCGAGTAAGTCCCGCAACGATTGGCTCGGCAGGTAAGAATTTCATTGTGGAATTGCTGGACGATAAGTACAAAGTAATCCGAACCTCCTACGGAACGGCGGCTTACAGCTTTGGTCGACTTAAACCCGGTCTTTACCGCGTTCGATTAATTATCGATGCCAACGGCAACCGAAAGCGCGATATTGGCAATGTTCAGAAGGGTATCCAGCCCGAACGAATTATTTATGCGCCGGGTAGTGAGGAGAATGGCAGTATTCGGGTCAAACAGAATTTCGAGCTGACCGATACTGATTTTTGAGTAACGAAGAGTGCTACTGTGCCACCAGGTTGGGGAGTAGTTTTCTTTCGAAGACCTTTTCGTTTAGATCTTTGGGCCGTATAACTTCTTTACATAAGCAATTGCTGATCAGTGGGAAAATTATGCTGGATACTTTCCACAAATTCAAGCGATACAGATACTAGTATAGCTGCTTGTTCTGGAGTCAAACCCATCTGAAGAGCATTCTTTACAGTTTCTTTTTTAATAACTATTTCTGCTTCCTTAATTTTCTGTTTTTCAGCTTTGACGGCTTCGGCATTAGCTGCTGTTACGCGAGCAAAATAAGCCCGCTCTTCAGGCGTCATTTTTCGGGTGTCCAGTTCTTCAATCGCTCGCTTAAGCCATTCTTCGTTCCAGAAGTCAGGATACTGAGTAGGTTCGGTTGTATGGAGCGTCTTCATAGTATAAACCAACTTTTCCAGGTCGGTCTCAATATCAGCTACTTGCTTATCAAATTTAGCCAATTCTACAGTAATAAACGTCATTTGGTGATCAATGATTTCACCTTGCTCACTTCGTAAATTGGCAATGGTGTGGAAATGAGTCGTTGGTAAGATACTTTTGGCCAGAAAGGCAATAGCGTAAAGCTTAGGGAGATATGCATAATCAAACTCGCCCCGTTCGACCAGCGTATTGAATTTGTGCAGAGCATAGAACTTCATGCGTTGCACAAAGTAAGAAGCATGCGCCAATTGCATCTCAACAATAAATTGCGTTCCATTTTCGTCGGTGCATGATAAATCGAAAATTCCACTTCGACTATCGATTGTCAGTGCTTCAAAGGCATTCTTGTCGAATTTAATTTGACGAATGGGTACTTCTGATTTGATAAGTGCCTGCAAAGCAGTACGCAAAAATAAATCGTCAGACTCGTTGCCAAATGTCGCCTTAAAACCGTAATCAGAAATGATGGGAATGTATACACTTGTCTCCATTTTGCAAATGTATTGCAAATTAGGATACATATGGTAGTAAGTATTTTTAGGCCTGATAGCTAATAAAAAAGGCTTACAATGGATATAATTTAGCCGCAGTAAGCCTTTTTTACTTGTTTTCTGAATTGAGTGAAAGCTGGGGCTTCACTTCGCCTTCCAGCTATTATTGCTTTCGTCGGCGTCCATGAAAATGCCGCCTTCCAGCGTTATTGACTGAATTTTCTTTTTGACAGGTAGTTTTACAATGGCCTGTTTCTGATTCGCTTGCCAGATGGCGGGTGTCTGGTGGAAGGTTTCAGTAGTACCATCTGCCAACTTTACGACAATATCCATTGGTGCTACATACCCACCGATATTCTGGATCGTAATAGTGCATTGGGTAGGCGAGGGCTCTACCTTTTGGATGGCGAAATCAATGTAGTTATTACTGAAGAACCAGTTGTTCCAGAACCAGTTCAGGTCTTTGCCCGACGCACTGTTGAAGCTGTAAAACATATCCCATGGGTTGGGATGTTTGCCGTGCCAACGGTTGATGAATTCGTGCAGGCATTTCTTAAACCCAGCTTCGCCCAATAACTCTTTAAGCGCCAGATACCCAATGGCGGCCTTCCCATATTCATTATTACCCATTGCGGCCCCACTCAACACATTGGCGGGGGTAATGATCGGTAAATCCTGCTCGGCCGATGGGTCTTTACTCCAACTGGTAACCCGGAATTGCTGGAAGTTTTTGGTGGCCTTTTCGTTTCCCAAATCGGCCTGACTAATTAGGTACTCAAAAGCCGTTGTCCAGCCTTCGTCCATAAAGCCATAGCGGGTTTCATTGATGCCCATGTAAAACGGGAACCACGTATGCGCAATTTCATGCTCGGCCACGAAGCGTGAAAAATTCAGATCTGTCGTTGTGCCATCGTTCACCATCATGGGGTATTCCATATCGGCAAACCCCTGAACGATAGTCGTTTTAGAATAGGGGTATGGAATGCCGGGTAAGTTATTCGAAAACCAATCCAGTGAATGACGCCCGAAGCTAACCATCTGATGGAAATCAGCAGCATTGTCTAGAAAAGCAGCCTGAACACTGGCCCGACGGTTCGTTTTCTTGTCGACGACAACGCTCGACGCATCCCATACGTAGTGATTACTGATGCACAATGCCATGTCAGAAACGTTATTCGCCTTCCATTTCCAGGAATTGACGGGTTGTTGAGCTGTCACCTGTTTGGCGGTCAACTCAGCGAGGGTAGCTACGTGAATTAATTCATCGGTTTGTAGGGATTCGCTCAACCGTTTGGCATAGGTTGGTTGCAGTACGTCGTTGGCATTCTGTAAATCGCCAGTTGCCCAGACTACATAATCTTTGGGAACATTTACCGTGAGAGTGTAATCGTTGAAGTCATTATAAAACTCCTGAGCCTCAGTAAACGTAGTTCGGTCCCAACCGTAATAGTCATCATAAACAGCTACACGTGGGTAAAAATAGGCCAGGAAGAACGTAGTAGAATCAAGCGACCCTTCTCGCCCGCTCTCGATCGAAACATCGTAATGCCAATCGAACGCAAGTTTGACGGAATCTTTGGGCATCAGGGGCTTGTTCAACAAAACCTGTTTTGAGGTGGCAACACCAGCATCGCGCCAGGTTTTCGGGGTGCCATTCTCGCTGTATTTGTCGATGTGAATCCCCGAGGTGAGGTATTCTTCTGAGGCTGGTGCTTGTCGGATAGCACCTGCTTTGTGGCTGTTGAGAATCAGTTTGTAGATCAGCGTCGTTAGCGTATCCGGGCTGTTGTTGATGTAGGTAATCTCTTCAGTACCCCGGATGGTACGATTAGGGGGCGTGGCGTTAACGGTGATGTTATAGCGTGCGAAATTCTGCCAATACTTTGCCCCCGGCTTCCCATCCATTGAACGTGTTCCTTTCTGATAGGCTTTTTTTACATTACGAGGCATGTATAAACTCTGCGCCTGGGCAGTCCCGAAGGCGAGTAGGCAAACTAAAACAAGTAATCTCATGGTAGATGGAGCGTTTGTCGACTAAAAGGTAATTAGTTGAGTCGTCGCAAGCTACTAAAAAAGCCATAAGTCAGAGTCACGACTTGGAAGAACGGTAAATAGTCTAGTGATACCAGTTACGGTGGTGTCAGGTTCTCAAACCTGACACCACGGATACAAAAAGCCCCTCTCCTGCAACAGGAGAGGGGTTGGGGTGAGGTTAAACTTATTTCTTGCCGCCTTTATTTAAACCGGCTTCTGCTAACAAAACAAGCAAAATCCGTTGCATGCCCAGATAGCCTTTATCGTTTAGCCACCACTCGTTCAGGGCATGTTCGCCCCCGCCAATACCACCACTGCCAATAGTAATGGCCGGTATACCTAAGGCAATGGGCGTGTTGGCATTTGTGGAGGCTACGTCTAATTGTGGTTCAGCGTTGAAGTATTTCGTTGCGGCCATGGCTCGCTGCACGATCGGAGCAGTAGCCTCTGTTTTACCCGACGGGCGATCGCCGATCTTTTTGACGTCTACGGTCAAATCGGGGCCTTGACGTTTGATGCTGTTTTCCTCTTTTAGTGCCCGCTGGATGGCCGTCTGAAGCAATTGATCGACTTCGTTTAGTTTTTCGGGGCTTTCGGAGCGCATGTCAATTTCCATCCACGACTCGTAAGGAATGGCATTTACCGATGTACCTCCACCCATAACACTCACGCTATAGGTCGTTTTAACGCCTTGCCGGGTGACTTTATCGGCTGCTGTTGTGAAGTAATAAATAGCTTTTCCGGTGGCACTGTGTGGGTTGACAATCCCAAACGAACCGTAAGAGTGGCCGCCTGGTCCTTTGAACGTAACCCGATACCGGTGCGAACCCAGACCCCGATGCACGATACTGCTAATCCCATCGCCATCAACGGCAATGTATGAATCAACTTTGGGGCTGCCTGGTCGAAGTAAATGCTTTACGCCACGGAGGTCACCTAGTCCTTCTTCCCCCACGGCCCCTACAAACAGTACATCTGCATCTGTTTCAATAGAGGCTTTTTCCATACCTTTCAGAACAGCCAGTATGGCGGTCAGACCGCGCGTATCATCGCCAATACCGGGTGCGTAAAGGGTATCACCATGTGGTTTTACCTTGACATCGGTTCCTTCCGGGAAAACGGTATCCAGGTGCGACTCAACTACTACCGTCTTCTTACCCGAACGACCTTTCCGCTTAGCAATTACGTTGCTCACCTCATCGATCCAGACCGAGTCGGCACCGGCTTCTTTGAGCATAGCTGCGTATTTTTTTGCCCGAACGCTTTCCTTGAACGGTGGCGATGGAATCTCGGTCAGCGTAAGGTGATCCTGTTTCGTTTGAGGCTCCAGGTCAATGAAGATCTGAAATGCTTTTTTTACAGCAGGCTGATCGGCTAGTGTTTTCACTTGATCCACATACTGTTTATCGGGAGTAATTTGCTGGGCCTGGAGATGTTGGGCTGTGCCTAAAATAGTTACGAGTACTGCCGCAGCTAGCGAAGAAATTTGACGCATGGAAGATGATGAAGCCAGAAAACGTGCTGAAAAAAATATCAAATTAGATTATTCAGTGTTGAGGCTGTTTGTGTCTCAAAAAAGCGCTGAATATCGAGTAAAGTTATCATTTATTTGGCAAAATGGGGAAATACACAGGTTGAACGCATAAAAGAGTACAACGATTTAGCTTAGTAAAGTACAATGTCTGGCTAGTTAGAGCCTCTTTCTAGTACTTTAACGGCCATTTTTTTGCTGACGTCAAGCTAATTCTTAGCTAATGAGTAGAGTGATAGATTACTTAAAGCCACCCAAAGGCATTAATTGTATTTTTACATGCGTCAAAAAGCTGAAATAGTATTTTTAGATGCGTTCAACCTGGGAAATACATGCTTCCTATTTGGTTGTGTAAGGATTGACTGAAGCAGTATTCCTTAAAATGAAAAATCGACTGACACGGTTCTTTTACAGACGTATCAGTCGATTTTATGAAGAAGCCTACTAGTAATGATGTAGTAGGTGTTGGTTTTAGCGGATTCTATTGATGATATTATAGTGATAATCAATAGAATCCGCTATCAATTAGAATCAAAAGAATCTCGAGAATCTAAATTGGAAGAGGACTAGTCAGATCAGATTCCTAAAGGGCCACCTGCGGTAACGTCCTGATTCACGATCGGATGACGACTCGCGTGGTGGCTACCGGGATGATGATCTTCTTCTTCTTTTGAACGTTTATTCACAAATGATTCGGCTAGGGCAGTCAGCGTATGATCTGTCGTCTTTTCTTCAGCCAGCGTTTTTTCTAATAATTCTGCCGACTGTGTAAAGTCCAGCACATGGGCCAACGTTAGCAACGACCCATAAATGGCAATTTCGTAATGTTCAATTGCCTGAGCGCCGATAATCAGCCCGGCATCGCGCGTTAATGAACCCGATTCGGTTGATGCAATAATCCGCTCCACATCGTCAATAAGGCCATTAATGCTTTCCGAAACTCGTTCTTCGGTTCGTACGCCAATAATTTTAAATATTTCTTCCAGCCGTTCTACATGTATACGACTCTCCTCCTGATGCTGCAGAAAGACATTTCGTACTTCGTCGGTTGTGCTGGCTTTGGCCTGTTTACCTAGTGCATCGACGGCCTGATTTTCCGTGTAATACACACTTTTCAATTCGCTGATAAACAGGTCTCTTAACCCTTCGTCGGTTGTGGAATCATTGCCACTAAAAAAACTTGCAATTCGATCTGCCAAAGCTGCCATGATATGTTGAGCATTTAAATAAACTATTCATGTCTAATACACCTAATACGGGTTGCCAAATCTGTGCCAAATGCTGACTACGAGTATATTATGGGTTTAGGAACGATAGTATGGTTATGTTTCTCCACAAGTTTTGTAGAGTATACTCTCTTTAACGCGTTTTAGCGCAGGAGTGTTGCAAATTCGGGCTGCCTAATTGGTGGCTTAATAACCCGCGGCTTGCCCATCTTTACGCATCTCGGTAGCACCCCAGTAAATCTTATTGATGGCATCCCACTGAATAGCCTGATAGCCGCCAAAAAAGTCAGTTGGAGACAGGTGATGCCCGCGAGCTTCCAGAGCCGCTCGAACCTCAGGTGAAATACCGCTTTCGAGGGCTAATCGACCGCCATCGGCCATGATTGTACCGATAGGTTCACTACTTCCTGAATGGCTAAACCGAGCCGCATCGCCTGCTTCCTGCACATTCATACCGAAGTCGATTATGTTACACAACACTTGCAAATGGCCCTGGGGCTGCATGGCTCCTCCCATGACACCAAAGCTTAAAAACGGCTCTCCATTTTTCGTGACGAAACCGGGGATGATCGTGTTGAATGGCCGTTTACCCGGTGCATATACATTAGCGTGATCGGGTTGCATGTTAAAACTGGTACCCCGGTTGTGAAAAACGAACCCGAGGCCATCAGGAACCATGCCACTACCAAACTCCAGCATATTGCTTTGAATAAGCGACACTATATTCCCCTGATCATCCGCTACGGTTAGGTAAACCGTATCGCCCGACTGGAGCGCTGGATCACCGGCATCGAGATGGTCAGATGCTTTTTTGGGGTCGATTAATTTGCGACGTGTAGCCGCGTAGTCTTTGTTAAGAAGCCAGCGTATTGACGCTTTGGCAAAATCGGGATCGGCATAGTACCGGGCACGATCTTCGAAGGCTAATTTCTTAGCTTCGACTAATATGTGCAAGTAATCGGCGCTGTTATGGCCCATGCTTTTCAGATCGAATCCTTCAACAATATTCAGCATTTGTAGTACCGAAATACCCTGGCCATTTGGGGGTAATTCATACACATCGTACCCTCGATAGTTGACCGATACTGGCTCTACCCATGTGCTCTGATGGGCTACCAGGTCTGCCTTGCGCAAATGCAAACCCGCTTTACGCGCGTACTGATCAATGGCATCGGCTATAGCCCCTTTGTAAAAAGCATCCCGGCCGCCTGTGGCGATTTTCTCATAGGTAGTCGCTAAATCTGAATTTCGAAAGACCTGCCCCTGAACGGGTGCTTTACCATTGATCAGAAACGTTTTTTGGAAATTGTTGAACTCGTGAATGATGGACTCGTTTGCTGCCAGCCGATTCGCGGCTACCTGCCAGGAATAAGTAATGACCTGTGGAACCGGAACGCCTTCGCGGGCATATCGTATGCTCGGTAACAGCAGACTACGCATAGGGATTTTGCCAAAGCGCTTATGCAACTGAAACCAGCCATCTACGGCACCCGGCACCGAAACCGACAAGGGACCGTAAAGCGGAATCTGCTTCTGTTGACCCAAAGCCGTCTTCAGCACGTCATACGTTAATCCTTTGGGCGAGCGTCCGCTGGCGTTCAGGCCATACAATTTGCGGTCTTTCGCCGACCAGACGATGGCAAACAAATCGCCACCAATACCGCCGTTATTCGGTTCAATAACGCCCAGAGCGGCATTGGCCGCAATAGCCGCATCGACAGCAGTACCACCTTGCTTTAGAATATCCAGCCCAATTTGTGTAGCCAGCGGATGACTAGTGGCCACCATGCCGTGCTTTGCCAGAATGGGACTGCGGGTCGCAAAGTTTGGCCCTGTAATCCGATCGCCTTTATCCGATACCTGACCGAATAGGGTAGATGAAAGCAGGTAAAACAGGCAGAAATAATAACCGACATGGGTCCGATTCATAGGGGTAAGAATGACTTCGAGAATTTTGATGCAATGAGTTGACAGCCTATAAAGAAACTGACTGGCAGATTTACCCAAAATCAACATGCAACCTGTTTTTAATCAGGCAAGTCATGCGTTATGCCTGTTCCTGGTCATGAATGGGTTATCGAACCGACCGTACTTTTGGTCCATGGTTAATCGCTTCCGATATGACAAAGCTTACCCTCATTAAACTTATTCATACGGCTATTTGGGTATTTTTCAATCTGGTCATTTTCTACCTGTTCTACGCTGGTATCAGCAACACGGTTGATGAACGAGCCTGGATTTGTGTAGGTTTCGTAAGCCTGGAAGGGCTTGTTCTGGTTTGCTTCCGATTTGTTTGCCCGCTGACGTTGATGGCGCGTAAATACTCGGCATCGACAAGTGATAATTTTGATATTTACCTGCCCAACTGGTTAGCGAAATACACCAAATTGATATACACGACCTTGTTCGTTATCGCTTTAAGCATACTGATATATCGCTTGCTAACTGCTTAAATTAATGGAGACAAAATCAGCCCGAAAAATCCTTCCCTCATTACTGGTTTTTCTTGGAATTGGGGCTCTTGGTGGAGGAGGTGCGCTTGTTGTTTCTCCGAGTGGTGAGCTGATGCATATGCCGTTGTCGATGCTGGCGCACTCACCATTCGGCAGTTTTCTGATTCCCGGAATTATTCTGTTTTTGCTGCTTGGTGTGTGGCCTTGTCTGGTTGCCTACGCGTTATTGAAAAAAACGCCCAGTTTGTTGGCCGAGCGAATGAATTGTTTCCGTGATATGCATTGGTCGTGGACTTATGCCGTGTACTGTGCGTTTACGCTCATCTTCTGGATACAAATTCAACAGATGTTTCTTCAGGCCGCGCACTGGCTGCATAGTTTTTACCTGTTGCTGGCCGTTGTTCTTATCTTTTGTGCGCTGCTTCCTTCGGTTAGAAGAGTGTATAAAAAGTAGAGAGATGGTGGCAGTATTGGCCTCTGATAGCGCTTCGTAAACTACGAAACCTTCACTTTATCCAGAGCTTCGAGTTGACTACCTGATCAATGACCTGTTCGCGATAATTTCGACTGATCGGGATTCGGTGAGCCTGAATGAAAATCTCGTTTCCTTCAATACTGTTGATTTTGTTAATCGATACCAGATAGGATTTATGCACCCGAATAAATGCCAGATCCGCTAAATTTTGCTCTAAGGTTTTCAGATTCAGGAGGGTTACGTATTTTCCTTTGGTAGTGAAAAAAGTCACGTAATTCTGCATGCCCTCGATGAATAAAATATCATCGAAATAAAGTTTTTCATACTTGTTGCCGCATTTGATGAAGATATAATCCTGTTCGGTTTCTACGTTTTGCGGGCTTGCGGGCATTACGTTCGTCAGGAGCCTATGGTAATCTCTGGCCTTGTTGGCCGATTTAACAAAACGATCAAAGGTGATGGGCTTGAGCAAATAATCCAGTACGTTCAGCTGAAAGCCTTCGAGCGCGAAATTAGAATAGGCCGTCGTGATAATCACCATTGGCGGATTTTGCACAATCTTCAGGAAATCGATGCCAGTCATTTTTGGCATCTGGATGTCCAGAAAGATCAGATCGACGGGTTGCCGATCCAGCAAGCTCATGAGTTCAAGCGGATTATCACACGTTCCGGTCAGGTGCAGGAAATCAACTTCGTGTACATAGTCGGCTAGCCCTTCTCTGGCTAACGGTTCATCATCAATGATTACACAGGTAAGGCTCATCGTTGTATCAGGCGAGTTGTAACGAGGTTGAAACCACCGATTCTGTCAGCATGAGTCGCAGCTTTACCTCAAACTGATTTGAGTTATGTTGTATCGCCAGATCATGTTGCCCCGGATACAATAAATCGAGCCGTCGTTGCACATTTTGTAAGCCAATTCCCCCCGATTTAATGGCCTCTCCAGCAGCATTGGGTGAGGTGCTGTTGGCCACAAAGAAATCCAACTGGTGTTCGTACAGGTCTAGCCGGATCGTAATCCAGTTTGACTGGCCGCTATGTCGGGAAACGTGCTTGAACGCATTTTCCACGAACGTCATCAGAATAAACGGAGCTATTTCCAGATGCGCTGCAAAGAGTGGCTTTCGGTCAAAGGTGACGTTTATGTTGCTGTTTTGGCGGAGCTTTTCCAGGCCAATGAAGTTTTCCAGATACGTAATTTCTTTTCCCAGTGGAATCTGCTGGTCATTGCAGTCGTAGAGCTGATACCGCAACAATTCCGAAAATTTGGCCAGCGAATCGGAGGCCATATTGGGGTTTTTATGAATCAGAAAAAAGATAGAATTGATGGTATTAAACAGGAAATGCGGGTTGAACTGATTTTTTAGAAACTTCAGTTCGGTTTCCAGTTTTTCTTTTTCGAGTAACTGCTGGCGTTGCCGGGTTTGAATCCAGTTTTTGGTCAGTTTAATACTCATGGCCAGGGTCATACTGGCAACGGTTGATGGCAAGGCATTGCTCAGAAATGTATTGAAGCAGGACGATTCGCCATACAAATCGGCGGTGGTTCTGCCACTGACATAAGCGCTAAAGTAATATCCGCCTACAATACATAAGGTTGCGCATACGATTGTCAGCAATAAATAGGCAATGTAAGGGGCAAACTTACTTTTCTCCAGATACTTCGGAATTAGAAAGTAGAGATTGAAATAAACCGCCAGCGCCTGAAAAATGACGTAGAAGCTGTACTTAAGCGCATAGGGCAGAACAACTAACGACTGGAAAACTTTGATGGGATTTCCCAGCGTGACAACCCACCAAAGGTAATGATACACGAACCAGAAGGGCAGGTGATAGATTTTGTATTTGAAGAACCAGTTCTGGTTTGACGGAAGAGTTGGCAGAACGTTCATTTCGTGAGAGGCTCGCTAGTTTTTCTAAACACGCTGAACAAAAGGCAGTTGTTTGCTCGAAAGTACAAAAATACAACCGGGTTCTCATCGTTGATCGACAAACGACATCGCTCGATTGATGAAATACATTTTTGCCTGTACGACAGGCTAAGTCTACTTGCTTCTATCAACTTTTGTCTGATTCTAAGTCGTTGGTCAATTAGATCACCCCGGTTATCAATCCTATTTTTTAGCTGTTTGGCCTGATTGTTTCTTGTAGTCTATTAGTCACTAATGTAGGCAATACCATTAAAGAAGACGCCGTAAAATGAACAAAGCAGACAAGATAAATCGCCGGGATTTTCTGAAAATTGGCACACTTGCCAGTGGCGGACTTTTAATGGCTTTTGCCACCCCTGCCGAAGCCAGACAGGCGCTATTGTCAACCACCTCGAACACAGGGGCTACGCTCAATACATACCTGCGCATTGGCGAAGACAACAGTATTCATATTATTCTCTCGAAGGTGGAAATGGGGCAGGGGATCTGGACTACCTTGCCGATGTTGATTGCCGAAGAACTGGATTGCGATTGGAAGAAGATAAAAGTAGAAGCCAGTCCACCGGGAAAGGCCAGTGATTTTCTGGAGAATCCTGTTTATCGATCTACGGGAGGATCAGAGTCGACCGTGCAGGAGTTTGATCGCTGTCGAATAGCGGGTGCTACAGCCCGAGAAATGCTGGTTGCTGTTGCAGCCCGCCGTCTGGGCGTAAAACCAGAAGCGTGCCGAACGGAAAACGGCTATATCATTGCTGGCGATAAACGGATTAGCTATGGTGAAGTGGCTACCGAAGCCTCATCACTCCCCATTCCGTCAGTAAAACTTCGCGAACCTAAAGACTGGAAGTACATTGGGAAATCGCAAAAGCGGCTGGATGCACCTGAAAAGATTAATGGTAAGGCGATTTACGGCCTGGATATTGACTTCCCCGGTTTATTGACAGCCGTTGTGGCCCACGCGCCCGTTTTTGGTGGAACGGTAAAATCCGTCGATGCAACTAAGGCAAAAGCTATAAAAGGGGTTCGACAGATCGTGCAAATCCCGACGGGCGTTGCGGTGCTGGCTGATAACTTCTGGGCGGCTAAAGTGGGCCGCGATGCGCTGAAAATAGACTGGGATTTGGGGCCAACTGCCAATCTTGACAGTACGACGCAACTGGAAGAATACAAGCAAATTACCAAAACGGGAGGGTTAACGATCCGAAAAAAAGGAGATGTGACTGCTGCTCTGACTAAGGCTGTAAAGACCATCGACGCTACCTTCAGTTTTCCCTACCTCGCCCATGCCCCAATGGAACCTCTGAACTGCACGGTGAAGATTCTCCCGGACACGTGTGAAGTCTGGACGGGGACACAATCGCACTTATTGCATCAGGCCGAAGTGGCTGCGTTTTTGGGTTTTAAGCCTGAACAGGTTCAATTTTATACGCCTTTTCTGGGTGGCAGTTTTGGTCGGCGCGGCTCCTTTAGCTCCGATTGGGTCATGGAAGCGGTACACATTGCTAAAGTAAGCGGCAAGTTTATCAAGCTGGTCTGGTCTCGGGAAGATGATATTAAAGGTGGGTATTACCGACCCGTTTATGTGCATGGTGTTCAGATCGGCGTCGGCACGGATGGACTTCCACTGGCATGGCAACACCGGATTGTTGGGCAATCGCTGTTCACGGGCACTCCCTTAGCCGATATGATTGTTCAGAAAGGAATTGATTATAGTTCTGTTACGGGAGGTGCTCCTTATTCGGATTCTGTACCTGATTATTCCTTTGAGCTGCACACAACATCCGTGGGAGTGCCCGTTCTGCCCTGGCGATCGGTAGGGAGTACGCATACGGTTTTCGTTGTGGAAGCCTTGATTGATGAACTGGCGACGCTAGCCCAAAAAGATCCCGTTGACTATCGACGTTCGTTTTTTAAAAATCACCCTCGGCATCTGGCCGCGCTTAATCTGGCTGCCGAAAAAGCAGAATGGGGAAAGCCGTTGCCCACAGGCCAGTTCAGGGGAGTAGCTGTTTGCGAAGCGATGGGTAGTTATGTTTGCCAGATTGTTGAGCTATCTATTGTTGATCGGCAGGTTCGGATGCATCGTGTCGTATGTGCCATTGATTGTGGACTGTCGGTGAATCCTGATGGTGTTCGCGCTCAAATGGAAAGCGGTATTGTTTACGGACTTACGGCAGCTTTATATGGCGAGATTACGCTAGAAAAAGGACAAGTCAAACAAAGTAATTTTCACGACTATCGGATGCTGCGGATCAACGAAACCCCTGAGATAGAGGTCTACATTGTACCTAGCACCGAGAAAATGGGGGGAGCTGGTGAACCGGGCGTTGCCCCGATTGCCCCAGCCGTAGCGAATGCCCTTGCTGCCGCTACCGGTAAACGAATTCGAAGATTACCTGTGCGGATGGAGGATTTGGTGAAGTCCTAATGCTGTCTATAGGGTGTAATGGCATCATGGTGTCGGTTACTAATAACCGACACAGCTAGGACGGTTCGCCGTTGCGATTCTTAAAACCTAACGAATGACAGTAGGTTTTGAGAAACCTTATTATGTCAGATGTAAGCATCTGATATCACACATTGGCTGATTGGGCATCAGCTAATCAACCAACTCAACACCATTACGCCAGCCAGACCCGATACCGAAACCAGCGTTTCCATGATGGACCAGGTTTTGAGTGTATCGACCATCGAGAGCTGAAAATATTCCCTGAACAGCCAGAAACCTGTATCGTTGACGTGCGAAAACATCATGCTCCCGGCTCCGATACTCAGCACCATTAAGTTAGGCTCTACGCCGGTGGATGCTAACAAGGGTGATACAAATCCGGCCGTTGTAATACCCGATACTGTTGATGAACCCACGCAGACCCGAATGAGCGCGGCCATTCCCCAGGCCAGTACATAAGGATGAACCGACGAGTTCTGCATCATGTCGGCAATGGATTGGTTGACGCCCCCATCGGTCAATACTTGTTTTAGGGCACCTGCTCCGCCAAAAACCAGAAAAAGCATGGCTACGTCCTTAATGGCATCGCCCAGGAGAGTAGTCACCTCGGGCATGGTTTTTCCCCGCCAGATGCCAAGCGTAAATAGCGCAACCAGAACCGCAATGAACATACTTACAATGGGCTCACCCACAAACAAAAGAATTTGTTGACTTACTGAGTTCGCGGGTAGGAACGGACTGACTACTGTACTTACGCCAATGAGCAGAATCGGGAGCAAGACCGTGAGAAAGCTCACGCTGGTCGAAGGCATCTGGTCTTCCTGCAAATCGGGAGCAATGAACGCAGGATTGGGTAAGGTTGTGTAGCGTTTCAGCGTTGACCCAAATAGTGCACCCGAAATCAAAATGGCCGGAATCGATACAATAATGCCATAAAATAAGGTCAGACCCATGTTGGCATTAAACTGTTTCAGGATGGCCAACGGAGCCGGGTGAGGTGGCAGATAACCCTGCGTGACAGACAAGGAAGCCAGCATGGGCAAACCAATGTACAGCGCAGGGAGCTTATACCGATAAGCTACCGTAATCACCAAAGGCGCCAGCAACATAAATCCCACCGAATAGAAGAGGGGCAAGCCGACAATGAAGCCCGTTACCAGAAAAGCCCAGCGGGCGTGTCGGGTTCCTACCAGCTCCATCATGTTGACGGCAATTCGCTGAGCGGCACCACTTTGAGCAACCAGTTTACCGAGCATGGCACCCAATGCAATGATGGCCGTAATTGAGCCTAATGTGCCGCCAATCCCTTTCTGGATGGCTTCGACAATGGCCAGCGGTTTCAAGCCAAGTGCCAGGCCGACGCCAATAGAGACAGCGAGAAATGCCAGAAATGTGTGCAATCGGGCAACCGAAATGAGGGCAATCAGGACCAGGATGCCAAGAAGCGTAATGGTTAAGGGCATGATCGAACAAAACGAATCTAGTGGGCAAACAGGAATGCCTGATTTATCTACTTGTCTGACTTATAGCTGTTATTGAGAAAATGGGCTTCCCCAGAAGGTGTTAATGAGTAAGTCTAAACGAAAAAAATAATGAATGTCGCAACAAATCATAATTTGAGAGCTAGAGAACATCACTTTCATTTAGTAGTGATAAATAAGAAAATTGAAAAATTTTAAATGGGAAATTCTATTAAATGAATTTTTTACGCCATATATCATCCGGGCTTAATTTTAGCTACTATAAAATTAGTTAAAACTATTTTTTGTTATTTATCGTAACATTATTCCCAAATTGACGTCAACAAAACCACAGATATTTATAGTTATGAGTAATTCAAACCAACTTCAGTATTTCGTATCGCAGTCATACCGTCAGGTTCAGTTGTCGGTAGATAAAGGAACCCGGCCTTATTTACACGGTGAATTTTTAGCTCAATTCAATAAGCTGTTGGAAGCGTCGGGCGATGAAGAATATACGCGGCATCTCACTATTCAGTTAGTAGAAGAAGCCGCGAAACACAACCAAACCACCGACTATCTGCGGCAGGAAATGGCCTTCGAAGTCCAGGTAGCAACAATCGGCGACCGAGCGACCGCTGTTTCTCTCGACCAGTCAAATCTCAGTTCGGATTTATATAATCGTCGCCTACATCGGCAAACGACTCGCAAAGGGCAACCTGCGGCTGAGTTGGTCTGAGTGGTAACCTATCCCGAAGGGATACCATGTTTATAGCACACGAAGCTACAATAGAGTTATACGACCCCGTCGGGGTCGAACGTCATGTGGACTTGCTTTACTATAAACATGGGAATCCTTCGGATTCATCCGTCAATCCACTCAAACAGATATTCTTGTTTAAATTCGATTTGAAATTTTCGTAAGAATGTGGTGTATTCCTCTTGGAATGTCCTGTTTCGATGATGATCCTTTTGGTTGGTGATATAAGCAATGACGGAGTCTAGGGCAGAATGGCTATAAGAAAAAGCCCCATAACCTTCCTGCCACTCAAACTTGAATTTGCAATATTGGCTTTCCTGAATGAAGGCGTTCGATGATTTCTTGATTTCTCGAATCAAATCAGACAGGCAACAGGACGGCTTCATGCCAATCAGAAAATGCACGTGATCTGGCATTCCGCTGATCGCCAGCATTTTTTGTCCTTTCTGCTGTACAATACCAGTTATGTATTTGTAAAGGTTTTCTTCCCATGTTGGAGCGATCAAGCTATTTCTACCTTTCACTGCAAAAACAACATGGATATAGATTTGGGAAAACGTACCAGGCATGCCTAAATGAGTGATGGATTCAAATTCACATTTTTTGTATGTCCCCTTATGAGGCATTTCCATCCTGACAGAAACCCATTAATAAAGTAACGACGATTTACTATTTGGTTTGATGTAAACTTATGCCGTAAGCGTATGACCCCTTCAGGGTCACATGTTTATAGGGAAACCGGCATCTCTATAAACATGTGACCCTGAAGGGGTCATACGTATCTACATTGACGAAGAGTTACCTTTAAAGTACTTTACGCTTTCAGCATCAAATTCAACAACTTCCTATCCAGCTTGTGACCGTACCAATCTTCGTAGGCAACATCGGTACGGCCGGAATCAAGAATGCCGAATGAGCCTACAAATTCCCAGAGCGCAAAGCCAATTCCATTGCTCGACAGAATATCGAGCACATCTTTAAACCACGCCAGAAACACATCATGTGGGGTTTTGTTCCAGCAACCGCACTCACCACAATGGACACCAACGCCCTTATTGACCAGCTCAATCCAGGGCTGGTAGAAGGTTTCGAGCATAGCGCGACTCAGGTATTTATCGCCCACTTGGCCCGGCCATTTCGGTTCGGGTAAATGATCTGGGTCCTTATTCGCCCAAGGGGCTTTGTAATGCGAAATAATGCCCGGATTATAACCCCGGCAACTTTGCGCAATGTTCAGATCGGCAATGGCCGGTATGACCGATGAACCTGTATCGTTCCCATCAGCAATAATGAGGTGGTTTTTATTTTCTTTCCAGATAGCTTCTGAGGCAGCCAGAGCCACTTTCCGATAAACTTCGCCCGGTACGGTACTGTGTTTAGCATGCTGATCGTTCATATCGGCTCGCAGGCTGGGTTCATTCAACAGATCGAAGCTGATTTTCTTCGACGATACGTTCTTGTACCGTTTTGCCCACATGTTCCAGTGAAAGCAGAATGCATCGAGTGCCGCCTGATCGGCCCACAGATTGTAAGGCTCATGAAAGCCCGCATTGACGCAATAGCCTGGTGCCCGATGCAAATTCAGACTTACGTGTAGGTTATACTTATGCGCCATGGCAACCAGCGCATCGATCCGATCAACAGCTTGCTGATCAATTTGATAGACTTCGTCTGGGGTGATATTGCGACTTCGGTCGAATTTGAGATAAGCTGGATAGGCCATCGGAATCCGGACGAAATCAAATCCCCAATCCTGCATCCATTTGAAGTAGTTTTCCTGCGAAGCGGGTCGGCTGTTGGCAGGATCGGGTGAGAAGAAATCCAGCATGTTAAAGCCTTTCCATTTCGGCAGCTTGTTTTTGACTACGTTCTGTGATGGCGAAACGGCCAGAAGCTCCGTTCCGGCTGTGCTCAGGGCTGCCGTGAGTAAACCCGTGTTCTGAATAAACGTCCTTCGTTGCATGCAACAGAGAGAGGCATAAAATCAAAATCTACTTGCAGCTGAATCAGCTCTTGACACCAATATAAGTAAAAACAAGGCCAATCTTGTCTTATAGACCAGGCTTGCGTTTCAACTAAAGTCGTGAAATACGCGAAAGCTAGTAAGGCCAACTTATTGCTGGATGAGTATTCGCCACGTTAGTTTCATGTATGATCCGGGTTACTCATTAGGCTATAAATGCATTTAAAAAGAAAACCGATAACCATGAAAAAAACCTTTTTCTCGTTGTGTTTGGCAACCGTTTCCTTACTCAATTTAACAGACAGCTTCGCTCAAAAAGGCAAGCTGTATACCTTCCCCATCGGGGTCGAGTCGTACACTTACCGGGCCAGCTTCCCTAAAAATGTCATTGCCACGCTGGATACAATCAAAGCGCTAGGCATCACCGATATGGAGGGTGGAGCGCCTAAAGGATATACCGAAGCCGAATTCAAAAAATTATGCGACGAGCGGGGTATTAAAATTTCGGCGACAGGTGGCGGATACGAAGAACTGGCGAAAGACCCTATGCCTGCCATTAATAAAGCCAAAGCACTAGGCGCTTCGTTTATTATGTGCGCCTGGATTCCTCATCAAAAGGCGAATTTTAACCTGGAGAATGCCAAGAAAGCCGTCGAGGATTTTAACCGGATCGGCAAAACGATGAAGGAGAACGGAATAACGTTCTGCTACCACAATCACGGCTACGAATTCCATCCGTACGAAGATGGTACGCTGTACGACTACATCGTTAAAAATACCAACCCACAATATGTTTCGTTCGAAATGGACATTTTGTGGGCACAACATGGTGGTGCTGATCCAGTTGCCTTGTTGAAAAAATATGGCAGCCGTTACAAATTGATGCACCTGAAAGACCTAAAGAAAGGTGTTAAGGGTGATTTGACTGGCGGCACTCCTCCCGAAAATGACGTTGTCCTTGGCGATGGTCAGGTAAACATTCCTGAAATTTTACGCTTAGCGAAAAAAGCCGGTGTTAAGCACTATTACATCGAAGACGAGAGCAACAAAGAATACGAACAAATGCCCAAAAGCATCGCGTATTTGAAAAGCCTGAAAGAGTAATTGAGGAGCGTTCTGTTATTCGCAGCAGCCCGGCAAGCCGTCGGGCTGCTTTTTTATTATGAACCTGTTTAAACTTTTGTTTGAACGTCATTTTTGTCATGCTGACGAAGGAAGCATCTTAATGTATCCCAATAGATGAGTAAGGACATTTTAAGATGCTTCCTTCGTCAGCATGACAAAAACTAAAACTCATTTGGTCTTAACCTTAGGCAGCATTTTATTGGCCTTTCGAATCGTTTCGTGTGATAAATCATAAGTGAAACAGCTTTCCCAACCTTTAAAATCGTAGTGCCACCATTCCCACGGAAAAATAGAAAAGCCTACCTTTTCCATTGCTGAGCGCAAAATGGCGCGGTGCGCTAGTGAGGCACTGTCAGAATCCATGTAGTTATGATAAGCGCGGGGCGTCGATTCATCATAACCCGACGGCATAGACAGGCGTTTGCCCGTTTTAAGATCGAAAAGTGATAAATCAATGGCCATGCCCCGGTTGTGTTTTGATCCTTTCCGTGGATCGGCAACGAAGGTGGTGTCGCCATGTTCTTCATAGAAAAGTACCGTAATGGCATACGGTCGGTAGCCATCGAAGAGAAGCAGCCCAAATCCCTGCTTTTTTAAATTTTCGCTGGCCTGCCGAAGCGCCAGGGCTGCCGGTTTTCGCATGAAGACATCGGCCGTTGGGTACAACTTACGCTTCAGAAAATTGGTCGTGTCGGCATAGGTAACGTCAAACTGCGCCTGTGGTAAAATAGTACGCATATCGACCAGCTCATTATCAGGGTCAGTCGCTACAATCTTCTTGTAGATGTTTACATCATTAACTACCGGAAGGCCGTATTTACTTTTAGGAAGATCATACGCCGGAGTCTGCGCCAACGCTGAGGTAAACAGACCCAACAGTGCCCCAACGGAGCATAAACAGCGACCTAAAGACTTTTTCATGAATAGCAGGTTGTTTGCCTTAAGTTATGGATTTTATGATAACAATAGAACGCTGATTTTTATGATCGTTAAGATTTGATTGTTGTGATGTCAGCTATGAGTAGCTGACATCACTGCATACCAGAAAGGAGGATTAGTCAAACAATCAAGATTAATCAGAATAATCATAAAAATCAGCGGTCTATAAACCGTTTTTAATCGTAAATTTGCGCCCTTTTTCTACTAAAACGGGCGTTTAAGGATGACAACACTTTCTTGCGGAATCGACTTCGGTACATCAAATACAAGCGTAGCTATTGCCAATGACGGTGAAATCAATCTGGTACCTGTTGAAAACGCATCGGTAACGATCCCGAGTGCTATCTTCTTTCAACGCAGCAACAACAAGGCGTTCTATGGGCGAACGGCGGTTAATTTGTTCTTCGATCGGCAGGAAGGGCGGTTCATGCGGAGTTTAAAGCGAGTTTTGGGAACATCGCTGATGAAACAGGGTACGCTGGTGAATGGGGCATCCATGAATTTTTCGTCGATCATTACCGCTTTTCTGAAGCATGTGAAAGATAAGGCCGACTCAGTTGCTGGCCAGGAAATCGAGCATGTGGTGATGGGGCGTCCCGTTCACTTTGTTGATAATGACCCCGATGCCGATGTTCGGGCGCAGGCAGAGTTGCAGCTGATTGCGCAGCGTATTGGCTTCAAATACATCGACTTTCAGTTCGAACCTATCGCAGCCGCTTTCGCGCACGAAGCCCGGTTAAGTGGTGAAAAACTGGCCATTGTTGCCGATTTGGGCGGTGGTACCTCCGATTTCACGGTCATTAGATTATCAAATAAATACATCAATAAACCCGATCGGGCGTCGGATATTCTGGCTAATACGGGCGTTCGGGTTGGCGGGAATGACTTTGATAAAGAACTGAGTTTAGCGGCTATCATGCCTGAAATCGGTTATCGCAGTACCTACGGCGAGAAGAGCCTGGAAGTCCCGCTAAAGCCGTTTTATGATCTGGCCGAATGGAGTAAAGTTAACTTTCTGTACACGCCCAAAACGATTATGCAGGTACGGCAACTGCTCCACCAGTCGCATGATAAGACGCGCTACAAACGGCTCCTGAAAGTTCTTGAAGACGAAACGGGTCATACACTCCTGGCCGCTGCCGAGGGGGCCAAAATTGCCCTGAGCGATCAGGATGAGTACAAAACCCTGCTTGATTTTATTGAGGCTGATTTTTCTGTACCAATCAAACGCAGCTTGTTTGAAGCCTCTATTGAGGATGAAGTCGAGAAAATATCAGCTTCGGCCCGGCAGTGCCTTCAGGAAGCGGGGGTGAAAGCCGAAGCGATTGAGCTGGTCATTCTGACGGGCGGTTCTACCGAAGTCCATTCTGTTCAAGCCGAATTTAAGCGACTCTTCCCAAACGCGTCCATTGCGGATGAAAACAAACTGTCCAGCGTTGGTCTTGGATTGGCCTACGATAGCCAATATAAATTTGGCAAACGACTTGCCATTGCGGCTAATTAGTTTTTTGTCATTTCGACGCAGGAGAAATCTTAAAGTTTCGCATTAGTCAAGCTTGACTAGGCCACTGGAGCGGATTTCTCCTGCGTCGAAATGACAAAAAAACTATTTAATGAAGCTGTTTTAACTTTCTAAAATCAAGTATGGATCAGTGTGTTTTTGTCATCCCGACGCAGGAGGGATCTTCGGTAGATGGATGTTGTATCGGCTCATCCGAAGATCCCTCCTGCGTCGGGATGACAAAAACACTGATAAACAAAAGTTTAAACAGCTTCAGTATTAACCGGTTCAGGATTTAACCTAGTAGCAAAGTAATAGAAACCTGCCCAATTACCAGAAACTACGTTTACAATCAGACGCGGCCTATGAACCTTCTCCTGCTTAAAGTAACCCTAATTCCAACGGTCATAGCCTTGGTCACGTTGGCCATTCGGAAATGGGGCAACAAAATTGGGGGATTGATCGGGAGTATGCCCTGGACGGCCGGTCCGATTCTGCTATTCTTCATTCTTGAGCAGGGCAAAACCTTCGGGATTCAGTCGATTCAGGGAGCAATGACGGGTATTCTGGCACTAATCGGCTTTTGCCTGAGCTACTCGTCGTTTTCCCGAAAATTAGCCTGGTTGCCAACGCTAGTGCTTTCGTATATGACGTTTACGGCTATTGCTCTGCTGTTCAATTATTTACAGTTGAATGTAGTCCTGAGTTACGGGCTGGTGATTACTTCGGTTCTATTGGCGCTCTATTTTTTCCCAAAGCCAACTGATCACGTCGTTCAGGTTCGTCGCTTGCCGTTCGACATTCCGATTCGAATGGGCGTTGCTACTCTGTTTGTGCTGGTTATTACGGGATTAGCCAATATTCTGGGACCGAGCTGGAGTGGTATTTTAACCCCATTTCCAATCATGACGTCGGTGCTGGCTATTTTTTCCCATACCCTCATGGGGAGTAATGCGGCCATTACAACGCTGCGAGGGCTGGTGATTGGTCTTTTGGGGTTCACGACCTTTCTATTTCTTCAAGCCTTTCTGCTGCCTTCGTTTTCAATTGCCCTGTCGTTTGGTATTGCCTTCGTAGTCAACAGTATTATCAATCTAATCGCCAGCCGAATTTGGTGAGGGTTGATAGATAGGCTAGAGAACATACGCCATATCTTGTAGATATGGCGTATGTTTTATTCTGTGGATCAACGAGTTGCTGTAGTTGAGGCAGGTGGCTGGTACAAAAAGTAATCGTAAATCGAGCGGGCGCTGTGGGCAATTACCTGCTCCCGTTCAGCCAATGGCATAGGTGAATTACCCACAAAGACAGCAATCGCGATATGGCCCGCATCGCCAGGTAAGGTGATAATGCCCACATCGTCGGTAGCAGCGCCATCCAGCGAACCTGTTTTATGCGCAATGACCGTATTGGGTGGCAAATACCCTTTGAGTCGGGCGGCACCGCCCCGGCAACGTTCCATAACGCCCAGCAGCAACGCCCGGCTTTCGGGTTTGAGGGCCGTTCCCCGATAGATTTGGGCCAGTAAGTTGACCATTGCTTCGGGGGTAGAAGTGTCGCGCGGGTCAGCGTTAAGTTTAGCGGTCGCTTCCCGTTTCATGGCTGGCGTCGTGGCGCTGTCTAGTTTGGCATAAAAACCAAGCGTCCACTGACTGCTGGGCGGGAGGGTAATGCCGTCAAGATCAGCCAACAACTGAATAATGGTGCGGTCTACCGACATGCCAGTAATGCCTAGCGCTTTCACCCGATTCTGAACCGCTTCGGTGCCACCTACTAAACGAAGGAGAATATCCGTTGCCGAGTTATCACTAATGACCATCATCAGTTCGAGCAAGTTCTGGACAGATAATTGAACGCCGGGTTTGGCAAAAAGGACGTCCAGTGTGCCACTACCTGGATGAAGGTCAGACGGTTGCAGATCGGTCATTGTCATCAAGGAAAGTTTACCTTGTTCGATCAGTGTAAAAAGTTGCACCGCAATAGCGACTTTAACCGTACTGGCCATCGGAAACCGTTCCTGTAAGTTCAGGCTAACCTGCTTGCCCGATTCGAGGTGGAGTGCACAAATTCCCACTTTGCCCTTGGCCAGTTTTGCGATGTTGTCCAATTCCTGCTCCAGGCGTTGGGCCGCCAGATCGACGGTTTTTTTCGAGTTAGTTTGTGCATTACTCTGCAGACCAGTGATGAGTAATAGACTGAGTAAAAGTGAGGAAAGTATTTTCATTGGTTATAGAGGTTTTGTGTCGCATGGACTTCCAGTCCGCGCTACTTTGTATACTGATTCATATAATTCACGGTCAGGTGGCAAAGGGCTTTTACACCGTAAGTAAAGCCACTTTCATCGATCTGGAAGTCGGGGCTGTGGTGCGGAACCTGACCCGGTTTTTTGTCTTTCGGTCGGGCACCTGTACTGAAAAAGAAGCCGGGTACGTTCTGGGCGAAATAGGCAAAATCTTCGGAACCCATGCCCGATGGAACCAATAGTACATTCGATACACCGGCCAATGCCTGTAGGGTAGGGACCATTTTTGCCGTTAACTCTTTGTTGTTGACCAGCATCGCATCTTCCATGCTGATATCAACTTCGGCGCTAGCTCCCGCGCTTTCGGCAATGTTTGTAACGACTTCTTTTATACGCCGGTACATCGTATTCCGCATGGTGGTGTCGAGGGTACGGATGGTACCGATCATCGTAGCTTCTTCGGGGATGATGTTTTCCCGAATACCACTATGAAATGCCCCAATTGTTAAGACGGCTGCCTGCTCGGTAAGAGGCATGTTTCGGCTCACAATGGTTTGTAATCCCAGAATGATCTGGGCACCCGTAGCAATAGGGTCAACGCCCGACCAGGGAGCAGCTCCATGCGTTTGTTTGCCCCGCACTGTTATTTTGAAGATGTCGTTCTCGGCGCTAACGCTTCCGGGGCGATAGGTGAAGGTGCCCACGTTCGTTCCAGAAGCAATGTGCTGGCCAAAAATGACATCTACTTTCGGGTTATCGAGCACACCTTCTTTCACCATCAATTTGGCTCCTCCTTCTTCGCCAGTAGGTGGCCCTTCTTCGCAAGGCTGAAAAATGAACTTGACAGTGCCCCGTAACTCACTCCGAACCGAGGCCAGTATTTCGGCAGCACCCATCAGCATCGCTACGTGCGAATCGTGCCCGCAGGCATGCATAACGCCCGTCGGTTTCCCATTATATTCGGTTGAGACCGTAGATTTAAATGATAAGTCATTGCGCTCGGTAATCGGCAGCGCATCCATATCGGCCCGCAAAGCAACGACTGGTCCGCCAGGTTTCCCTCCTTTCAGCAAGCCAACAACGCCAGTTTTACCGACACCCGTTTTTACCTCAATGCCCAGCGCTTGCAAATGAGCTGCTATTTTAGCTGCTGTCCGAATCTCCCGATTTCCCAATTCAGGGTTCTGGTGAATATCTCGGCGCCAGTCGACGACCTTTCCCGTCAGGCCATCAGCTGCTTTATCCATCCGTGCCAGTAATGCCGTTGCGTTTGACGTGCTTGCCTGCTGGGCCAGCTTAGTTTGCCCAAGGCTGGCAAACGGTAGTGAAAGACCTGCCAGTAAACAGCCAATCAGTGATTTGTAGAAATGTTCCATGCGTAGCGCAGCGGGCTATAAGGTAGCCAGTGCATTTTCCAAATCGGCTAGCAAATCTTCTACGTTTTCAATCCCGACCGAGTAGCGGATCAGGCTTTCGGGAATGCCTAGTTGTTTCCGTTGGGCCTCGGTCAGTTCAACATGGCTCGTTGTTCGGGGTGGGCCTGCTAAGGTGCTTACAGAACCAAGACTAGCAGCCAGATGCACAAACTGAAGTTTCGGCAGGCATTTCTTTACGTGGTCGTATCCGCCATTCAATGAAAAACTTAGAATACCGCCAAACCCTGACATTTGTGCCTTAGCAATGTCGTGGCCGGGATGGGTTTCGAGACCGGGATAAAATACCTCGCTGACCTTAGGGTGGGCCTTCAGATACTTCGCGATAGTCAGTGCGGATGCATTTTGTCGCTCAATTCGAAGTTCGAGCGTTTTCATGCCACGGGCAATCATATACGCCGGATCGGCTTGCAGGCTGGCTCCGTTGATTTCCCGGAATTGGAACACTTTCTCGACCAATTCTTTCTTCCCGCACAACACACCGCCCATTGCATCGGAGTGGCCACCGAGGAACTTAGTGGCACTATGAACGACCAGGTCGGCACCTAAGGCGAGCGGGTTTTGATTAATAGGGGTCGCAAATGTGTTATCGACAACCGTAATAGCGCCCACTTTTTTAGCAGCCGCTGCCAGCCGGGCTATATCGACAATTTTCAGCGTTGGGTTGGTGGGCGTTTCGAGATAGAGAACGTCGCAGCCTTTCGCGATTTCAGTTTCGAGTAGATCAAAATCGGTTGTGTCGCAGAGCGTGACGTTTACCTGATAGCGGGGTAAAAAGTCGAGGAAGATTCGACTGGAGCCACCGTAGGTATCATTGAGCGAAACAACCCGTTTTCCTGGCCCCAGCAATGCAAATAAGGTATTGCTGATGGCACCCATACCTGTTGCAAAGGATGTAGCGGCTTCGGCACCTTCCAGAATGCGGATCTTTTCTTCGAGTACATGTACCGTTGGGTTTGTATTGCGGCTGTAAATGTATCCCTCGGCTTTACCCGTTGCGACGTTGTGCCACTCGTCCAGATCATCATAGGCAAATGCAACACTTCGGATAATTGGGGTTGTTACGGCACCATCGGCGGTTGGTTCGGTTTCACCTGCCCATACAGATGAGGTACTTTTCTTGTACTTCGAGAAATCCATTGTAATGTATTGATTTTCAGGTTGTAGTTTTCGCTAAACACGGAGAACACGGAGATTAACACGGAGAAAGCGGAGTTTTTTTTTCTGTGTTCTCCGTGTTCACTTCCGTGGTTTCCGTATTGAACTCCTAATAATACACAAAAAAGGCGGAAAGGGACATGCGGGAGCTATGATGAAATGCGGCTAATTGACTAAATTTTGGCCTTTACCAGTATCCTTTATACAACCTGAAACAAATGAAGCGTCAGAATTACAAAGCCAACTACTTACGAATACTAGTTGCCTGCTTATCAATAAGCTGGATGCCCCTTAAGGCACAATCTCGTCTGACAATCCCGGAACTGCGTCAGAAGATTGAGCAGGAACTTGGTAAATACCCCGGCGTATTTGCCGTTGCGTTCAAGGATATCGCAACCGGGAACGAGTTGCTGATTCGGGAACGGGAGGTGTTTCATGCGGCCAGTACCATGAAAACGCCGGTTATGATTGAGGTGTATAAACAGCAGGCGCAGGGTAAACTGTCGCTCTCGGATTCGATTCTGATCAAAACCGAGTTCAAAAGTATTGTCGATGGTAGTCCGTATACGCTGCCGGTTTCATCGGACAGTGATTCCGTTACCTATAAACAGATTGGTACGAAACGAACGCTGGCGTCTCTGGTTTACGACATGATCACCGTCAGTAGTAATCTGGCAACGAACCTGATTATCGAACGCGTGGGTGCCCCCAATGTATTGCAAACCATGCGCGACCTGGGTGCTAAAGACATTCAGGTTCGGCGGGGGGTAGAGGATTCAAAAGCTTTCGCTAAAGGATTGAACAACTCAACTACCGCTTACGACCTGATGCTGATTTTTGACAAGATTGCGACTGGTCAGGCCGTGAGTCCCGAAGCTTCGAAAGCCATGATTGCTACCTTGCTGGAGCAGAAATTTAACGATGCTATTCCCGCCAAGCTCCCGAAAGATGTAAAAGTGGCGCATAAAACGGGATCAATTGTGGGTGTCCGGCACGATTCGGGCATTGTTATTTTACCCGATGGTCGTCAGTATGTGCTGGTTCTGTTGTCGAAAGATATCAAAGACGATAAGCTGACGTCGGGCGTCATGGCTACGGTTTCTGAGTGGATTTATCAGTATGAAACTCAGGGGAAATGAATAATTGATAATGAACAATGTATAATGGGTTGTACGTATATCCATTATACATTGTCCATTATTCATTCTCATTTCGCAAATGTTCCCCCAAACAGCGCTCCAGATTTTGCAGACCGGTTGTCAACTCTTCTGTAGTGGGATAGCCAAAGCCAATCCGCATATAGATTTTGTCCTGCTCGAACCAGTGGCCCGGCCCGACGAGGGTGTGGTAGCTTGAGTATAGGGATTGATAAAAGGCTTCGGCATTGAGAGAGTATCCCACTTTTAGACGTGGGAAGCAGACAACACCCGCAGTTGGCTCCACCCAGTCGAGGTAGGCCGTTTGTGCGAAAAACTGCTTGATAATGGCAAAATTGGTTCGTATGTGCCGATGGGCTTCCTCTAAAAGACGCGCTTGGTTTTGTAAAATATGTAGGGCAATGTGTTCATCCACCACCGAGTTTGTAATCATGATTTGCTCCTTGGCAGCCAGAAACTTGTGCATCAGCCCTGCGTCCTGACTGATGATCCAGCCGATACGGATACCTGGTACACCAAACGCTTTCGAGAGCGAGCTGACGGAAATAACACGCTTACTTTTCTCCGCCAAATAGGGAAGAAGCGGTGTCTGGAAATTCAGATAGCGGTAGGTTTCATCGACAAGTAAGTAGCAGTTATTCACTTCAGCTAGCTCGATTAATTCATTGAGAACATCCTCCGCAATAATGGTTCCGGTGGGGTTATGCGGATTGGTAATGCTGATGAGCCGTGTAGTAGGCCGAATAGCTTTCTGAACTTCATCAACGTTTAGCGTAAAGCGTTCATCGAATGTTAAATCGATAATGCTCATTTCGCAGTTGATGGCGCGTGGTGTTTCGAGGTTGGTTCCATAATTGGGTCGCACCACAACCAGATGATCGTCCTCACTGAGCAGCGTAGTGGCGACGATAAACAAAGCAGTAGCGGCACCCCCACAAACCAGCACGTCTTCCGGCTTTAAAGCCGAACTCTCGCTGGCAATGCAGGCTAGTAAATCAGGATGTCCCCGGTGATGGCCGTAATAGAGTAACAGATCGTCCAGCTTGATATTCAGGTCTTTTACATAAATATCACGCACCGAACTTTCGGCCAGGTTGTACTGGATAGTCGAATAGCCAATCTCTTCCGGCGATTCGATTTCAATCGGCATTCGGGTGTAGTTCATGGTACAGGTGCTTTCTGGCGCGAGTATTCACTCGTGCCTAAACATGAATGCGAGCGTATGCTCGCTATATTAAAAAGCACGAGTGAATACTCGCGCCAGATCAACCGACCCTTGCTAACGAATTGGCAAGTCGCGCACGTTGGCTAGGTGTTTGGCGAGCTGCGGATTGTCGGCCATTAACGACTTGATATGGTTGAGGGTCTTCTCGGGAAGTTGCGGAGTGCGGCTGATAATATCAACGCCCTCAGGTGTAAACAGCGTTTTGGAAAACCAGATCACTGCCCATTGGCCATCAGGATCTTGTAAGACAACTTTCCAATGGCTTCGTACCAGACTCAATAGCCCTTTCCCGCGCCAGACAAAGGCTGACGAATCAGTAGGATTCTGATAATCGAAACCGATGAGGGTTTGCAATTCGCCCTTTTGCTGGTACTTCACCGAATCCAGCAATACGTTGGTTGCGCCTTTTTTATCCGTAACGGAATAAGTGAAAGTGGGGCTGGTTTTGTCTCCCTTCAGCCACATGGGGAAACTCGTACTACAGATAAACCAGGTGCCAACAAGCGCTTGAATCAGAGGTTGCATGAATAAAGAAGGTTAGCTAAAAATCCGCGTTCTATATATTCTGGCAGACAAGTACGTAATTTTAACTAATTGAAAGGCTAGTCGGTTAGCAAATAAGAGAGGTGTTGGGTAAAAAAGTCCCTATAACCGACAACTAATACGCATTGATCAACCTAATGTCATGATTGTTGAACAGGAAAAAGAGATAATCCCTACCTACTCATTAGCGCAAAGCAGTAGCACGGGTAGCCCGGTGTTCGATATTGTTGAAACCAAAGGGGAGCTACGTCGGTATAGATCCAACTTTCTGGTTCCACACCGCAAAGACTTCTATTTCCTGTGTCTGGTTCGGAAAGGCAGTAGCCGACATTGGGTTGATTTTGTGCCGTATACCCTCCAGTCGAACCGATTTTACTTTTCGTCTCCCCATCAGATACAGGTCAAAGAGCAGACCGAACCGATGGATGGAATTATGCTTTCGTTTACTGAAGAGTATCTACAACTTGAAGAAAATCGCTCGCTACGGGAATTACCCATTATTCTGAATCCAGATAATGGACATGAATTGAGTCTGACGCCCGACAACCTGCAATTTCTGGAAGATGTGCTGGGCAAAATGCTGGTCGAGTTCAATACTGAGCGTAGCTGGCGAAACGGGATGCTCCAATCCTATGTCAACATATTGCTCATTTATCTGAGCCGTTTGTACTCCGAGCAGTTCCTGGCAGATCATGGCTCACCTGATCGGGGGTTATTAAACCGATTCCGATCCTATATCGATAGGCATTACAACACGCTACACCAAGTTGCCGACTATGCCGATTTGCTGAATCTGACCCCCGGTCACCTGAATGATCGTATTAAGCAACAGAGTGGAAAAACGGCCATCGAACATATCCACGAGCGATTGATACTGGAAGCCAAACGTCGATTGCTACATACCGATTTTTCGGCCAAAGAGATTGCCTGGCAACTGGGATTTGAGGATGGCGCTTATTTCCACCGGTTTTTCAAGCGCCTAACGGGGGAGACGCCAACCACGTTCCGAACCACAATCCGCGAAATGTACCATTGAAACCGACATACGGTCAATCGGTACGCCTGAGCCAGCCTGTAGTTTTGTGCCAACAAAAAGCAACAGATTATATGACCTCAGAAGTAGCGAGAAATAAGGCCGCTGTTACCCGGTTCAACAAGGAGGCTATCGAGCAGGGAAACCTAACTGTTTTCGACGAACTGCTCGATTCGTCGTTTATCAACCACACCGCCCCCGCCGGTATGCCACCGGGCAAAGAGGGTATGGTACGCTTCATTATCGACGTACTGCGCTCCGCTTTTTCAGATTTACGGGTGGAGATTTACGATCAGATCGCCGAGGACGATAAAGTGGTGACGCGCAAAGCCTTTCATGCCACGCATACAGGTGCGTTTATGGGCATTCCTGCAACGGGTAAAACCATTGTATTTCCAGTGATCGACATTGTGCGCCTGCGCGATGGGAAATACGTTGAACACTGGGGCATTCGCGACACGCACTCCGTGCTGCGACAACTCACACAAGATTAACAAATAACTTATTTTATGAAAACTGTATTGATTACCGGTGCCAATAAAGGCATCGGCCTGGAAACTGCTGCTGAATTAGTCCGATTAGGCTATTTTGTTTACCTCGGTTGCCGAAATATGACGCTGGGTCAGCAAGCGCAACAAGGCCTTAACGAACGGGGCTTAACGAATACGGCTCTCCTTGAGATTGACGTAACGAAGCCTGAGTCGATTAAAAAAGCGGCTGAAGAACTGGCCAGAAAAAGTCCGTCGCTGGATGTGTTGATTAATAATGCCGGTATTCTGGGAGAGGTTCCTCAGGCTCCTTCCTCAACACCCATCGACGTTATCCGGTCTGTTTTTGAAACAAACGTCTTTGGGGTAATTCAGGTGACACAAGCGTTCTTACCCTTGCTGCGAAAATCTGACGCTCCCCGTATTGTGAATGTAAGTAGTGATCTGGGGTCGTTAACGTTTCATCAGAATCCAAACTGGCAGTATTATGGGTTAAGTCCAGCGGCTTATACGCCCTCGAAGTCGGCCTTAAATGCCTACACGCTCATGCTGGCGAAGGAATTGAACGGCACGCCCTTCAAAGTCAATAGTGTCAATCCGGGCTATACCGCCACCGATTTCAATCACAATCGAGGTGTAAAACCTGTCGATCAGGCGGGCCGGTTTGTTGCCAGCTTTGCCATTCTGGATGCCGATGGGCCTACAGGACGGTTCTTCGGCGAAGAAGAAGGCGAAACGCCCTGGTAAACCTGCGTGGTTAGAGACGGATAAAAATCTAGCTCAGCCGCTGCTTTTGATGAAGCTTATGCAGGCAGATTCTGTTAGTCTACAACTTTAACTTAATTCTCAACCGCCCCAGCACTGCCGTAATTCCAATAATCAGCAGGGCAAATAAGAGTGATTTTAGCAAGCCTACACCACCTGTTGTTAATGATTGAGGAAGCGAAATGCCGGATAAATTGGCAACACTGTAATAGATATAGGGAATCAGATAACAGGTTAACGTACTGGTTCCCGCAGTTTTTATGAGGTCGAACCAGTTGGCTTTGCCGTTCAGATCAACCAGCCAGTAAATACCTGCGTAGAGGATAAAGGCAATGCCGCAACAGAGCGAAATCCAGGTAGGTGTTGCGTGAATTTTTGAGATAATGAAGAAATTTCGGGACAACAAACCTGCCAGAAGAAACAGGATACCAATGCCGATAAACAGAATTGGTAATTGATGTGCTTTGTCGGCTCGTTGCAGACGGGTCATGAGCAGAGTGGCCAGGATACCTGCAAACGTCAGTGCATGAAATGCCCCATTGTCGGGAATCCAGGCATGTGGTCCGGTAGGCCATAACGCATGTAGCCAACCGGAATGCCCTGCGATGTTCATGATTGTAAAAGCCACCCAGGAGACGATTAACAATTCTGGTTGTTTACGTAGAAATAAGTAGAGAATAGCACAGGTGAGGTACGTCCAGCCAATGAGCCCTAAAATTCCCCACCATTGCGATGTCATGCCAACCAGATGACCATCGCTACCACCTCTGAAAATAAATGCCAGATAAGCCAAAATCCCTACACCAAGCAGTTGCAACCCGGTAAAAATAGCTTTCGTGGTTCCGTCGCGTTTGGGGTATTGATTCCAGATGAGGAAAAAGGCCACAACCATGATAATTTGAAACCAGTCTGAACTCAATCCAGTCGCTTTCGCATTCAAATCGGGAATGTTGACTGTAAAGACGCCCATGACGATCAGGGCAACTGAACGAAGAACGATATGCCAGATGATCTGACCGTACGAATCGCCTTTATCGAGTCGCTGGCGAATGGCGAAAGGAATCGACATGCCCACAATGACCAGAAAGCAGGGAAAAACAACGTCGGAAAAGCCCAGAAAATCCTGATCGGCTTTCGAGTGTTCGAGCCAGCCCGGAATGCCGGATAATGTCCCGAAATCATTCACGAAAATCATGGTGAGCATCGTCAGTGCCCGGAAAACATCAATGGAAAAGACGCGCTTGGCGGGTAAAACGGCGTTAGTGGGTTTCGCTGGAGTTGATACCATGGTATGACAGGTTAATTGGTCTCGCTGAGTCGTTTGATTTCGCCAAACAGGGCTTTAAAGCAGTTACTGGCTGTATCTTCACCCGACTCTGGATTTACTTTTACGCCATAAAATTCGTCCAGAAAGGGACCGGCACCCGACCATACGGTTTGCATCATGCCCTGAAATCGGTCTTTCATAACAGGCGTGACCGATTTTCGGAACTTAACCATATCCTGTGTTTGAATAACGGCAAAACCCGGTTTCCGCCACGGGCAGGTGATCACGCTGAGACCCTTTGTGGCAAAATAGACGGCGGTCTGGTCGGGCCGTTCGTAGTGCCAGTCGCAAATCATCACGTCTTTGGCAATCAGGTCAATAGCGCGATAGGTATTGTTGAAACTACCTTCCCAAAGGCCAATACCCGTCGTTTTTCCGTCGATAAGTCGGTCGCCCCAAATCCAGAGTTTACGATTTTTCTCGGCCAGATGGTTACGTATGAGGTTTACCTCGCCCGCAAATAATTCGGCTTTGTCAAGGCCCGAACAACGTGGACATTTCTCATGGCCGATGTAGAATACCTCATCCATGCCCGCGTGAAAGGCGTCGGTTTCAAACGCATCACAAATTTCATCGACCAACGAAAACACCACCGCATGGACACCTGGATGGAGTGGACAATAGCTTTTACAATATAAGCCATCAGGATTAGGCCAGACGTATTTCTCCGGCATTTTAACCTGGGGTGTTTCATCGAAATCGGGATAAACGCGGAGTAAATTAGTGGTTTTGCTCGCCCAGGACTGATGACCCAGCAAATTGATCTGAGGAATCAGGCGGATGTTATGTTTCTGACAGGCTTTAACCAGTTTCTTTACCTCCCGCTTCGATAAAGCGATACTATCGCGCAACTCAGGATGACTGCTGAATTCGTAGTTGAAATCGACGCGCAGAATTAGCGTATTTACTTGACGAGTTGCCAGTTCCTCATTGATGAATTTGATAAATGTGTCGAGCTGTTTGGGCTGTGGTGCTGCAATACAAAACCCACGAATGGGCAACAGACTGTCGATTTTAGTTTGGGCTATTGCCAATGTACTGGACAGAGAAATGACGAACGTAACAAGCAGAAAAAATACCTTGGCCATTGATCGTAAATTTATGAATCGGTGCTAGGAACCTGCCTTATAAGCCAGATCTACTGATTTTCTATTCAATAAGCAACGGGAAGAGGTATAAAACAAAACTTCCCGAAAGTTCTAAACTTTCGGGAAGCTGATGGGTACTATTAAAAAGCTTTACTATGCAGTTACTTTATTTGATAGCAATAAGCCGGGTTGGAGCTTCTACCGATGGCGTGGCCAGTTTAACAGAAATCTCTTCTTTCTGATCGCCAGCCGTGATCCGGAATGTGTAATTGCCATCGCCAAGCTCGTTCACATCAAACTGCTGACGAACTGCACGGTCTTTGCTGTTTTTGGTGCAAATTACTTCATCGAATAATACATCACCCTTTTGATTGACTAACTGAAGGGTGATTTTATTTTCGGATTGATATTTCTCCAGACACACCCAAATTTTGGATGCATTGGCAGAGGGGAACACAACGGCTGCAAATGCTTTTTGCTTTGGGCTGCCATCGGTAGCGAATGAAGAGATTGATGTTGAGATAGTTAAAGCAAATGCAAAAGCGCTAGCGAGTAATTTGATGGTCGTTTTCATTGAGTTGAATGTTTTAAGTTTTGAACCTTTAGCTGTCAACTCAATGATGCTGATCTGCCCGCTGAACGCTGGCAATCTGGAGAAACGGTTTAAATAAATGATGAATGGTTGTGGTTAAGTACAATTCTTAATAGCCAATGTACAATAAATTAGGGTAAGCCTCTGATTAACAGAAACCATTATTCATTGTACATTTTTCATCAAGTATTAGGTGCTTACTCTACAAAATCCAGGTCTTTGCCAAAGGTCTCTTCCATTCGGCTAAGTGACCAGAAACTGAGGCCGTAAACGATTACACCCAGAAGTCCTGCGGTCATTAACGCGCCCATTGAGGGCTTCAACGCCTGAAAAAATAAGGTCATTGGGATCAGTGTACCCCGAACTACACTCGGCACCGACGTTGTGGCTGTGTTTCGGAGGTTTGTTCCGTAGAGTTCAGCAACCATCGTCAGGAACATAGCGATGTAGCCTGTACAGAACCCTAAAATTAAACATACGGTATAGATACCACTCGCGGTATGAATGCCACCAAAGAGATAAATACCACTCATCAAAGTGCCTAGAATCAACAAACCTGTAATTGTTTTTAGGCGTGACTTCAACCAATGACTAAGTGGCCCACTCAGCAGATCGCCTACGGCCATACCCACATAAATCATCATAACACATCGACCCGGTTTTACCACCTCGTCGATACCCAATGCCTGCCCAAGTTCATTGGCAAACGTAGCCAGAATACCGACCACAAACCAGGTTGGCATACCCACCGTTACACAGCGTAAGTATTTGATGGCTTCTGGCCAACTTCGAAAAAAATGCAGGACATTCCCCCGACTAACCTCTTTATGCTCTGTCTTCATTCGGCTGAACAAGCCTGATTCGAATACGCTGACGCGAAGCAACAGCAGGGCAATTCCCATGCCACCACCCACCCAAAAGGCGGTTCGCCAGTTGAAGTATTCAACGGTGAAATAAGCCGCACCAGCTCCCAGATAGCCAATGCCCGCTACGACAGCAGAACCATAGCTTCGAATTGCTTTGGGCAGGGTTTCGGACACTAACACAATAGCCGCCCCAATTTCGCCAGAGAGACCAACGCCAGCCAGAAAACGCAGAAAGGCGTACGTATTCACATCCTGTACAAAGCCACAGGCAATGTTTGTAAGCGAATACGTAATAATGCTCCCGAACAGCACCGACATCCGCCCGCGTTTATCGCCCAACGCCCCCCACAGGAAACCGCCAACAACCAGGCCCGCTTGCTGGAAATTGATAATAAACGTCCCTGCTTTTGATACTTCTTCTTCCGATAATCCCAGCGACTGCAAACTTGGAACGCGTACAATGCTGAAAATGAGCATATCATACACATCCACGAAAAAGCCCAACGCCGACACAATGACGGGCAGGGCAAATAAGGGACGGAAGGAGATGGTCTGAACCGCCGGGCGGCCCCGCTGGATTTCTTTGATTTTACTGGTTTCCATGATTTTCAATTTCACACATCGTTATCAATCTGGGAAATCATTTAAATCATGAAAATCCCTGTTCAGACTTACTCTTCCAGATAATTTAAATCCTTGCCGTGTGTTTCGGGAATGCTCAGGATGGAGTAGAAACCAAGCAGAAAACTAATCAGCCCTATAACTGCCCCGGCATTAATGATATCCAACGAGGGCTTCAATGCCTGATAGCCAATAGTCATTGGGATGACTAGGCCGCGTACCATATTGGGAATTGTAGTAGCCGCCGTAGCGCGAATATTCGTTCCGAATTGTTCAGCCCCGATGGTGACAAACATGGCCCAGTAACCAATTCCGAAGCCCATTGCCAGACATAAGCTGTACAAAACAGTTGCGCTTTTAACCCCGAGGTATAAATAAACTAAGCCAAACACGAGGGCAACAGCCATGAGTAATGCCACTGCTTTTTTACGAGAGGATAAGGATTGGCTGATGAATCCGCTGGCCAGATCGCCTACGGCCAGCCCAACATAGCACCACATAATGGCCAGGCCTGGCTGGATTTCTTCAGCAATGCCTAATGCTTTACCAAACTCGTTACTAAATGTAGCCAGAATGCCAATGACGAACCAGGTTGGCAGTCCGATGCCAATGCACTTGAGATAGCGCGACAATCGGTCTGCGTTTGTAAAGAAGGACAGAAAATTACCCCGACTGATGTGTTTCTGGTCAGATACATCTTTGAACATACCTGATTCAACTACACCAACCCGTAGCAACAACAGGCCGAATCCTAAGCCTCCACCAACAAAAAAGGCCATTTGCCAGTCGAATAGCTTAACAGTAAAATAAGCCACTACGGCGCCAAAGAGGCCAATGCCTGCTACGAGAGATGTGCCAATAGCCCTTTTTTCTTTAGGCAAGACCTCACTAACAAGAGTAATACCGGCTCCAAGTTCACCCGCTAACCCAATGCCCGCTATAAAACGCATGAGAGCGTAATACATCGTTGGGTCCATAAACGTGATGTCCTTTACAAGACCGCAGGCAATGTTGGCAATGGAATAGGTAATGATGCTGCCAAACAAAACGGATAAACGCCCACGTTTGTCGCCAATAACACCCCAGAGAATACCGCCGAGCAGTAAACCACCCATTTGCCAGTTGATAATGCTGGCTCCAACGCTGGAGATTTGATCGGGAGCAAGACCGAGATCTTTTAAGCTGGGTACGCGAACTATGCCAAACAGAAGAAGGTCGTAAATGTCAACGAAGTAGCCCAGTGCGGCTACAATGACTGGCAAGCCAAATAGTCCCGCCTGAGTCGACTTAGCCTCGTCGGACGGTTTAGAAGAAACAGTAGGATTAGCCATGCGGCACAATCAATAGTTATGAAAGGGAAATAGTTTTGCAATAATACGAAATGGCCAAAGAAGATTAGGCCTACCCGATGGCTGATACTGCTGATATGTTGATTTTGCGCAGATTTTTTAACTAGCACCGACTTACGGCTTGCTTGTTATTAACTTCTTATGAATAAATACATCAGCATACCGCTGTCCTAGAATTCGGGCTGAGTGGGTGTCGAAATGAGTTGAATCTCCTTTGTCGGTTAATCCTTCTGACAGAACGCAGTAAGAATTTGGGATGTGTTGGACCGCCTGTTGAAGTGCTTCATTGACGATTTTAGCCTCTGGGTCTCGACTTACGACAAAATCGCCCAGTGTTCCTACTACAAATGGTACATTGGGCGCATTCAGATCTTTTCGGAATCGCTGGACTAGTTCGGTAAGTTTTTCTTCATAAACGATGGCTTTCTCTGGCTCCGAATCTGATTCGCCCTGATGCCAGATAAAACCGGCTAACTGCCCATTGTCAAGTGCTTTTTTTGCCCGTCGTAAAGCATCATCGTAAGGATGTGATTTGGTAGGTTCATAATAAGCGCCTGGTTTCCAGACATCGATACCCGAACCGCCAACGGCGCAGGGAATTAATCCGATATTCATTTCTGGGTAAGCTTCGGCCAGTCGTTTCGCAAACGAAAATCCAGGGCCAACACCTATAACATCGGGTTTATCGAAGTGCATCGGATCGCGAGCAGGTATCCAGCTTAGCTGTTTCGTCAGCATCCAGATGCGTGGATGAGTCTGCTGATCTTCGGCTTCGGGAATACCTCGGCCAGCCATATTCGATTGGCCAATGAGCAAAAATAATTGCAATCGGGGCGGCACGTCCTGCTTAAAAGCAAGCATAAGAGAAAGAATAAGGCTTACGAAGAAGAGCTTGGGAACTGTATGCATTTGTCTGGCCAGTTATTGGGGATAAAAGCTTGTAAATAGGGTTACTACTTATCAAACTTTACATTTTAATAACCTTGCTTCTGCGTTTCGAGTACCTATATACTCGGCTAAACAGTCAGCATTTAAAGGTGATTTTTGGGAATGACTGGAAACCTATAGTCGGACCATTAAGGAACATTATGGCTGAATTGGCTCATGTAGCGGATTGCATATCCTTCAACGGAGACTAAGTGACCAAGATATTCTTAATTTTGCATTATTCTGGAGGCCGCCCAGAAGAAAACTTCCAAACTGAACAGGAAGCCGAGTTGGCAATAGCAGCAAAGTGCAATGCCCATAATTTTACGAATGTATGTTGCCGCTCCTCATTAATCCCCAATAGCTTCATGAAATTGCCTACAGTGAACACGTCTTTATCCGATATTTCTGAAGAACCTACTACCCCTACAGCTTACCGAACCTATTTTCTGGGAATATGCGTCTTATATACACTCGCTGCTGGCGTACTGGCGCTGCAAGCCCGATATGGTGTTATGGACGAAGATTTTCATCTGGCGGCCAGCGAGGCCTTTGCTAAAGGTGGAATAAACCTGACAACCCTATATAACCACCTGCCACCAACCGGCGTAGCCAGTCATATTTGGTTTGCGCTATGGATGAAGTTATTTCCTGGTATCGATTATATAGGCCTTCGATTAATTACCTGTGCAGGACTATTAGTAGTAGCAGGTTTTGCTTATAGACATCTTCATAATCGTTCGGTCATTTCACAGCATAAGGTATTAGGCGCTAGCTGGTTTATGCTGGTTTGCCCTTATTTTTTTGTGACTGTTTCGACGATACAAACCGAGGGACCAGCGCTGATATTTTTGTTTTCGGGTCTGCTACTACTTTCTACCTCGGGACTAAAGCATTTCTTCCCGTTCTTTCTAGGTTGCCTTCTGCTCGGATTTACGACCATTGCCCGATTTTATTACCTGCCTCTATTGCCTGCGTTGTTTATCCTGTTGGTAACTTCTGATTGGGAATACTTTAAACAGTACGGCCTTAAAGAAGGCGTCGTTAATCGAGGGTTATTATACCTATCGATAGGTATCGGTTTACTGCCATTGGCAGGGCTGGTCTTACTTTGGGGAGGATTTACCCCCCCTTTATTTCATCAATGGTCAAAGCTTCGTTCGGGGGTTAGTTTCAATCAACTACGACCTATTTCAGCACTCTTAATAACAGGTCTTTATATTGCTCCGTTTGTTCTGGCTAATTTATTACGTGGAGTTAAACCGTTAGCCCGTATACTCGCCATTGCGTTACCCCTAGCATTAATGTTGGGTGTGTTTCGTATCAATCTCTTCCACGATTCGTTGTCAGTTAGTGATGTATTCAGTGGCCCTGTTGAGCATGGCGTAGGCTGGGTAGAGTCGAGAGGACGTTGGGGGCTTCCTCTGGGCTTATTTGCTCTATACAGCATTAGCCTGGTTAGCCTGTACGTATTTATAGGGGAACTTGTTTCCTATGTTAAGGTGCACGGTTTTACGGATAAAGGGTTTCTGTTTTCGCTCACTTTTGTCATTTTCTTTATTGTTTCTCAGGTCTTTATTGGGGGTAACCATCCATTTTTTGAGCGATACCTTATTCATCCCTGGCCTTTCCTAGGCTATATATTAGTACAGTTAACGCCTGATTTTTTTAAGAGTAAAAACTACCTGCTCTTAATTGCCTATACAATCTTCTCGGTTTTGATTCTGCTCAAGTGGGGCTAGTTAGGATGTAAAAGCTGATACTTTTTATTTGATGTAACTAAAATATTTTTATTGGATACTATATGTAAATGTGGGATGTGGCTGTAGGTAGTAATAGTTAAAAATAGTCTTACTTTCGCAGTGGCTTAGATTTAAAACGCTATGTTAAGTAGCTTATAGTTGCTGTGTTTTTGTATGGCAGAAGAAAAACTACCATTAGTTCGCTATGGATTAGTAAGTATTACTCTATTTGTATTAGTCTATTTTGTCGTAACCCAACAAGCAAGAGGAGATGAAGGAGGTGCTTACCTGCCTTCTTTTGAGCAGGCTTATTCAGTATTCCCTGCACTAGATTTATCGCCTTACTGGTCTATCTCATCATTTTATTTGTGGCTTATTGCAGCTCTGCAAGCGTTGATCGGTGATTTTGCCGGTGCTCAGTTCTTGCTAATTGGCCGTGTTCTTTCCTTGGTGTGCTGGCTCAGTTTAGTGGTTGTAACGCTGCGATCTGGTTTCTATAAAGCTTTAGCCGTTCTTTTCAACCCTTATGTCTTAATCTATTGTGTAAGGGCGCACCCGTTTCTGCCGGGACTTTTGCTCTTCTATATTTTCTGGAGCTTAACCCGCCAGAATAAGAAAATTGGCTTGTTGTTTTTACCCTTGACTGTCACGTTTCAGGTTTTTATAGGCGGGGCTATTGGCTTGTTCATGCCAAAATTCCCGCTTCAGCTAAAAGAAGTGGCTCGGGTAGTTGGCCTTGGATTATTAGCCGTTTCGGGTGTTTTGATTACCTGGCTTACCTGGGGCGGTATGTACCCGCCAAAATTTGTCAACCATGTGTTCTTCCAGGAGTTTCATGTTAACGGGAAGCCGTCATTTGGTTATTTATTTACGGTATTAATGTTGGCTGGTAGCGTACTGTGGTTGGTTGGAAACAGGACGATTGGTGATATTAAGACGCACAAGACATATTCATTAGCCGTTATTGGTAGCCTGGTTGTAGGCGCTCTTGTCCTTTATTTTATTGCCGACATTGTTGCTATTGCCCGTGAGGCTAGCCATCGCGTGTTCGGTCACTATTACCAGATCGGGTGGGTTGTTGGTTATGTAATTATTGGCTTGGGCTGGCTACGACTTCACCGGGATCATTACGCATTATTTTTTGGTCTACTTGGCTCTGCTGTGCTATTAGTAACGCTCCCTTATCTCTACGAACGGATTTCTGTCTTTGCCATTATTGCGCCATGCCTGGCCTGGTGTAGTCTCCAAAAGAATGAAAAGCAGCAGCAACCGCTCATTTTAGTGATGTGCAGCTTTTTTGTCCTCTTTTCCATTGCGTACCAGTTGTATGGATCGCTCTGATTAAGTTACCAAAAACCATGAAACTATCCATTATAGTACCCGCTTACAACGAGGGTAAGACCATTGAGAAAATACTGACTAAGCTCGTCGATATAAAACTTCCCGACTCTGTTCATAAAGAAATAATTATTGTCAACGATTGCTCGAAGGATAATACCGAAGCCGTTGTGCGGAACTTTATTAGGCTACATCCTGCGGCCGAAATGCAATATGTTGCCCATGCTGTTAACCAGGGAAAAGGAGCCGCTTTACACACGGGAATCCGAAGTGCAACGGGCGACTATGTAATTGTTCAGGATGCTGATCTTGAATATGACCCTGATGAATTTAATATCCTCTTGAAACCCATTCTCGACGGTTTTGCCGACGTTGTCTATGGGTCGAGGTTTATAGGCGGAAATGCTCACCGTATTCTATTTTTCTGGCATACGATCGGAAATAAGTTTCTGACCTTCCTGAGCAATATGTTCACGAACCTGAATCTAACGGACATGGAAACATGCTACAAATTGTTTCGGGCCGATATCATAAAAGGAATTGAGTTAAAAGAAAAAAGGTTTGGCTTTGAGCCAGAAGTGACGGCGAAGATTTCGAAAATTTCAGGTATTCGTATTTACGAAGTTGGCATATCCTATTATGGCCGAACCTATGGAGAAGGGAAGAAAGTTAACTGGCAGGATGGCTTCCGGGCGATTTACTGTATTATTCGCTACGGCTTATTTGGGTAACAGAGAAGACCAGGAGGTTTTTTCGTGGACTATGCAAGAATAAACAGGATCGACTAGAAGTAGATTCTCTGTTGACCTACGACTCTACTACGTTTAAAGGCGTTTCATCTGTAGAATCAGGTTCGCTGGCAGGCTGGCTTATCTGAACAGGCTGTGGAATGAAGATGGGTTTAGGTAACTTTTCATACTGGTTGTAAGCGGTTCCTAATGACCATACTTTCAGACCAACACGAGCGAAAATCAGCATTTGCTGAATAACAACCATCAGCAAAATAGTGAGCCAGTTACTCATTAAAATGGCTTCGTCCAGAAGGAAATAAATTCCGAATAAACCGGTTCCAATCACAATCATCATTCCGTATAAACCATAGGTTCGCATGGGATTGCGAAGGACTAATCGACCGGCCTGCCCAAATGCGCGAAAGGCATTCTGTTCATCTTCCCGAAACATCAAAACTTTGGCGTAATCGCCAATGCAGAACAGGAGTGTAGCGGTAAAGGCGAAGAGTACAAAAAACACCGCGCCAATCCAGAATTCACCTCGTTCAGTTAATGTATTATTTAGCGCCACACCTACTAACGAACCTGCAACGAGCCAGAAGCCGGCACCCACCACAACAAACAGGAGCACAACGGCAAAAAGTCGTAGAAACCGGGCTACATAATGACTACAGCCTTGCCAAAATAAACCAGCACTGAAGCGAGCGTTGGGTTGAGCGAAGCGAAGTAAAATTCCTCCCGAGAAAAAAACACTCAGAAAAATATACACTAAGCCCAACCAGCGTCCGACACTTAAAAGCGGGGCAATTACTCGCTCGCTGCGATGCATAAAGTCGGAGTAAATGGTATAGTCGAATCCATCGAGCAGATTCATAAAGGCAAGCGAATTCTGATCTTCTAGCTTAAGGGTGTTGTAGAAGGGGAGAGCAGCCACTAAGCCTAGTACCAGATTGATGCTATAGATCAGCCACAGAAGCCGGATTGACCCAAATGTTTGGCGAAGGGAAACGGAGAGGGGGCTCATAGTTGCTGCGTTAGATAGGTGAAATGTTCAACGTTCCAGGTTTAATGTTCCAAGTTTAGCCTCCGGCTCACAACCTGAAGCCTGAAACATTAAACATTTAACCTCTGGACAACGGATGCTCGGTTCGTATTTTTTCCTGCAATTTCAGGAAACCGTCGATTAGCGCTTCGGGACGCGGTGGGCAGCCAGGTACGTACACATCAACTGGGATAATGCGATCAACTCCTTTCACCACATGATAACCGTGTTGCCAGTACGGCCCCCCGCAGTTGGAGCACGACCCCATCGAAATGACATAGCGGGGTTCGGCCATTTGCTCATAAAGTCGCCGGATACGATCGGCCATTTTATAGGTAACCGTACCTGATACAATCATAATATCGGATTGGCGAGGGGAGGGGCGCGGAAAAATCCCGAATCGCTCGAGATCATAACTGGCAGTCATAGCTCCCATCATTTCAATGGCGCAACAGGCTAGGCCAAATGTAAGCGGCCACAGCGATTTCTCTCGCGACCAGTTTAACAGATCTTCAGAGTGCATCAGCATAACGCTGGCTTCGCCTGATTTATCAGTTGTTGGTTGAGGAGTCATATACGTTAAGGATATTGCTTAATAACGTCTTTTTGAAACGTTTCGCTGAAAGGTTCTAAAAGATGGTATAAACGAGTTACGGATTCTGGATCGCCTACAGAGCGAAAGGTGAAGCGGGCGCGCCCTATACTCGCACTAAATTTTCCTATAAGGGCGCCGAAACCTGCTCCTCCTGCCGCACCAAAGGCAATCGTAACACCTAATAAAATAGGACTTCTACTATTACCGGGGCTGTGGTTATTTCCCTGATAAGAAGCATATCCGCCTGCCAACGCCCCCAAAATCGCACCCGTAATAATTCGGGAGCGTACATTATTGACATCAATGAGCTTCACCTTTCGAATCGAAGTTAACGGTATTTTAATGATGTCCCGTCGTTTATCTTCAAAATACAAGGTGGATTCGCTCACACCCGATAAAACTCCGTTGATTCGTTCGCCCGAATCCAGAAGAACACGGATTTTGTAGGTTCCTATTTCGTAGCGTTGAGCTAGTCCTCTGATAGGAGAGGATAATAAGGTAAGGAGAAGAATGAGCTTTAATAAAGTCCTGTCACCGCTGATATTTCTCATTTACTTTCCTGTACAACTCCGCAGGAACCTTCGTTTCCACTGTTGGTACTTTCGGTTGGGGTTTTACCCAATCAAGGTAACCTTTCACCCAAACATAGGCAAGCCCTAACGACAATATAATGACAAACAGGGTTACTTCTCCTAATGCAAACCAACCCCAAAGGCCTCCAGTTTCTTTAATAAGTTGTGCCTGGCCAAATACAGTTGCCCACGGAAACAAAAAAACTAATTCAACATCGAACAGAACAAATACAAGTGCTACAACGTAAAAGCGGATGTTAAACTGAATATTCGCGTTGCCAACGGGCTCTTCTCCCGATTCATAAGTGCTATTTTTCTCGACATTCGGTTTGTTCGGGCGTAGTAAGCGCGCTATAAAAAGTACGATTGCGATAAACGCAAACGCACCTACAATAAAGAGCAGGAGAATGCCGAAGTCGGAGAGCATAATTTGAACAGTACCAGGAGTGAGGAGTGCGTAGTAGGATGTTTTGAACAGTATTCTACTACGCACTCCTCACTCCTAGTAAGAATTTATTTTTTCTTCTTCTTCGGGAACAGGTTGTACACCATCGATACCTGAAGATTTCGGTTATAATAGGCAGCTGTTGCTTCGGGCGATACGTTGGTAAAGCCGTAAATGTAGCGGACGTTTAGACTGAACTTGTTCAGCATGTCTAAGAAGTCGTAGTGAACCCCTACGGCAAGTCCCAGATCGTTATTGGCACTAGGACCACCTGTTTGGCCGGCATTAAGAGCATAGCTGAACTCTGGGCCAGCCTGAACAGTCAACCCCTCGGTTGGAATATAGCCCAACATAAAAGGAAGGCTGGCATAATAGTAAGAAACCCCTGTTGTAGTTCGGCTACCATTAGATTGCTCCTGCTGAAAGGTGCCTCCCCGGATCGATAGGATGGCTTCTGGCTGAACTACCCAACGATTATACCGATACCGATAAATTGCCCCCAGATGAGGCTGCAATGCCCGGTGAGGGATATTGACTGTAGATCCGGATATGGCTATTTGGGTGAACGATGCTCCGACTTTTAGTCCAAAATGGCCGCCAATTGGTTTATCGCTTTGTGCCTTCGAGATGAAAGGCGAGGTTACTATAGTAATAAGAAGTAGTAATCGGTACATGTACATACAGAACTGCAAAAAGGAAGTTAACCCTTCGATAACGTTTTTTCTCCGAAACGTCGGGGATGCGGCCTTCCGACCGCCACAAAATTGGCGAAAAAAAGTTAAGAAGCCGCCGTTCGTCCGGTGCGGGAAATGTTTAAAATTGTTAATTAAGTCGTGGGTCGACCGGATAATGGGCTATTGATTTGTATTCGCCCCCCATTCGCTTGAGAACTCCCCGCCAAAATTCTTTCGTTGGGGTATCAAATAGGAAATCGGCAGTGATACGGCTAATGATCCAGGCTTTCTGGCTAAGTTCGTCATCTAACTGCCCTTCGCTCCAACCGGAATAGCCAATAAAAAAGCGAATGTCGCGTTCGGTAAGTGTTCCCAAATTGACCGCTCGTTTGATCTGCTCAAAATCGCCACTCCAGTACAAACCGTCAACAACCCGTATCGACCCGTCAATCAGATCGGGGCGACGATGGATAAAATGCAATGTATTTTGTTGGACTGGCCCACCTACAAATAAGGGTAAATCAGGGTGAATTTCTTCGATTACATCGCTCAGGTGAATATCGGTAAGCTGATTCAATACCAGCCCAAAGGTGCCGGCATGGCTATGTTCGCAAACTAAAACTACACTACGCTCAAAATTAGTGTCGCCCATGAATGGTTCGGCAATCAGAAGGTCACCATTTGTAACGGTTGGCGGGATCGTATTCATAGCACATCAGGCAATTAATTCATAGTATAGCCAAAACGCTTTTTCAGATGCTATATTCATTAAAAACTGTTAAATACACTACTCTGCAACAGTATAATGTTTGTACGGGCCAATTAGGAGGGTAAAGTTTGGGTAGAGGCAAATTGCATAATTTCGGCATAGGGAACATTACTTTTGCCCGAAAATATGCTTTGAGTATAATCTAGGGCATTGACGAAAATGAATTCTGGAGGATTCTCGGGGACGCCTTTGCGATAGATTTTATTATCGCTGGTTATCAGTACAATAGAATCCAAAGAAACCATAGAAACAAAATTGAACAAGTAATCGGTAAATAAAGGCGCTAATTTGCCTGCTATAAGAACGTTAAAGCTATGCAGAATCAGCTTCATGACCGGCGTGGGTTTCTTCAAAAAAGTGCGTTGGCAACGCTAACCGCTTTGATAGGGACGGATGTCGTTTTCGCCGATAAAATTCCGGCAGGTTATACGCCATTGGCGTTTGACTATGATCCTCTTAAGGGTAAAAGTGCTGAGATGAAGGTGTTAGGCGATAAACCCTGGAATGTTGAACCGCCTATTCATCTGTTAGATGACGCCGTTACACCCGTCGATAAAATGTTTATTCGGAATAATGGCCTGATTCCTTCGGAACCCATCGACCCAAAGACCTGGACACTCACAATTAAAGGAGAATCGGTAAAAACAACGAAAACCTATACGCTGGACGAACTCAAGAAACGGTTCACAACGCATACCTACCAACTCGTGCTGGAATGCGGAGGCAATGGTCGATCGGGATATGAACCCCAAACAACGGGTAACCCCTGGGATCAGGGAGCGGTAAGCTGCGCTGCCTGGACGGGTGTTCGGTTAAAGGATATTCTGGCGGATGTCGGATTGAAAGACGATGCTGTGTACATTGGCTATTACGGTAAAGACCCACACCTGAGTCAAGACCCTACCAAAGTGTCTATTTCGCGTGGGGTGCCTATTAAAAAAGCCCTTGAAAATGAGGTATTACTTGCCTGGGCTGTTAATGGTGAGGACATTCCGTTAGTGCATGGGTATCCATTGCGGCTGGTTATTGGTGGCTGGCCCGCTTCGGTATCCGGGAAATGGCTGCATACGATTGCTGTTCGCAATAAAGAGCATGATGGTGCCAAGATGGAAGGGCATAGTTATCGAATGCCAATTCGCCCAGTACAACCAGGTGAAAAAATTGCTGAGACGCCCGAGAATTTCCGTATTATCGAGTCGATGCCCGTAAAGTCAATAATTACGTACCCAAAAACGGGAGCCATGTTCGATAAGAAGAAGTCGCTGGCTTTACGAGGACATGCCTGGGCCGGAGACCGCGCTGTTGCAGAGGTACATACATCCATCGATTACGGGGCAACCTGGCAAAAAAGTAAACTAGAGCCAGCCAAAAATCGACTAGCGTGGCAGCAATGGTCGTCGGAAATAACATTTCCAGAAGTAGGTTATTATGAAATATGGGTGCGTGCTACCGATAGTAGTGGCGTTACGCAGCCAATGGTCATTCCACAGTGGAATCCGGGTGGCTATCTTAATAATGCCTGTCATCGAATCGCCGTAAAAGCAACCTAGTGCTTTACCAAAATAGATTCTGGTGATTCTATCGGATTCTATTGATGATATTCTGCTGATAATCAATAGCTAACCCATCAAGTAGAATCAAAAGAAGCGCTAGAATCTAAATTGGAAGAGTACTAGTATTAGTTTTTAGGTCTAGAAGAACATGAAAACAGTAATAGGTTTATTTCTTATTGGGGCTACGGTGATTGGATTGGCTAGCTTCCAAACAGTTACTATATCTCCGCGATCGACGGCAGAAGTTAGCGGAAGGATGGCCGATACGCTGAAAATTGATGCCGAAAGCGGATTAATTGATTCGCCGAGCCTGATGATGGTAAAAGCACAATGTACGGCTTGTCATTCCTCGAAACTTATCTTGCAGCATCGCTTTACGCGGGCAGGCTGGACGGAGCGCATTCGATGGATGCAGAAATACCACAAACTTTGGGACTTGGGCGAATCGGAAAAGATTGTTTTAGATTACCTCGAAAAATACTACGGACCATCAACGGGAGATACTAAGGCCGCTTTTCGCCGTGCTCCATTGAAAGATGTGAAGTGGTATAAACTAGATTAAAATTGTTCAATGTTCCAAGTTCCATGCTTTGCTCTTCACGAACATGGAACCTGAAACATAATTTACTATTCCCGAAAGACCAACCCTATTTTTTTGCCCGAAATCCGTTCGAGCATGGGGCGGAGAATCTGGTTAGCATTTTGGCGGGTTTGATTGAGGATGCCGCCGTCAAGCGCCGATTGGCGAACCTGCCGTTCGGCTTTCCGATAGGCGTCGCTCACTAGCTGGGATTGGTCCAGAAACGAAAAGTGAGTATCGTACACCCTCGACCGGTCGTGATTGATTTTCCAACTACAGAGTTCCGGTTTCGGTAGTTGGACGGTTATTGAATCGCCTTCGGTTATAATATCAGTTGCCGAAATCCTGGTCAGGTCAATGCAGCCAGTGGCTTCGCCTTCTACAATTAATATGGCGTTTGCATTGGGCAAAAACGTATTTACCTGCTCGTGTTCAACAATGTCTTTGAAAGTGTATTTTACGAGTTCCAGCTTTCCCAGGGTCGTAATTTCTTTCAGGACAATGTGTTGGGCCGTGTTATCACCTCGTCGGAAACGGCTGAGCAGGCTATTCCCACGAATCTGCTCCCAAATGGCAATAAGACCGGCAACCAGCACCGCAATAAGAAACAAACGAAACAGGGCGTTAATCAGTCGGGTCATTTGTAGTGGAGAGTCACTTATTCGTCTACAAACACAGATTCGATGAGATCGATAAGATCATTTCATCAAACTTAGCTGAACTTAACAATATTTAACTTATTAAAGCCGAGCCCTTATTGCTAAATTTGAGAGTTATAGCTGAATCGATGGCAGGCTGACCGTTGTCTTTCGAGTTGTAAGGTTGACTAATGCTTATCGTCCATAATTTTACATGTTAACTCCTCCTTGTTTGTGTATATAGAACTCAAACAAGAGGTGTACCTACCTAATTTAGATTAAACTAACCGTTAAAATGAAGAAGATTTTTAATTACGTGCTTGTGGTGGCTTTATCCCTGACTGCTTTGGGACTGCAAGCCCAGACGGTAAAAGTAGGCCACACACGGATAGATTATATCTTGTCTCAAACCCCTGAAAATAAGGTAATCACTGACTTGTTGATGGTTCAGCAAAATAAGGCGCAGGAAGAACTTAAACGATTGCAGTCAGAGTTTCAGACGAAGTACACCGCTTATCAAAAAGAGGGGGCTCAAATGACGGATGTGATTCGGAAAGATAGAGAGACCGAGTTGCAGACTTTACAAAACCGTATTCAGGTGTTTAGCCGTGATGCCGATGAATCGATTCAGAGTAAGTACAAGCAGTTAGTTAGCCCTACGCTTACAAAAATTCAGCAGGCGATTGATTCGGTAGCTAAAGAAAATGGCTATACACACATTCTGAATACTGGTAATTCGACCGATATCCTGTACGCACCTGAAGAAAACAACATCACAGAGCTAGTTCTTAAGCGATTGGGAATTACGCCGGGGCAGAATGATGAGAAACCAGCTACAACAACACCCGCTGCGTCTACTGCCAAAGCACCCGTTAAGAAGGCTGCGCCTAAAAAGAAGTAATCGGCAGACATGAAAACTGGAGTAATCTAGATAAGTCGCCCTATTGTTGGCATTCCCTTTTATAGAAAATAATGGCCTGTTTTTGTCATTCCGACGTCAGGAGGAATGACAAAAAGCTACTCCAACAAAAAAGCTCCTCAATCAGTCTGATTGAGGAGCTTTTTTGTTGGAAGTTCTGTATTAATAAGAATGTTTTGGATCACCTGCCGCTTGTTTTTCCAGGTCGAACAGATCATTTAAGACATCGATCAGGGTTTCGGCTTCTCCACGTTTGCAGGCAGCTTTCAGTTGCAACACAGGCAGCTTAATGATCTTCTGCATAATGCCGCGCGTAATTTTGTCCACTTTTTCCGACTCATCAGGAGTCAGATGTTTCAAATGCCGGGCAATTTCGTCACGACGAATCTGCTCCAGGGCATTTTTAAGTTTATTGATTGTTGGCGATACAACCATTTCCTTCGACCAGTCGCCAAACTCAGCCACCGCTTGTGTGATAATGGCTTCGACCTGAGGAATAGCAGCCAATCGCTGATTTAAGGCTTCATCGGTACGATTACGGATATGGTCAATGTTGTATACCAGTACTCCCGGAATCTGCTCAACAGCAGTATCTACGCTACGAGGAACCGATAAATCAATGAAATATTTGAACGTTAGCACATTGATTTCCTGAAGTAGTTCAGGAGTAATGAGCGGATCGTCGCGCATGATCGACGAGATGATTACGTCGGCCCGGCGAATTTCGTCCGTAAGATTGTCAAAGTCAGCAACCCGGAAACCATATTGCTCAGCCAGGGCTTCGGCTTTCGTTTGCGTACGGTTACAAAGGGTAATGTTGGTCAACTTGCGGTCTTCGAGATTTTTACAAACGTCGGTTCCAATCTCTCCGAGGCCAATAACCAGGACATTGGGGTTCTTATGTTCGCCAACCAGCTCATCAATCAGCTCAACGGCAGCATAAGAGACCGAAGCCGCTCCGTCACGAAAAGGTGTTTCCTGAGCAACCCGCTTGTTGGTAAAGAAAATCGTGTGCATGAGTCGGTGCAGAAACGGCCCCGCCATTTCCAGATCTGCCGACCATTGATACGATTGTTTCACCTGATTCGGAATCTGCATATCGCCCACTACCTGCGAGTGTAAGCCAACGCATACTTCGAACAAGTGCCGAACAGCCTGATCATTTGCCTCGAAAAACTGGAAATAAGGCAAATAATTAGCGGTATCTGTCAGCCCTTTTTCGATCAGTAATAAACGGGCAATATCACTATTGAGGTCCTGTTCGAAGGCGTAATATACTTCTGTACGATTGCAGGTTGAGATAACAAGCAAATCGGTTAACCCAAAAAAGTCACGCAACCGAATCATCAGCCGCTTGGCTTCTTCTTCGTTTAGTGCAATTAGTTCCCGCACCTGCAACGGGGCCATCTTGTAAGATAAACTAATTGCTTTGAAGGTATCTAACATGGTAACAAATCACCTTTATTGGCCTTAGGCCTTTACAAAATTACGGCATATTTATCGGATATAAATAGGCACCATCTAAGTGGTGTGTTATTTAGAATACATCCAAACAAAGAGATGGGTTCTTTGTTCAATCCTATTCGAGTTTGTAACAGTAAGCGTAGCTCAGTCGTTCCGATTTAGATAGTTTGCCTGCTTTTTATCGTTTAACGTACAGAACGTATCTACTGGGCGACGTAATAGGTCAACAATCTGTTTAGTTTTGTAATACCTCCACATTTTATTCTCAAAAAGCTGCTTTTAAGTCAAACCTATTTCAGTGATGGCAGCTTATAAGATCACATGTTAAAGTCATTCGATATTTATAATCAGAATAATATTCTGAAAATTATTCTGGCGCTGAACCTATTGTTAGTTGGAACAGGATCGTTGCTTTATACCAATCGCCTTATTTTAAAACTCGAAGCCCGTGAGGAACAATATGTACAGCTCTATGTAAAGGCCGTAGAGTATTTGTATAGCTCAAGTCGCCCTGATGCCGATAGTGGTGATTTAACGTTTGTTACAAGTGAAATTTTGCAGGCTAACAAGACCATACCAGTTATTTATGTCGATCATAATAATCAAGTATTGGCCAAGCTGAATATAGATGGCTTAACGAAAGGGCTTACGCAGGCGGAGGAGCAAGCTTTGCTTCGCAATAAAATGATTGAAATGAGTAAAAATCACCCGCCTATACCTGTGGTGATGAATGATGGTAAACATGGTAAGGTTTACTATTCTAACTCAGATGTATTGCGACAAATTACGTACCTGCCGTATGCGCTACTGGCAATTCTGACAGCCCTTGGGGTATTGGCTTACCTCTCGTTTAGTTCGTCGCGACGGGCGGAGCAGAACCGTGTATGGGTTGGGTTAGCCAAAGAAACGGCCCACCAGTTAGGAACGCCTATGTCGTCGTTGATGGCCTGGGTCGAGTATATGCGCTCCGATCCTGACCAGTATGACGGATCGATAACCGATGAAATTGAAAAAGACGTTCAGCGACTGGAGACTATTACTGCTCGTTTTTCGAGTATTGGCTCTGTGCCTACTTTGAAAGAAGAAAATCTAAATGAGGTAGTTAAGCAATTTACGGATTATCTGGCGAGACGTATTTCGACGAAAGTGAAAATGAGCCTGGCTAGCCAACTGCCGTCCGATCAGATGGTCAAAATCAATAAGCTACTCTTTGAGTGGGTCATCGAAAATATATGCAAAAACGCAGTCGATGCCATGAAAGGAGTTGGCGAATTGCGGCTCAATATTGTGCCTTTGTCACAGCAGCAGGTCGCGATCGACATTACGGATACCGGCAAGGGGATTTCTAAAGCCAATATGCAAAAAGTATTTTCGCCAGGTTTTAGTACCAAAAAACGAGGTTGGGGACTAGGGCTGACACTAGCCAAACGCATTGTAGAGGAATACCACAGTGGTCGACTTTTTGTCAAAAGCTCGGAAGTCGGGAAAGGAACAACGTTCCGGATTATTCTGAATGCGGATTAAGTTGCTCTGATCCGTATTCAGAATATTATTACTGGGGCAAGTAAGGCAATGTTATCGTATCCGTCTCGATGACATTACTGACATTCAGGTCCCGATCTCGAATGCGAATTTGAAACTTGGTTGGGTAGAATACATTTGATGTACCGTACGTAAAAGTTTGATTGAAATCCAGTGTTCCCTCAATAGGGCCTTTGGGTTTGTTCTTTGTCAGATCCGGGAAAAACAAGGATGTGAGATCTGTTTGCCTGTACTCGACATATTGCTTGTTGATGAGTCGAAATGTTCTGATTTCATAATTTCCCCAACCGCCGTTGCTGGTATAACTGGTAATTGTTGCTGCGGACGGATTGTCGACACCGAGGTTGCCATCACCATCTTTGAAGCCGATGGTAATTACAATTGAATCCCGCTTGGCTTGGCCTACTCCGCTACTTGCTGCAATTGAGTATTTAAATAGGCCCTTAAAGTCGATGGCTGGAGTATTTGAGTAATTTGGTTCGGTAAAGCAGGCCGATACGGTTAGGACAATGCCGAAAACGAATAAGTAGGTTTGAATTTGTTGCCGTCGCATACTGTTGTACTCGTTGTGCAATAAACGCTTTTGTTATTTTGTCTTTTTCATTAACACTTTCAGCCGCTGCGGCCCCGCTTCGGCAATCACTCCGACAGCAAGTTCTGGAACTTGTGTCGAACTTTCCGGATCGAGCGGCCTTCGAAACGCTGGCTCTGGCCGTTTTTCGGTATCAGGCAGCTCACAATCCTTTATATCGTGCTTATTTGCACCACCTGAACTGCCAGCCTAACGAGATAACCAGGTTGCATCAGGTGCCGTTTATGCCGATTGGCTTTTTTAAAACTCATTCGGTTTTAACAGGCATTGACTCAAGTTGCAATCCAGATAAAACAGATACGCTCACCTTTGCCAGTAGCGGTACTACGGGCGAACAGACCAGCCGCCATTTTGTACCTGATTTAGCTCTTTACGACGCTGTCAGTACGCAAATTTTTGAGCAGACGTATGGCCTACTCCGCGACTTCCATATTCTGGCGTTGCTGCCGTCTTACCTTGAACGAAATAACTCCTCGCTCGTGTATATGGTTCAGCAATTTATGGCGCAGAGTGGAGGTGTGCAAGCTCATAACCCTACGTCCGGGTTTTTTCTCAACAACTATGCTGAACTGACGCAGCGCTTACGACAACTCGCCCAACAGCCTGATCAGAAAAAGATTTTGCTCATTGGGGTTACATTTGGCTTGCTGGATTGGGCTGAATCAGAATCGGATTTGTCATTCCTGGGAAAGCTTCCTAAGCTTATTGTCATGGAAACGGGTGGAATGAAAGGCCGCCGGAAGGAGCTACTACGCGAAGAAGTGCATGAGATTCTGATGGAGCAATTAGGGATACAAGCCGTTCATTCCGAATATGGCATGACCGAATTGCTATCGCAGGCTTATTCAATGGGGAATGGTGTATTTCGCCCTAGCGCAACGCTCCGAATTTTCTTGCGGGACATCAACGATCCATTTGCACTTCATCCAGACAAACAGACAGACGTCGGCTCGCGCCAAACGGGAGGAATAAACGTTGTCGATTTAGCCAATCTGGATTCCTGTTCATTTATCGAAACCCAGGACTTGGGACAATACGTAGGGGAGGAAGGCGATTTTCGGGTGATTGGCCGCTTCGATAATTCTGACGTAAGGGGCTGCAACTTAATGATTGAATGAGTGAGTGATAGAATGATTGAATAGCTATGATAAACTATTCAATCATTCTATCACTCACTCATTCAATCATTATCACGCATAAAGCTTCACATCTTCCAGCGTAATATCATCACCACACATGATGACTAGGCGTTCGATGACGTTCCGCAACTCCCGAACATTTCCTGTCCAGGGAAGCGATTGCAGGAAATTCATGGCGTCGGGTGTAAGATCTTTAGGGGGAGCGCCGTATTCTGTAGCGATATCGTGTAAAAACTTATCGGCCAGGAGAGGGATATCGACCCGCCGTTCAGCTAAGGGGGGGACATGAATCATGATAACACTCAGGCGGTGGAATAAGTCTTCCCGGAAGTTGCCGTTAATAATTTCCTGCCGAAGGTCTTTGTTCGTAGCGGCAATTACCCGCACGTTGACTTTAATTTCCTTATCGCCACCAACGCGTGTAATCTTGTTTTCCTGCAAAGCCCGTAGCACTTTTGCCTGTGCCGACAAACTCATATCGCCAATCTCATCAAGGAACAACGTGCCACCATCGGCTTGCTCAAACTTACCGACCCGGCGGGCAGCAGCCCCCGTAAATGACCCTTTTTCGTGGCCAAATAGCTCACTTTCAATGAGTTCGCTTGGTATGGCAGCGCAGTTTACTTCCACTAAAGGCTGGTTAGCGCGGCTACCTTTCTCATGAATCTGCTTGGCCACCATCTCTTTACCGGAGCCATTAGCTCCTGTTACCAGCACACGCGCTTCAGTAGCAGCAACTCGATTGATCGTATCTTTAACTTTCTTGATAGGCTCCGACTCGCCAACAATTTCATTCAGTTTATAGATACGCTTCTTCAGGGTTTTGGTTTCCTGAACCAGCTTGGCCCGCTCAATGGCGTTGCGGACGGTAATTAAAAGGCGGTTAAGATCGGGTGGTTTGGTAATGAAATCAAAGGCTCCGCGTTTGGTCGCTTCAACGGCATTTTCAACGTTGCCAAAGGCTGAGATCATGACAACCTGGGTACTTTTCTCGGCTTCGCTAACCTTTGCCAGTACCTCAAGGCCGTTCATTTTGGGCATTTTAATATCGCACAAAGCTACGTCGTAACTTCCGCGCAGAATCATATCCAGCCCTTCTTCACCATCTTTCGCTTCGTCAACATCGTAGCCTTCATATTCTAAAATATCGCGTAGAGCCGCACGAATTTTCTGTTCGTCGTCCACGATAATCAGTTTGGCCATACAAAAGGGATAAATTTAAACATATAGATTATGCACAGCCCGAAAATAGGGTATTTTCTATCGGCATCCGTTATTTTGGTGACTAAATTTGATAAAAACCCTGTCTTTTTTAATGAAATAAGGTCATTTACCCCAGAATACCGTACAATTTCTATTTATTCAATAGAGCCTAGTGCGGTGAGAATCAGGTGCTATAAATTAACCTAATTGCTGATTTTGATACTTGATCCGAGTGGCTAACGCGGTAAAGATAAGTTAACCTCTTCTGTAATCTTTGTGCGAACATCTACCGGCCGCATTCGGAACGAGTATGTGTAAGGCTTGTTGGCTGGAAGCAAATAGTCGGGATGAACGCGCGGTGACCAGCTATCGTCGCCCCCAAGACCCATCTGCGCCATGTCGATGTTTAAAACAGTTACGTTTCCGCGTTCAAGGTCTTGCGTATTGGGTTGCTTGGCTTTGAGTAAAGCCGTATCGGTATAATCGCGTGCGTTGATATTGAGTAGCGAATTGTTACTCATATCGCTCATAAATAGAATTCCAAATCCCTGTTCGTCGGTAAGTTTAGCCCAGCGTACATCGGTTTTATTGCCATTTTCCTGCGCCATTGTATAGGGGAAAAACTGGTTCGCTACTTTCGATTCGTAGAGTCCAACTTTGGCCGCGTCTTTCCGATCGGCGTAACTCTCAAATGGGCCGCGCCCGTACCAGGTGAAATTGGTAAAATTTGTTGGTAACTGAACCTGCATCCCAACTCGGGCTAGTGGCGGCAAGGTGCCTGAAGGCGTGTAGGTTGTTGTAACCTGTATATCGCCGGTGCCATATACAATGTAGTCCGTTTGCTGACGTAGGTTGCCACCAGCAGCCACCAGGTCGTTTGTGCAGCTAATCCGCACCATTTGCGGCCGAGGGTCTAGTTTAAATTCAACAGGGCGCGCTTTGATGGTGTCTACTCCAGCCTTCCGCCAACGAGTTGCATAAGAAGCCTGTCCACCGCCTTCATCATTGTCGGTAGGTACCCGCCAGAAACTTGGCTGAAGACCAGGCTCTGCACTCCGCTCTGCCGTGGAGGCTTGTGCCAGCAGGTTTTTGCCTTTATAGATCCATTGGCTCAGTGTTCCTGTACCTTTATCAAAAACAACGGCGAATTCTTTTCCGCGGATCGTGACTACCGCTGGTGTGGCTGTCATCTTAACCGCTGGAATTCGGTTCATACCCATAACGATGGGCGTTGGCGAATCGGTTTTAATTGGGAATTGCCCGGAAGCGACTTCATGACCAGCAGGTGCCCAACTGGTTGCCTGCTTTAGCCGAACACTTACGTTAAGAAAATACTCACCCGATTGCGCGCTTCGCTCCGCTAGTGCAGCCGCAGAAGGGCGTGCATTCCCATCAATCTGCCGGGTATCAATGGTGGCGTTAAGCTTAACGGGAAGTGTCAATACCTGCGTTTGTCCTGGTTTGGCCACCAGATTACTTTCGCCACCCCGTTGAATCACTTCCCCATTTCGAATCAACTCCCATTCTAATCGGAAGGGCTCGAGTGATTGGAAATCATAGGTATTCCGGACGTTAAGCTTAACGGGTTGGCCAGGCACTAAGGGAGCTGTCGTATTTAATTTTACGTATTGATAAACTAGTTTTACTTCGTTAATTTCAGGTTGGGGTGTCCGATCTGGGTTAACCAGGCCATCGCAGGCATTCGCTCCATCGATGTAATTAATATGGTCGGTGAACTCTTTACCCGCTTTATTTTTCAACCGCAAACCCTGATCGACCCAGTCCCAAATGAAGGCGCCCTGCATGCGTGGATATTTGTCGATAGCCGCCCAATAGTCTTTCAAATTACCGACGCTATTTCCCATCGCGTGCGCATATTCGCAAACGATAACGGGCCGATGAGGATCTTTTTCCATGAGTTTCACCATGTCATCGACAGATGGATACATGGTTGAGATAATATCAAAGTTGGTCAGCGAGGTATTGTTATAGGGTTGCCGACCTTCGTAATGAATGGGACGTGTAGGGTCAATGAGCCGCATAATGTCGGCCATGTCTTTAAAATTCTGACCCATGCCCGTTTCATTACCCAGCGACCAGATGACAATAGAGGGGTGATTTTTGTCGCGCTCGACCATCGCCCGACCACGTGCTACAAAGGCATCGCGCCATTCGGGTTTGGCGGCTGGTGTCTGGCCTTTGCCCCACAAATCATGACTCTCGATATTAGCTTCATCAATGACATACAGGCCATATTCGTCGCAGAGATCATACCAGTCTGTTACGTTCGGATAATGCGATGTGCGGACGGCGTTGATGTTGTATTGCTTCATCAGCTTTATGTCTTGAATCATTGATTCCCGACTAATGACCCGGCCCGTGTTAGGGTCAAATTCGTGGCGATTGACACCCTTATACGTAACGGCCTTTCCATTAACTAAAAGCTGACCGTCAGTTAATGTCATCTCGCGAAAACCTATTCGTTGACTAACTGCTTCCGACGCTTGCCCATCTGCCCCAATCAACTGAGTTATAAGCGTATAAAGAGCGGGCGTTTCGGCACTCCAGAGCAACGGTGCTTTAATGTCTTTTTTTAGTCGAAAAAGGGCTTCCTGGCCCGCATCGGTGGCATTTTCGGAACTGATTGTCTCCGAAAAAATAACGGTTCGTTTAGGATCATATAAGGTAAACCGAATCCTATATGGGGCTTGTGTGCCCGTAGTCAGATGGCGAACATTAGCTGTGAGTCTTAAGCTGGCATCGCGGTATTGATCGTCCAGGTCGGTAACAACAGTTAAATCCCGAAGATAGGTTTTAGGAGTAGCGACTAGAAAAACATCACGAAAAATGCCCGAAAGACGCCAGAAGTCCTGATCTTCCAGATAGCTTCCATCCGACCAGTTGATGACTTCAACGGCTAGTAAGTTCTCGCCTGCTTTGAGCTTGTCTGTAATTAGAAATTCAGCAGGTGTCATGCTGTCTTCGTGATAACCAACCGGTTGCCCGTTCAGATAAACCCGGCAGGTTGATTGCACCCCGGCGAAGTGTAAAAATATCTCGCGGTCCTGAAAGGATGCTGGAATCGTAAACCGCATCCGGTATAAACCAACCGCGTTCGTGTCAGCTGTAATGCGTGGAGGAGTGACCGGAAATGGGTGCTTAATGTTCGTAAAAATCGGGCGATCATAAGGTCGTCCTTCCCGAGCGCCTACTACTTGCCAATTCGAGGGTACAGGCAGGTTATCCCAGTTTTGATCGTTGGTTGTGGGTTGGTAGAAATCGACCGGAATTAGTTTGGGATGTTTGACCCAGCGAAATTTCCAGCTGCCATTGAGAAGTTTAACATGAGGAGAGGTGCGCCAGTCGGAGGCATTCAGCGCTTGTTGCTCGGTGGCAAACGGAATTAAGTTTGCATGAGGCTTCTCGGTATGTTGACTAATTACTTGGGGATCTTCCCAGTCGGGTAGGGTTTGGGCTTGGCTGCTGGTGAGCCGTAAAATTGTTAAAAAGATAGGGAGGAGTAAGCGTTTGTGCATTATGGGTTCGTTTAAGGAATAACACAAGCGAGCTGTTTGGGCCAGCGAGCGTCGGATAAAGAATTCACTAATTCGCGATCAATGGCTTATACGGCGTAAATTTCGCATAAATTAACCGCCTTTCACTGTCTATAAGCCCATGTCGATACGTAGTTTACTAATTTGTTCGTACCTGGTCGTGCTGACATTAACCGCTTCGGCCCAATCTCGCCGACGTGCTCAGCTAACAACCCCACAAAGTAATGGCCCTGTTCCGGTAGTAGCTGCCCCGCAAGTTCGGCTGTTAGAAAGCCTGGTTATGAATAGTTCGCTGATGAACCAGGCTGTTAAATTCTCGATTTATCTGCCCCCTGATTACTATGTGTCGAATCGGCGGTATCCAGTCGTTTACCTGTTACACGGCTTAGGCGACAACGAAACCGGCTGGGTGCAGTTTGGTGAAGCCGATCGAATTGTCGACGAAGGTATTAAATCAGGCCAATTGCCGCCAATGATTATTGTCATGCCCAATGCCTGGGCTACCTTTTATGTAAATGATTATCAGAACAAAGTTCGGTATGAAGACATGTTTGTACAGGAATTGATTCCCCACATCGATTCCATGTTCCGGACCCGTACCGAACGTACGTATCGGGCTATTTCAGGGTTATCGATGGGAGGGTTCGGTTCATTGACATTAGCCATGCACCATCCCGAATTATTTAGTGCCTGTGCGGCTCTCAGTGCCGCCGTCCGAACCGACGAAACATTCGCTAGTGTACCTGATGAGCGTTATAATACTGTTTATGCGCCCATATTTAGCGGTCCCGTTAAAGGTCAGGAGCGACTGACACTTGCCTGGAAACGGAATAGTCCTATTACGTTGGCAAAATCAGCTCCTGAAAGCGATCTGACGAAAGTGCGCTGGTACATCGACTGTGGGGATGATGATGCACTGACAGTTGGCAATGCGATGCTCCATATTGCCTTGTTGGAACGAAAAATTCCGCACGAGTATCGTGCCCGTGATGGCGCACATACCTGGTCGTATTGGCGTAGTGGATTGCCTGATGCGTTAAAGTTTATAGGGGAAAGCTTTCACCATTAAATTTCCAAACCTAAGGTTTTAGAAACCTTATAGGTTGACAATGAAAAGCCGCGTAGTTTATCCACTACGCGGCTTTTTTATTTACTTGAAGTATGTTTAATCATTATTTGTTCGTTTCTGAACGGGTATAATGGCTTCGGTTTCGTCCCATGCCAGAATCATATCGGTACCTGTTGCCGACGGCGAAAAGCTGATGTAAAACTGTTCAGCCATTGGGCTATGTTTCCGTGATGCTACGGGCACACGAAGCACGTCTTTTGTTTGATCATAACTGGTACCCCATTGGCCAGTTTCGCTATTAAAAATAGCAATCCAGCCATCAGCGGATGGAATCGTCCAAAGTGTGTACTCGCCTTTGTCTAAAGGTTGTCCGGCTATAACCACATTTTGATCGAATTCAATGACCGTAGCCTCGTTGGCTCCTGTCCGCCAGACTTTTCCGTAAGGAACCAGACCGCCGAAAATCTTGCGTCCTTTCTTGTAAGGCTGGCAATAATCTACTTTTATTTTCAGACCATTCTGGTCGACCTGAGCAACAGCTTCGGGGCTACTGGATTTGGTCCAGCTGCGCAGTGAGAAGAACCCAATAAGTACAACGGCAGCAATAATGCCGAGGATAATTAGTAGACGTTTCATAGAGGTTTCGTGGTTTGACCTGACGGCCTGCAAGGTAAGGATAATTTGTAAGTTGCAGGCTTCCATGTGTGGCTGACAAAAGTCAATCGCCCACTTCATCGACCAAACTGGGCACATGCTACCCGGTCCGAATCCAGGACAGGCAATCCGGCCACAATAGCCAATTGACTAACTTTGTAGATCTCATTTTTTATAGCATAAAGTTATGACATACCCGATAATAAAGTTTTGCCTGACACTAGCATTTTTTTTAACGTATACGCTTAGGGGACATGGTCAATCGGACACGAGCAAAAATTCTCCGTATCGGGTTTACACGGCCTATGAACTACCGGGTTCAGTTGCTTTTCTGGGTGCCTCGATTCTGGGATTTCGAGCGTTAGACCGGACGGCGACCCTAACCAGTGATGATATAGCAAAACTTGACCCCAGCCAGATTAATGCATTTGATCGACCTGTCGCCTACTTCGACCCCGCCCGCTTTGAGGCAGCCCAGACGCGATCCGACCTGTTTCTGAATCTATCCATCGCCAGTCCGGTTCTGCTCATGTTAAGTTCCAGGATGCGAAAAGATGCGTTAGATTTGTTAGGCTTGTATACAACGGCACATGCAGTAAACAACATTATTTATTTTGCCTCAGCATTTCCAATTCGGCGAGCCCGACCGCTGACCTATAACCCAGCACTGCCACTAGAGCTTAAGACGGGTGAAGCTAAAAGTAATTCATTTTATAGTGGCCACGTTTCGTTTAGTACCACGGCTACTTTCTTTGCAGCTAAAGTGCTGACCGATTATTACCACATCAAAGGCTGGAAGCGGTTAGCCATCTTTACCGGGGCCGCAATTCCGCCTATTCTGGTTGGCGTCAATCGAATGGAAGCGGGTAAACATTTCCGAACCGATGTGATCACTGGCTTTATTATTGGAGCTACATGCGGTATTGGGATTCCGGAACTTCATAAACTCACTCGTCGAAATAACCGGTTATCACTTAGCCCTGACCTCCTGCCCAACGGAGCACGGGGGCTACGGGTCAGCTACGCCCTTAAGTAATCCAGATAACTCACACCGTTTCCTTCTTCAACTTATCCCGCAACTGAAACAACTCATCGCGTAAACGAGCGGCCTCCAGGAAGTCGAGGTCTTTGGCGGCTCGTTCCATTTTCGATTGGGTTTCGTTAATCATTTTTTCCAGATCGCCTTTGCCCATGTAACGAACCACAGGATCGGCAGCAATGCGGATTTCTTCGGGTTCGACGTAGAAATGTTTCGCTTTCGAATCGGCCACTTTGGTTTGGCCTATGATGGCTTCTTTGGATTTCAACACGGTCATTGGGGTGATACCATTATCAGCGTTATACTCCATCTGGATGGCCCGCCGACGGTTGGTTTCATCAATCGCTTTCTCCATTGAACCCGTAATCCGGTCGGCATACATAATTACTTTTCCGTTCGAGTTTCGGGCTGCCCGACCAATGGTCTGAATGAGTGACCGAATGTCGCGCAGAAAGCCTTCTTTATCGGCATCCATGATGGCTACCAGCGATACTTCGGGCAAATCAAGCCCTTCGCGCAATAGGTTGACACCGACTAATACATCGAAGTTACCCAATCGCAAGTCGCGCAGAATTTCAACCCGATCCAGGGTTTTTACTTCCGAGTGAATGTAACGGGTTTTAATGCCAACCCGGTCGAGGTATTTGGTCAACTCTTCGGCCATCCGTTTGGTGAGGGTCGTCACTAAAACACGCTCTCCATTTTTTATACGGCTATCGATGGATTCGAGCAGATCATCAATCTGGTTAAGGCTTGGGCGAACCTCAATTTCAGGATCTAGCAAGCCAGTTGGTCGTATAAGCTGCTCTACGATAACGCCATCGCTTTTACGAAGTTCGTAGTCGGAAGGAGTTGCTGACACATAAATCGATTGCCCCGATAGATCTTCAAACTCCTGGAACGTTAGCGGTCGGTTGTCCATTGCCGATGGGAGCCGGAAACCGTAGTCGACAAGCGCGGTTTTACGAGAGCGGTCGCCACCCCACATCGCTCTGATTTGCGGAATTGTCACGTGGCTTTCGTCAATTACCATCAGGTAATCATCCGGGAAATAATCCAGCAAACAGAAGGGGCGTTGACCGGGTTGGCGTCGGTCGAAATAGCGGGAATAGTTTTCAATACCTGAACAGTAGCCCAACTCCCGCATCATTTCAAGATCGAACTCAGTACGTTCCTGAATACGCGTAGCTTCCTGTTCCCGCATCTCCGATTCGAAGTACCGTACCTGCGCCACCATGTCGTCCTGAATTTCGTGGATGGCATTGTTTAGCGTATCCCGACCCGTGACGAACAGATTGGCGGGGAAGATCGTAACCATAGTCTCGTTCGAGATCTTGCGGCCAGTGCTGGGGTCAATCTGCTGGATCGTTTCGATCTCGTCGCCGAAGAAAATGACCCGGTAAGCAAAGTCGGCGTAGGCAACATAGAGATCGACCGTATCGCCTTTAACGCGGAAGTTACCTCGTTGAAAATCGCCTTCCGTGCGACTATACAGGATACTAACCAACTGATGCAGAAACTGATTGCGGCTCATTTGCTCGCCCACCCCAATCCTTACTACGTTCCGCTTAAATTCTTCAGGATTTCCCATGCCGTAGATACACGAAACCGATGCTACCACAATTACATCGCGTCGGCCGCTCATCAGTGCCGACGTTGCCGCGAGTCGCAGTTTGTCGATTTCTTCATTGATGGCAAGGTCTTTCTCGATGTAGGTATTTGTGGTAGCAATGAACGCTTCCGGCTGATAATAGTCGTAGTAAGAGATGAAGTACTCAACCGCATTTTCGGGGAAAAACTGCTTGAATTCGCCGTAAAGCTGAGCCGCCAGTGTTTTGTTGTGGCTCAGTACGAGTGTTGGGCGGTTGGTTTGCGCAATGAGATTGGCTACGGTAAAGGTCTTGCCCGATCCAGTGACCCCAAGTAATACCTGCGCTGGTTCGCCTTCATTTATACCCTTGACCAGCTTCTCAATCGCTTTCGGTTGGTCGCCGGTGGGTTGAAATTCAGAAGTTAATTTGAAGTTCATTAGTTGCGTTTAGAATCTGGCTAATTTACGAAGATTTGGGGTGGATTGCAAGGACAGTCTTGTTATAATCACCTGCAAATTCATACCCTGTTCGATCATCAGAGACCCGATGAATCCCGATTCTATTAGTAACCTATTTCAGCCTATAAACGTTATTGGTTGGCCGGTGAATTCTGTATTATTTGATTATGGAAGGGAGGCTTGATGGAAAGTATTAGGTTCTTATTTTTATCATCCCGACTTCAGGAGGGATCTCAAACTTGACTATTATGCAGCTTGAGATCCCTCCTGAAGTCGGGATGACAAAAAGTGATCACATTTTTCTGTAGCGTGAGCAGTTTAAAACAACTCAGCGATGGCAGTCAGGATTTCAAAAAATCTAGAACCTACTAATTATTCAATCTAGTAAAGCCACCATCAATTGGATAATCGCATCCGGTTATGAAACCGGCCTCGTCGGAACAGAGGTATAAAGCCAGGGCACCAATTTCTTCGGGCTCAGCCATTCGGCCGATGGGTTGCGTTTTCGAGAGTTTTTCGAACATCTCCGCTTCCCGACCCGGATATGTTCTGGCAATGAACCCATCTACAAAGGGCGTGTGCACCCGCGCAGGCGAGATACAGTTGCAGCGAATATTATCTTTCAGGTAATCCTTGGCAATGGATAAGGTCATAGTCAAGACGGCACCCTTACTCATGGCATAAGCGAAACGGTCAGGAATACCGACTGTAGCAGCTATCGACGCCATATTCAGAACTACACCGCCACCATTGGCTTTCAGATGCGGAATGGTCGCATGAAGGCAATTGTACACACCTTTAATGTTAATGCGGTAAATCCGGTCGAAATCGGCTTCGGTCGTCGTTTCTACGGTGCCTATGTGTGAGACACCTGCATTATTGACCAGAATATGAATTGGTCCCAGTTCGGCTATCTGATTGACAAGCTCCACTGCCTGTTGCTGATTCGAGACATCAATCGCATGGCTAACGGCCTGACCACCTGCCTGTTTTATCTCGTCAACGGCCTGCTCTGCCTGATCTTTATTAAGATCAAGGATATGAACAGAAGCACCTGCCTGGGCAAACGTCTTTGAAATAGCCAGCCCAATACCACTAGCTCCCCCCGTAACGAGGGCGGTTTTGTTTTTAAGTGAGAACATAGTTGAATGAGTGAAAGAGTGAATGAGCGCAAGAGTGAATAGCTGGCGCGAAATAGTCCGCCGGATGGGGTTCGCTCTTTCACTCATTCACTCTTTCGCAATTGTTAAAGTGAAACACCCCGTTTCCAGGGGATAAAGTCGTCTTGGCCTAATCGTTCGGCTTGGGTGATTGTCTCGCCCGACGCCAGTTGGATAATGTATTCCAGCAGAGAATCGGCATTTTGAGCAATGCTTTGTTCGCCGTCGATGATGGGGCCGCTATCGAAATCAATCACATCGGGCATCCGGTTTTTAAGGACCGTATTTGTTGAAACCTTAACAACTGGGCAAACGGGATTGCCTGTCGGGGTACCGAGACCAGTGGTAAACAGAATGACGTTTGTACCTGAACCCGCCATGCCTGTGGTTGCTTCAACATCGTTTCCGGGTGTACATAGGAGGCTAAGGCCGGGCGTTGTGGCTGGTTCTGCATAATCCAGTACATCGGCTACCGGGGCCGTTCCGCCTTTTTTGGCTGCACCTGCCGACTTAATTGCATCGGTGATGAGGCCATCCTTGATATTTCCTGGTGACGGATTCATGTCGAATCCTGACCCAACGGCTTCTGCCTGAGCCGAGTACTCGCTCATCAAGGTGATAAATTTCTGGGCTTTAGCTGTGTCTTCAGTACGATTGATGAGTTCCTGTTCTACGCCGTTTAGTTCAGGAAACTCAGCCAGCACGGTTTTACCGCCCAGCGACACGATGGTATCCGACAGATGACCGAGTACTGGATTCGCTGAAATGCCCGAAAAACCATCGGAGCCACCACATTTCAGACCAACAGTCAAAGCACTCAATGGGGCCGGTTTTCGTTCGATTTTATTGATTTCGATCAGGCCTAGAAACGTTTCCTTGATAGCCTCCGACATGAGCGCGTATTCGGTACCAGCCTGTTGCTCAAATAAAAGAAGAGGCTTATCGAACTTCGGATTCTGCCGTTTAATTTCAGCGGAAATCATATCAGTTTGCAAATGCTGACAACCCAGGCTAAGCACAGTTGCTCCCGCTACATTAGGGTTGTTAATAAACCCTGCCAATAGCGAACACAAATACCCAGAATCCTGCCGAGTGCCTCCGCAGCCCATTTCGTGGGTCAGGAATTTAATCCCATCGACGTGCTGAAAAGGACGTTTTTTAGCCTGATTGCTCACCTGATTAGGCTCAATAAATGGCTGCATCTTTTTAATGACATCCATTTCGCCCGCTTTGTAAAGGCTCAACAACTCATGAACGTTTTCGCGATAGATTTCGGGTTGAGCATAGCCCAGTTCACGTTCGAACGCATCTTTCAGAATCAGCACATTCCGGTTCTCGCAGAAAACCAGCGGCACAACGAGCCAGTAGTTGCGTGTGCCGACGCTACCATCCGCGCGATGATAACCCATGAACGTCCGTTCCTGCCAGTTCGAGACATCGAGTGGCTCCCAGGAAAAAGGTTGTTTTTTGTCGAGGCCGTACCGATCAGCATCGTGTTTTAAATTGAAGGTAGTAATCGGTTCTCCCCGCCGAATGGGCTGAGTTGCTTTACCAACCAGCACACCATACATAGTGATCGGATCGCCGGGCTGACGGTCTTCGGTCACGAATTTATGCTTAGCGCCAACGGCATAAGGCAAAACGTAGGTATCGTTCTCAAATTCAATGTGCTCTCCCGCCGAGAGATTGCGAAGTGCCACAATGACGTTATCGCCGGGATGAACTTTCAATACACGGGCATTCATCAGAAAAACTGGTTTAAAATAGCTGGTCAGGTGGTGGTCAGCAGTGGTCAGGTAGGGTCAGGAATTATCAGACTGTTACCAACCTTTGACTACTCCTGACAATTCTTGACCACACCTGACCATTACCTAACTAATTCATTAAAGAGACGCAATAAGCCGAAATATACCACCTCTCTACAAAAACTTTATTCATGTTGTTGCGAATGTGGATGCCATTGCCAAGTTTTAAGACTTAATTCCTACCCGTTACCGATGCCTCCACTTTCTGATGTAAACAAAACCGGCTTTCTGGCTGGTCGACTAATGTCTATGGACGCCTATCGGGGTTTTGTTATGACCTTGATGGCCGCCGAAATTCTGCAATTTGATCATCTCCATGAAGCGTTTCCAGATAGTGCTTTCTGGGCATTTCTGGCTCACCATCAGAGTCACGTTGCCTGGGCTGGTTGCTCCTTGCACGATCTGATTCAACCTTCTTTTTCATTCCTGGTTGGTGTGGCCCTCCCGTATTCAATTGCGAGCCGGGTTAAACAAGGGCAATCGTTTTCTGTGCAGTTGTGGCATGCGTTTCGGCGATCATTGATTTTGATCTTGCTCGGCATTTTTCTGCGATCTACCCATGCCGATCAAACGAGATTTACGTTTGAAGATACGCTAACCCAAATCGGTATGGGCTATACATTTCTATTCTTAATTGGAAGTGCTTCTAAAGCTCGAACCGCCTGGATTGCATTAGGTGTAATTTTAGTGGGTTATTGGCTAGCATTTTTGCTTTATCCTGTCCCGAATGGCATAGCTTTTGATTATAGCGCCGTGGGTGTTCCGGCAGACTGGCCCGAGCATTATACTGGATTAATGGCCCATTTTAATAAGAATAGTAACCTGGCCTGGGCTTTTGATACCTGGTTTTTGAACCTGTTCCCTCGCGAAAATCCATTTTTGTTCAATGGTGGCGGTTATGCTACACTTAGCTTCATTCCTACCCTCGGAACAATGTTGCTAGGTTTACAAGCGGGTTTATGGCTGCGGTCTGGAATGACACAGCGCGACATTCTGAAATACTTCCTAATTGCCGGTGCCATAGGGCTGGCTAGTGGTGTTTTGCTGCATGTGACCGGAATTTGCCCCATTGTGAAACGAATCTGGACACCAGCGTGGGTATTATTTAGTGGTGGCTGGTGCTTTTGGCTGCTTGCTTTCTTTTATGGTGTTATCGATGTGGCCGGTCGTCGGGGATGGGCGTTTCCGCTGGTTGTGGTGGGTATGAACTCCATCGCGATTTACTGCCTGGTGCACCTCATTGACAAGTTTATTATCAAATCCTTCTATACGCACCTGGGGCATGGACCTTTTCTGGTGTTTGGGGCCACTTATGAGCCATTGCTAATTGGCTTCGCTACACTGGCTATTTTTTATCTTATTCTCTGGTGGATGTACCGCCGTAACCTATTTATCCGAATCTAATTTATGATCACGGCTAATATCCTGAATCTCTTTGACCAAACGATTTTTTATGGTTCGATCATCGTCGAAAATGGGCGGATTAACGAGATTCAGCGCCTTGGGCCTGAACGCTCAGGCGAACCTTATGTATTGCCCGGTTTTATAGATGCCCATGTTCATATAGAAAGCTCGCTATTAACTCCCCCGCAGTTTGCCCGATTAGCCGTTGTTCACGGAACAGTTGCTACCGTCTCGGACCCACACGAGATTGGGAACGTGCTTGGCGTTGCCGGGGTGCATTATATGATTGAGGAGGCTAGTCGCGTTCCCTTCAAATTTATGTTTGGGGCACCTTCCTGTGTTCCGGCTACCACGTTCGAAACAGCGGGTGCTACCATTAGTGTTAAGGATGTTCGAAAACTGCTGGCATTAAAGGAAATAGGCTATTTAGCTGAAATGATGAATTTCCCCGGCGTACTGAACCAGGACCCTGATGTAATGGCTAAAATCGCCTTGGCCAATGCATTTAATAAGCCCGTTGATGGACACGCCCCCGGATTAATAGGCGAGGATGCCCAGCAATACATTGATGCGGGTATCACTACCGACCATGAATGCTTTACCTACGAAGAGGGTCTTGATAAGGCGCAACGGGGTATGAACATTCTTATTCGAGAAGGTAGTGCCGCTCGTAATTTCGAGGCTCTGATTCCCTTACTGGCTGAGTTTCCGCAGCAAATTATGTTCTGCTCCGACGATAAGCATCCAGACACATTGGCGGAAGGGCATATCAATCAGCTCGTTATACGGGCTTTGGCAAAAGGCCATTCGCTTTGGAATGTACTTCGGGCTGCTTGTTTGAATCCCGTCCTGCATTATCGATTACCAGTTGGTCTTTTGCGTGAAGGTGACCCTGCCGATTATATTGTGGTTGATAGTTTACAATCATTCACGGTTCAACAAACGGTTATTAATGGGGATATCGTAGCCGAAAATGGTAAGTCGAACATTCCAGATTTGCGGAGTGATCATGTTAATCAGTTTAGTTGTTCGCCGAAGAAGCCAGAGGATTTTGTGGTGAACGCAGTGTCTTCAGGTGCAATCCGTGTCATTGAAGCTCTCGACGGCCAGCTGATCACCAATGAACTTCATCTTGAACCTAAACTAGAGAACGATCAAATCGTACCAGATTTAGAACGGGATATTCTGAAAATGGCGGTTGTCAATCGGTATCAGGATGCGCCACCTGCTATTGCCTTTATCAAAAACTTTGGCTTACAACACGGCGCTATTGCCTCGTCGGTTGGTCACGATTCGCACAACATTACAGTGGTGGGTTGTGATGATGAAAGTATTTGCAAGGCGGTAAATCTGGTGATCGAATCTCGGGGTGGCCTATCGGCCGTTGCTGGTACGAAACCGCACGAACATGATGATGAAGTGATGAGCCGCCGTGAGTTTTTGCATTTAACGACTACACCGGAGTCGTACTTGCTTCCGTTACCGGTAGCTGGTCTGATGACGGATGTAGATGGGTATGATGTAGCAGGTCAATATACATTGCTGGACCAATTTGCGAAGGAAGAATTAGGAAGTACACTGGCGGCTCCATTTATGACTTTATCCTTTATGGCTCTGTTGGTTATCCCAGTCCTCAAATTAAGCGATAAGGGACTGTTTGATGGGAAAAGGTTCACTTTTGTATCTATTCAAGTGGGAAATCAGTAACCATAAAATTTTTTTTTAAGTACTTTTTTAAATTCTATTTTTTATGGGTAAGTTTACACACTCCAAGGCTATTCCTAACCTTTACCCTCTCTATCATGGCTCGCTCCCGTACTCAAATCGGACCCGACGACGAAACTCTCTGGAATTTGTTTCGTAGCGGTGATGAAAATGCGTTTGCCCGACTGTACCAAAATTATGTTCAAACCCTTTACCATTATTGCGCCCACTTTGCTACTGACCGGGCTCTGATTAAAGACTGCATCCACGACCTATTTGTTGAGCTCTGGAAGCACCGTGCCACCATCGGACCAACGACTTCCGTACGGTTTTACCTGATGGCTTCGATTAAACGTAAGCTGGTTCGCCACCTAACGGCTGAACAGAAATTAGTGAGTCAGGATGATATGGTAAATGGTCGACGCGTTGGCGACACGCTTCCCGGCGCTGATCCATCCCACGAAAATTTACTTATTGCCCACGAGGAAGATTCGTTTATGAACGATTGCCTGCATCAGGCCCTCGAAAAACTCCCCCGCCGTCAGCGTGAAGCCGTTCACCTGCGGTATTTTCAAAATATGAGTAACGAAGAAATTTCGGCCCTCATGCACATTAACATTCAGTCTGTTTACAATTTGATTTTCGGAGCCATGAGCAACCTAAAGCGTTATGTTACGCTCGAAAATGTGTCGCTCTGACGCTGACTATTCTTAACCTATTCTCCAACCCGGTAGCTCTTTATGAACTATCGGGTTTTTCTTTGGTCAGTAGCGTGGACTTCCAGTTCGCGTAGCCGAAGGCTAATTTGTCTGGTAAAATTGATAGCTACATGTTAGCCTTCGACTACGCGGATTTCCATCCACGTTACTTTCGTAACTTCGTTGAATGAATACAGACTCAACGCCTTTACCCGAGCGGGTACGTCCTCGAACACTAAATGACGTTATTGGTCAGCGTAAACTTATTGGACCTAATGGAGCGCTTCGGCGGGCGGTAGATTCTGGTCGGTTACCCTCCATGATTTTATGGGGACCTCCAGGAGTTGGCAAAACTACCCTGGCACTATTATTAGCCGAAGCGGTTAAACGGCCTTTTATTGCTCTGAGCGCAATCAATTCGGGCGTGAAAGAAATTCGCGATGTGCTGAGTCGCCCAAGTGGAATGTTCCCTCCCGTGGTTTTCATCGACGAAATTCACCGATTCAATAAAAGTCAGCAAGACGCTCTGCTTGGAGCTGTTGAGAAAGGACAGATTACGCTCATTGGGGCTACTACCGAAAATCCATCGTTTGAGGTAAACAGTGCGTTACTATCGCGCTGTCAGGTCTATATTCTGGAAGGGCTTGATCGAGAAGAACTGATTCAGGTAATTGACCGGGCGATTGCTCAGGATGCCTTTTTGCAATCAAAAAAAATTACAGTTGACTCGTACGACGCGTTGCTTCGGCTATCAGGTGGCGATGGGAGAAAGCTACTAAACCTTCTGGAACTGGTTGCATCGGCTCACGTATCGGCCGATCCGTTAGTGATTACCGACGAAGGCGTGACGACCGTAGCGCAGCAAAATATTGCCCGCTATGATAAGTCAGGTGAGCAGCATTACGACATTATTTCAGCTTTTATCAAATCGTTGCGTGGTTCCGATCCAAACGCGGCTTTGTACTGGATGGCCCGGATGATTGTAGCCGGTGAAGACCCGATTTTCATTGCCCGACGTATGCTGATTATGGCCTCGGAAGATATAGGCAATGCCAACCCAACGGCGATGATTATGGCCTCAGAAGCGGTACAGGCAATTCGTGCGATCGGTATGCCCGAAGGACGGATTATTTTGTCGCAGGTAGCGGTCTATCTGGCAACATCGCCTAAGAGCAACGCGAGTTATGTTGCTATCGATGAGGCCATCGCTCTGGCAGAGCAAACGGCTCATTTGCCAGTGCCTTTGCATCTGCGTAATGCGCCTACTAAGCTGATGAAGCAGATTGGCTACGGGAAAGACTATCAGTATTCACATGCCCACGAAGGCAACTTTGCTCAACAAAACTTCCTCCCCGACGACCTTAAAGGCCATAAGCTCTACGAACCCGGCCACAACGCTCGCGAAGCCGAAATCCGTCGGAGTTTACAGAAGTGGTGGGGAGACTGGTATGGGTATTGAAAATATCAATGCCGTTCCTTTTGTACGTTGGCGTCAAACGAGAAGTATCGCTGAATGACTATTGGCTGTATTGTTTTTATGTAGCTATCAAGCAAGAACATTTCCAAGTGCTTACTTTCTGTGTGACCCAGATGGGGTCAAATGTATATAGTAGTTAGAACCTTTCTATAAACATCTGACCCCATCGGGGTCACACAAAATATCGCGTAGTTTAATACGGCGTCTCCGCTTACCAACGCACCTGCCCGTCACCCACAACAATCCACTTCTCAGTAACTAATTTCTCTAGCGCGAATGGGCCACGAGCGTGGAGCTTTTGCGTTGAAATGCCGATTTCAGCACCTAAGCCAAATACACCACCATCGGTGAAGCGGGTCGACGCGTTCGCATAGACGGCGGCTGCATCGACTTCGCGTAGGAATTGCTCAATAAGCGATTGATCCTGAGAGACAATCGCTTCGGAGTGGCGAGACGAATAGGCCTGTATATGCGACAAGGCTTCGTCCAGACCAGCCACAACTTTTACGGCACATTTATAGTCCAGAAACTCGCGACCGAAATCTTCTGGCTGTGCGTGTTGCAGGTTTGTATAGCCCGCTTTCTCAAAAATGGCATAAGACGGCTCATCAGCAAAAACTTCTACGTTCCATTTATTGAAATCAGCGGTTAGCATAGGCAGAAAACGTTCAGCAATGGCCTCATCAACCAGCACACAGTCGAGGGAGTTGCAAACCGATGGGCGCGAAACACGGGCATTCACAACAATAGCGGCTGCTTTATCTAAATCCGCAGTTTGTTCAACATAAGCGTGGCAAACGCCAGCACCCGTTTCGATAGTGGGTACCAGTGAGTTTTTACGCACAAACTGAATCAGTGATTCCGAACCACGTGGGATAATGATGTCTACATAACGTGTTGCAGTGAGTAACTCATTAACAACCGCCCGGTCGGGTGGGAGCAAGGTCACGGCGGCTTTGGGTACCCCAAACTCAACGAGTACGCTTTGAATCAGGCTAATAAGATATCGGTTCGAGAAGTCGGCTTCCTTGCCACCTTTTAGCACGCAGGCATTACCTGAACGTAGGCACAAGGAGGCCACATCGACGGTTACGTTTGGTCGAGCTTCGTAAATAACACCTACTACGCCTAGTGGTACAGCAATTTTCTTAAGCTGCAAGCCCTGTTCAATGGTACGCTCCAGAATAACTTCTCCTGCCGGATCGGGCAATACGGCTACTTCGCGTAAGCTTTTCGAAAGATCAGCTACGCGGGCTTCTGTCAGTTTAAGCCGGTCGTATTTAGGATCGGTTGCCGGCATTCGATCGAGGTCTTTCTGATTTTCAGCGACGATTTCGGCAGTATGTTCTGCTAAAATATCGGCAAGCCGATTGAGTAAATCAGTTTTTTCAGCGGGGCTAAGCCGCCGAACGGCTGCTGCAGCTTGCTGAGTAGCCTGGAGAAGTGGCGTAATTGGAGTCATAATTACAAAAGTACAATATCATTCGCATTGGCAACCTCAACATTTTGCTGATTAAGCTGTTGCGATAATTCTTCCGATGAAATTCGCGCTCGGGCTACAGCTATCGTTTCCTGGTCTTCATCTAGAATATCCACCATTTCGCCAGCTGTAAATTCATCGAGCACTGTTCGTACACCCACTGCCAATAAACTCTTACGTTGTTTCAACGCGCGTACAGCACCGGTATCAATCTGGACACGCCCAACGGCTAAACTACCGCTGGCTAACCATCGATTTCGCGCAGAGGGGGCTATTGGATGGGGTGTAAACTCGGTACCTATCTCTCCTCGTAAGGCCCGACCGATGCCATCTGGTTCGTTTAGTCCGAAAATAACGACACGAACGCCCATTCGGGTAGCGAGTTTGGCGAACGTTAACTTAGAGGCCATTCCGCCCAAACCTAATGATGACTTATCGGTCCGGACAACGCCAAAGACACTTTCGTCGAACTCAACAACCTGACGGATAATTTTTCCATCGGCATCCAATAAACCACCTACCGATGTGCAAAGCATTAGCGCTTCAGCTCCGAAGCCCACAGCGATCAGTGTTGCTAATTCATCATTATCGGAAAACTTCAATTCACGATTACTAACTACATCGTTCTCGTTGGCAATCGGAATCAGGTCATTGGCCCACAGCTCTTCATACGTCTGCTTTAATTGCAGAAACTGGTCGCGACTGGCAAAGTGATGACGCTCGCAAAGGCTTTGCGCAATGGAAATGCCATATATGGAAAAGAAACGAGAGTATTGATTGAGTAATAAAAGATTACCAACTGCCGCAGCGGCTTTACGCTGGGTAATATCGCCTTTATAATCCCGGATTAAAGACTTTCCGGCACCCACTGCTCCCGACGAAACAAGCACAATACGATAGTGAGGATGCAACGCAGCCACCTGTCGGGCAATATCGACCATAACGGGTTCATTGGGCTCGCCGGTAGGTTTTGTAATCGAAGCAGTCCCAAACTTCAGGACAAGAACTGGTTTTGACATGCGGGCAAAGATAGGGATTTACCGTTTTGGGTATACGGTTTTTGGTTTTCGGTGGGCTGGGTAAGTCCAACTTACAGCAACCAAAAACCGTGATTTACCTAAACCTTTTCAGAGATCAGAGCGGCAAAACGGACTTTTTGTTTGAGGGCCGTCTTCAATTGCCGGAGGTAGTCGGCTTTGGGAATTTCAATAGCGCCGTATCGCCGAACATTGTCGTTAATGAACTGCGTGTCAAGCAACGTAAACTTTTGTTGGCGTAGGATCAGGATTAAATTATGGAAGGCTACTTTAGAGGAATTACTAACGGCACTAAACATCGATTCACCGAAAAAAGCCGAGCCTAGCGCCACGCCGTATAAACCACCTACTAGCCGATTGTCTATATACGTCTCAACGCTATGAGCCAACCCCATGTGGTGTAGTTCGGTGTAGGCGTCAATAATTTCGTCGGAAATCCAGACGCTATCATCTTCCGAACGAGGCTTCGAGCAGGCGCGCATGACGTCAGAAAAGGCTGTATTGATACGGATTTCGAACTGATTTCGGTTCAGAACTGGGCGAAGTGATTTAGCCGGTTTATAACTATGGATAGGAATAATAGCCCGAGGATCAGGGGCATACCAATAAAGCGTACCGTCGGCGTCGGCCATTGGGAAAATCCCGTTTATGTACCCGTAAATCAGGTCATCAGCGGTTAGCTTATTCATGAAAACTGTAAATGTGTCGTATACAAATATAGAAAAGGTGAAAATAGTACCACAATATACTAATTCTCGGTATTTGCATTTTACCTGAAATACAGAACTTTGATCGACTGAATTTAATCAACCGACTATACCGCATGAACGTCTCTGTGCAATGGGAAGGTGTGTATCCCGCTTTATTGACTCCATTTACGGCCGATGATCAACTCGATCTGCCTCTTTTTGAAAAAAATCTGCAGGCTCAGCTCGATGCAGGTGTACATGGGTTTATCATTGGCGGCTCTTTGGGAGAAGCCAGTACGCTGCTGAACGAGGAGCGAATCGAATTACTGAAATCGGGCTTGGCGGTTAGTGATGGAAAAGTGCCAGTCTTGGTGAATATCGCGGAACAGGCTACGAAACAAGCCATTGCCCGAGCCCACGAAGCGGAAGCCAATGGAGCAGACGGACTTATGCTCCTGCCCCCGATGCGTTACCCTGCTGATTCCCGTGAGACGGTTACGTATTTTAAATCAGTAGCGCAGGAAACGTCGTTACCGATCATGATCTACAATAATCCCTACGATTATAAGATCATGACAACCGTAGCCATGTTTCACGAATTGGCTGAACTGCCTAACATTCAGGCCGTAAAAGAATCGACGCGCGATCTGACTAATGTAACGCGGATGCGGAATGCCTTTGGTGATCGCTACAAACTGCTGGGCGGTGTTGATACGCTGGCGCTGGAAGCACTGCTGCTCGGCTGCGATGGCTGGGTTGGTGGTCTGGTCGATGCGTTTCCTGTAGAAACCGTTGCTATTTATGAATTAGCCAAAGCGGGTCAGGTAGCCGAAGCCTTGGAAATCTACCGCTGGTTTATGCCCTTGCTCGAACTGGACATTCATCCAAAACTAGTCCAATATATCAAGCTGGCTGCTACAGCAACTGGCCTGGGTTCAGAATATGTACGTGCACCACGCCTGCCACTCATCGGTGCCGAGCGTGAGCAAGTACTTGAGGTGATTCAAACGGCTTTGGCGAAGCGACCAATTATTAATGTAGAGTGAAGAATGAAAAGTGAAGAATAAAGGCGATATCAATTATTCTTCACTTTTCATTCTTCATTCTTCACTGAAAACATGGCTGAATTTCATTTTTTCTGTATTGACGCCCATACCTGTGGCAATCCGGTGCGGGTTGTTACGGGGGGGAGTATTCCGTTTTTGCAGGGCGGAAACATGAGCGAAAAACGTCAGCATTTTCTGCGCGACTACGACTGGATTCGGAAGGGACTCATGTTTGAACCCCGTGGCCACGATATGATGTCGGGGAGTATTCTGTATCCGCCTACTGATCCTGCCAATGACGCGGGTGTGTTGTTTATTGAGACTTCGGGGTGTTTGCCGATGTGTGGACATGGGACTATCGGTACCGTAACGGTGGCCATCGAGCAAAACCTGATTACGCCCAAAACACCCGGAGTCCTTAATCTCGAAGTACCCGCCGGATTGGTTCGGGCAGAATACAAGCAGGAGGGGCGGAAGGTCACTTCGGTGAAGATCACGAACATCAAATCGTATCTGGCGGCTGAAAAACTGACGGTCGAATGCCCTGATCTGGGTCCGCTCACTGTCGATGTGGCGTACGGAGGAAACTTCTATGCGATTGTCGACCCACAGCCCAATTTCCCCGGTCTGGAGCATTACAAAGCGGAGCAGCTTATCGGCTGGGCGCGTACGATGCGTGAGCGAATGAATGAGCAATACACATTTGTTCACCCCGAAAATCCAACCATCAACGGGCTGAGTCATATCCTCTGGACGGGTAAACCACTGAAAGAAACGTCTACCGCCCGAAATGCCGTTTTCTATGGTGACAAAGCCATCGATCGTTCGCCTTGTGGAACCGGTACATCGGCCCGAATGGCACAGTGGTATGCGCAGGGGCGACTGAAACCGGGCGATACGTTTGTACACGAAAGTATCATCGGGTCAATTTTCAACGGACGTATCGAGCAGGAAACTGAATTGGCCAATCGGCCCGCCATTGTGCCAAGCATTGAAGGCTGGGCCCGGATTCACGGTTACAATCACATTATCCTCGACGAAGACGATCCGTACGTGTTTGGTTTTCAGGTTATTTAAAAATGAGTGAAAGAGCGAAAGAGTGAAAGAGCGATTGCTCTGGACAGCACTCATTCACTCTTTCGCTCTTTCACTCTTTAAAAATGTCACATATTGGTATTGTAGGGGGAGGAATTGTTGGGCTGTGCTCTGCTTATTACCTGCACAAAGCGGGGCATCGAGTAACGCTGTTCGATCAGGGGCCTATTGCCGATGGTTGCTCGTTTGGTAATGCGGGCATGATTGTACCTAGTCACATTATTCCACTGGCCCAGCCGGGTATGATTGCCAAAGGAATGCGCTGGATGTTGAAATCGACCAGCCCATTTTATGTCAAACCACGCCTGAACGCCGATTTACTGCGTTGGGGCTGGCTCTTCTATCGCCATTCGACACCCGAACACGTAGAGCGTTCAATTCCTGTCTTACGCGATCTCAGCTTGTTGAGCAAAACACTTTATCAGGATTTGGCCGCCAATGGCGATTTAGCTTTTGAGTGGCAGGAGCGGGGTTTGCTCATGCTTTACAAAACCGCGTCGGCCGAGCATGAAATGGCCGAAGAAGCTGAAGTAGCCAATCATGCGGGTATCGAAGCACGCGTACTCAACGGCCAGCAGGTACAGGATCTGGAGCCCAATACGCGGGTCGATGTACGGGGAGGTATTTTATATCCCGGCGATGCACATCTGAATCCGAACGAATTGATTCGGTCATTAGTAGCTTATCTACGTCAGGCTGGCGTTGCCATTCTGGAAAATCATACTGTTACCGGCTTCGTAAAAACAGGTTCACAGGTAACAGCTGTGCACACATCGCAGGGTGATTATGCTGTCGATGCGGTTGTTGTGGCAGGTGGAGCGTGGTCTCCCACAATCGCTCGTCAGCTAGATATAAACCTATCCTTACAGGGCGGAAAAGGATACAGCTTTATGATTCGGAACGTAATGAATAATGTTCGGGTACCGGCTATCATGCTCGAAGCCCGTGCTACAGCGACGCCTATGGGAGCCGATCTTCGTTTCGCGGGAACCCTCGAAGTGGCTGGCACCGATATGACGGTAAATATGAATCGGGTACGTGGTATCGTTCAGTCGATTAACAATTATTACCCAGATATAGCAGTTGGTATGCCAGCAGTCGATACGGTTTGGCGTGGCTTACGTCCCTGCTCACCCGATGGGTTGCCGTACATTGGCCGGACAGAGCGCTATGACAATGTTGTGCTAGCCACAGGACATGGCATGATGGGATTGAGTTTAGGGCCAGCTACCGGCAAATTAGTAAGCGAACTGTTGACCGATTCGGTTAGAAGCATGGATATTACCGCTTTTAAACCGGAACGTTTCGCTTGATAAAGTGTTCCTGAAAAACGGGCTATTTTTGTCCCGATTATTTATAACATTCACCTGCCTGTCGTTATGACAAACTCCCTTACAACTCCCGTTACCGAATTATTTCAAGGCATTAATCCAGCTACTGGCGAGTCATTGCCAGGCCAATTTAACGAAGCAACCACGAACGAAGTGGCACAGGCCTGTGAGCGAGCTGCCGAAGCGTTTACAGAGTACCGTAAGAAATCGGGCGCAGAGAAAGCCGCTTTTCTGGAAAAAATTGCTTCCGAAATCGAAGCGCTGGGCGATGAATTATTAACGAGAGCACAAGCAGAATCGGGGCTGCCATTGGCTCGCCTGACTGGTGAGCGTGGCCGTACAACTGGCCAGCTTCGCCTGTTTGCTGAATATCTACGCGAAGGTTCTTGGGTGGAGGCCCGTATTGATACCGCTTTGCCCGACCGCCAGCCTTTGCCTCGGCCAGATTTGCGGCAGATGCTGCGTCCGTTGGGACCTGTTGGCGTATTTGGAGCCAGTAATTTTCCATTGGCGTTTTCAGTCGCGGGTGGCGATACCGCGTCGGCGCTGGCAGCTGGTTGCCCAGTTGTTGTAAAAGGTCATCCAGCTCATCCGGGTACATCGCAACTGGTTGGCGATGCTATTAGTCGGGCGGTTGTTGCCTGTGGATTGCCCGCTGGCACATTTTCACTGGTGCAGGGACGAACGATAGCTGTAGGGATGGCCATTGTCGAGCATCCGGCTATTAAGGCTATTGGATTTACGGGTTCATTCCGGGGGGGGAAAGCCTTGTTCGATGCGGCATCCCGCCGTCCCGAACCGATTCCTGTCTATGCCGAAATGGGCAGTACGAATCCCGTTTTCTTTCTGCCTCAATTACTTAAAGAAAAAGGCGGAGCGCTGGCACAGAGCTTTGTGGGGTCGATTACCCTGGGTGTTGGACAATTCTGTACGAATCCGGGTCTGGCTGTGGTTGAGCAATCGCCAGAGGCCGATTCGTTTATACAAGCAACGGCTCAGGGTATAACTAATAGTCAACCCGCAACGATGCTCACGCAAGGTATTCAAAAAGCGTTTACAACAGGTATTGATAAATTAACGGCTGCCGAAGGGGTGGAAATCGTTGGACAGGCTACGTCTACCGAGAGCTTTGCCAATGGTACGCCAACACTGCTGAAAACCTCTGCCGAAGCCTTGCTGGCCAACCCGGTTCTTGCCGAAGAGGTGTTTGGACCAAGCAGCGTTCTGGTCGAAGCAACTGGCCGTGAGCAACTACTGGCTGTAGCGCGGGGGCTGGAAGGCCACTTGACGGCTACGGTGTGGGGCACTGATGCCGAATTGCTGGAGTATGCCGACCTCCTCGAAATTCTGGAACAGAAAGTAGGGCGGTTGTTGATTAACGGTTTCCCAACGGGTGTTGAAGTCAGTCATGCTATGCAACATGGCGGCCCATATCCGGCAACCACGGATTCCCGCTCTACGTCAGTCGGTACAAATGCTATCTTACGCTTCGCCCGGCCAGTCTGCTACCAGAACTTCCCTGATGCGCTGCTCCCCGACGAGTTGAAAGCGGCCAATCCGCTGAACATCTGGCGCCTGGTCGACGGAAAACGCGTGAATGCGTAAAAGAGTATTAAAATACAGAGAGCACAGAATCTTATCATTACTAATGTAAAAAACTCTGTGTTCTCTGTACCTCTGTGTTTAGAACATAAGCAATCAAGCAAATTTAGACTCAATCATTTTTATACTGCCTGTGTGACCCCGATGGGACGGTCGGCCGCTGCCGTCAAATGTTTATAGCAAATAGAGTCTTTCTATAAACATTTGACGGCAGCGGCCGACCGTCCCATCGGGGTCATACCAAATGCTATCCAATCTAATTCTGCGTGATTGCTTATGACCCGATTAACTCTTCTTTTGACTGTTCTTACAATAGCTACACTTAACGGCTTCGGCCAATCTGCTCAATCATCTACTCACTCAGATAAAGACTGGAAATTAGTTTGGGCTGATGAATTTGAAACGGCTGGACCGCCCAATCCGGAGAACTGGAAATTCGAAACGGGTTTTGTACGGAATCATGAAATTCAGTGGTATCAGCCAGACAATGCCCACTGCGAAAATGGTTTTTTGATCATTGAAGGACGTCGCGAGCAAAAGCCCAATCCAACGTATCAGGCCAATAGCTCCAACTGGCAAACCAACAGGCCAACTATTGACTATACGTCTTCCAGCTTGCATACCAATGGATTGCACAGTTGGCAATATGGTCGGTTTGAGATACGAGGACGAATTGAAACCAAGTCGGGTCTATGGCCCGCTTTCTGGACATTAGGCGTGAAAGGGGAATGGCCTTCCAACGGCGAAATCGACATTATGGAGTATTATCGGAATATGCTTCTGGCCAATGTTGCCTGGGCAACCGGTAAACGCTACACCGCTGAATGGCGCAGTACTAAAAGGCCAATGTCTTTTTTTAACGATCCTGACTGGTCGACGAAATTTCATGTATGGCGTATGGATTGGGACGAGACCGCCATTCGACTCTATGTCGATGATACCTTGTTAACTGAGGTTATGCTTTCGGAAACCATCAATAAAGATGGGACGAGTATAAATCCGTTTCGCCAGCCTCATTATCTACTAGTCAACCTGGCCATTGGTGGCGATAATGGGGGCGATCCATCGACAACTCCATTTCCCAGCCGGTACGAGATTGATTATGTACGGGTTTATCAGAAACAATAACCCGCTGATTCTTACGATCCGTCTGGTTTATTATGATTTTAAAAATGAGCAGTAGATGATTATAGCTATCAGGCTTGATCTTACCAATCATAAAAATCTGCGTTCTATACCCTTAACAAGAGCTTATCTACTACATGATGCAACGGAAACGGACTGCCCGATTAGTATTTACATTCCTAAGTGCATGCGTACTCAACGCCAGTTGGGCGCAAGTTGCCCCGCAAAAACCCGTTGCCATCGAGGTCGATTTGTCTGTCGATAAAGGGCCGATTAAACCTATCTGGGCGTGGTTTGGCTACGACGAACCGAACTACACCTACATGAAAGATGGTAAGAAATTGCTTACCGAAATTTCACAGTTGAGCAAGGTGCCGGTCAATGTTCGGGCGCATAGTCTGCTGGTTACGGGTGATGGAAAGGCAGCCCTAAAATGGGGATCGACCAATGCCTATACTGAGGACAAAAAAGGAAACCCAGTTTACGATTGGACGATTGTCGATAAAATCTTTGATACGTATATAGAACGCGGTATGAAGCCCATTGCCCAGATTGGTTTCATGCCAGAAGCACTCTCAACGCATCCACAGCCTTATCGGCACTACTGGAAACCTGGCGATAACTACAACGATATTTATACAGGCTGGGCGTATCCACCGAAGGATTACGCCAAATGGGGAGAACTGGTGTATCAATGGGTAAAGCATTCCGTTAGCCGGTACGGCCAGAAAGAAGTAGAAAGCTGGTATTGGGAGCTATGGAATGAACCCAATATTAGTTACTGGAAAGGCACTAGCGAAGAATACATCAAACTCTATGATTACACAGCCGATGCCGTAAAACGCGCCTTGCCAACGGCTAAAGTAGGTGGCCCTGAAGTGACTGGCCCCAATTGGGATGTATCAGCCAAGTTTTTTAGAGCCTTCATGGATCATGTCGTAAGTGGTAAAAACTACGTAACAGGTAAAACGGGCACCCCCATTGATTTCATCACGTTTCACGCCAAAGGTGCACCAAAGCTGGTGAATGGAGCCGTTCAGATGAATATGGGCACGCAACTTCGCGACATCGACAAAGGCTTTGAAATTGTGGCCTCTTATCCGACTCTGAAACACTTGCCGATTATCATTGGCGAATCTGATCCCGAAGGCTGTGCGGCCTGTTCGGAGGATTTGCATCCGCAGAATGCCTATCGGAATGGAACTATGTATTCAAGCTACACCGCAGCGTCCTTTGCCCGAAAATATGATCTGGCGCAGGCTCGTGGTGTCAATCTGGAAGGGGCTGTTACCTGGGCTTTCGAATTTGAAGATCAAGCCTGGTTTCGGGGGTTTCGGGATCTGGCGACCAATGGCGTCGATAAGCCCGTGCTGAATGTATTTCGAATGTTTGGTATGATGCAGGGCAATCGGGTAGCGGTAAAAGGCGGCCTCGCGTACGATTATGCCCGAATTCGGGATCAGAGTGTCCGAGCTGAAGACGATATCAATGCTTTTGCAACGAAAGATGCGAAAACAGCCTCGGTTATGGTCTGGAATTACCATGATGATAATTTACCCGCTCCTGATGCCCCTGTATCCGTTCAGGTAAAAGGCGTTCCGGTATCCAAAGTCCTGCTGCAGCATTACCGAATCGATAAGCAGTTTAGTAACTCCTACGAGGCCTGGAAAAAGATGGGCTCGCCCAAAAGCCCGACGCCTGAGCAGATAACTGAATTAGAAAAGGCAGGCCAATTGCAATTGCTTACATCACCCGAGTGGATTACAGTGAAAGATGGTGTCGTAAATCTGAAAATGGAATTGCCTCGCCAGGGTGTCTCGCTGCTGAAATTTTCGTGGGAATAGTATCGTATAGCAGATAACCTACCCAACTTCATTTTGAGCGTTGGCGGTATCTGACGAAACGATTATCTTGCCGCGTTAATTGATTTTTAATTTACCCACCATTGATGTTCACTTTCCTGTCCCGCCACCGTTTGGCCGTGTTTGCTACGGCCTGTTTTCTGCTTTGGAGTGGTTTAGGTATTGCTCAGAAACCCGTTGATACACCTCCTGATATCAAATTTGGGAAAATAACCCCAGATCAATTTGCCAGTAAATCCGCTGATTCGACAGCTGAGGCTGTAGTGCTATATCAATATGGTGAATCGTATTTTGACGTTAATGTGAGCGATTTATGGATAGTATGCCAATATCACGTCAGGTTACAGATTCGTAAAAAATCAGCTTATGATCGGGCAATTATTCAATTACCCGTGCGTCGTGGTTTAGCTGGTCAGCACGAACATATCTCGGCCTTTGATGGCTATACATTTAATCTCACAGATGGAAACGTAACGACTGATAGGCTGAATAAGGCAGGACATTTTACTGAAAAAGTATCAGAACAGGTTTTTGTGGAAAAATATACTTTCCCTAACATTCGAGAAGGGTCTATTATTGATTATCAATACACAACTCGTACACCTTTCAATGTAAGCCACAATCCTCAGACCTGGCGATTTCAGCAAGATATACCCGTGAATTGGAGCGAGTATCGTGTCGCTATTCCTGATTTTTTTTACTATCAGATAGTGCAAAGTGGCTATTTTGACGTGATGGCTAATGAATATAAATCGTCTTCATTAGTAACCTATCGATTTGCTGCAAAAGATGTTCCTGCTTTTAAAAATGAGGTTTATTCTACAACTGCTGAAGACTATTTGGCTAAGGTAGATTTTGAACTAGCCAGTTATCAATTACCTGGTGGAATGTTACATAATTTTTTGGTTGGCTGGCCCGCGTTTGATAAAACATTGCTCGATGATGCCAGTTTTGGTGGGCAAATTAAACATGCGAGCTTCCTGAGAGATAAGGCAAAATTGCTGCTTACTGAACATGCTGACACACTAGGACGCATACGAGCGGCTTATGATTTTATTCGTCATACTGTAAAATGGAATAATGAATCAGCAATTTGGTCTCGAAACATTAAAAAAGTATTGGATGACAAAAAAGGCGATGCGGCTGATATCAATCTACTATTGATTGCCCTCCTTCGGGAAATGAATATTGATGCAAATCCTGTGATTTTAAGTACACGATCACATGGCCGAATGGACGATAATTATCCATTGATTAAGAAATTCAACTATGTGGTAGCTCATGTCTGGCTAGGTGGAAAAGATGTGCTTTTAGATGCAACCGACGATCTTTTGGTACCGGGTATGTTGCCCATTCATTGCCTGAATGGAAAGGGCCGACTAATTCATCCAACTAAAGCTCGCTTTATATCACTCTATCCATCAGAACGTGATATTGAAGTCTATACAGGTGCATTTACGCTCAATGCTAATGGTGAAGTGACAGGAAAACTTAATCGTTCACAAGGCGGCTATAGTGGATGGAGTGCTCGTAGAAAGTTTGCCAGTGAAGGAAAAGCGAAATACTTGGAAAGTATTCAAAAAAATCGCCCTAGCTGGCTAATAGAACAAGCCGATTTTGCAAAAACGGACGTAAAAACGAGCGCTTTCAACGTAGTTTATACAATTGCTGTCCCTGAAGCATGTACCAAAACTGAGGATCGACTTTATTTCCGGCCTATGCTGACAGAAGCGCATATGGCGAATCCGTTTAAGGAACTCAAGCGACTTTATCCTGTCGATTTTGCTGTGCCAATTGAAGAGACCTTCACAGCCACTTACACCTTACCTACTGGCTTTCAGGTTGAAGAAATGCCTAAACCTATTTCTATGGCACTACCTAACGATGGGGGGCGATTTTTATATCAGGTGTCTACGAATGCTGAAAATCAGCTTCAGGTTATCAGTCGTATTCAACTGCGTCGTTCGGTATATCTTGCTGAAGAGTATGAAACTTTACGAGAGCTATTTAGCCAAATTGTCGCTAAACATGCCGAACAGGTTGTCTTGAAACGAGGAACGATTGCTGATAAAAAGTAATCGTTTAGCAATCGCATTTTCAGTGATTTACTATATATCCACCACTCATGTTTTCACTCCAATTATGCCGCCGTTTTTCGGGGCTAACTATTGTCTTTTTGCTTGCCGTCGCACCACTAACGTTTGCCCAGAAAGCCCCTGATCCGGCTCCACGCGTCAAATTCGGAGTTGTGACTCCTGATCAGTTTGTAAATGCCGTCGCTGATTCAACCGCAGAGGCCGTAGTCCTGTATGATTATGGCGAAGCATCTTTTGAGACGGAGTCAGGCCATATATGGTTGAAGGTCACTTGCCATGTGCGAACAAAAATCGCTAAGAAATCAGCTTATGGCCGAGCTACCATTCAACTGTCTACACGACGGGGCAACTCGGGCCAACACGAATTTATCTCTGATTTTGATGGCTATACCTACAACAATAACAACGGCGATATTTCGATTGACCAGCTAGCCAAATCAGGTCATTTCACCGAAAAAGCGTCTAATGACTTTTGGATGGAAAAATATACGCTTCCAAATGTTCATGAAGGTTCCATTATCGAATATCGATACACACGACATACGCCCTTCAGTATAAATTACAATCCACAAACGTGGCGATTTCAGCAAAATGTACCTGTTAAATGGAGCGAGTATCGGATTACCATACCCGATTATTTTTATTACAAAATGCTTCAGAGCGGCTATATACCCTTGTTGGTAAATGAACGCAACACAGCGTATGTAGATCTGTTTCCGGGCGAGAATGGGGCTTCAGCCTCTGTTTATCGGTTTGCCATGAAGGATATTCCCGCTTTCCGCGATGAAGCTTACGTAATCAATGATGAAGATTACCTGGCAAAAATCGAATTTGAATTAGCCCGATACCAACGACCAGGGCAGCAAACGCAGGATTTTTCGGTGAACTGGCCTGATCTGGACCGGACATTACTGGAGCATTCCAATTTTGGTGGTCAGATTAAACGAGCTGGTTTTCTTCGAGAAACGGCTAAAACATTGCTCAGTCAGCATGCCGATACACTCGGGCGAATCACGGCCGCGTATGAGTTCATTCAGAAAAATATCAAGTGGAATAATGAGGCCGGATTGGTAGCCTCACAGGATTTGAAGAGAGTATTCGATAACAAAAAAGGCGATGCGGCCGATATCAATCTGATGCTCGTTGCCCTCCTTAGGGAGATGGATATTGACGCCAATCCGGTGATTTTGAGTACCCGAGATCACGGCCGTATTAATGAGGCTTATGCGTTGATTAAGAAATTCAACTATGTGGTGGCGCAGGTTTGGGTTGGCGGCAAAGATATGCTCTTGGATGCAACCGACGATTTCCTGGTGCCGGGTATGTTACCCCTGCATAGCCTGAACCAGACTGGTCGGCTTGTGCATGTAAAAAAAGCTCGTTTTGTATCGCTCGTTCCGGTAGAGCGTGATATTGAAGCCTATACGGGAACATTTACCCTGGATGAGGAAGGGGAGCTATCCGGGACTCTCCGGCATTCGCATGGTGGGTACGATGCACTAAGCGCTCGAAAATCGTTTACAACTGACGGGAAAACGAAGTACTTGGACGGTATTCGTAAAAAACAGCCTGCGTGGCAAATTGAAAAGGCCGAATTTTCGGGAACCGACGTTAAAAGCAGCGCCTTCAACGAAGATTACACATTAACTATTCCGGAAGCTTGCGGACGGGCTGGGGATCGCCTTTATTTCCGGCCTATGATTACGCAGGCGCACACTATCAATCCGTTTAAAGAGTCGGAGCGAGTTTATCCGGTCGATTTTGGCGTGCAGAACGAAGAGACTTTTATCGCCACCTATACACTGCCCCAGGGGTTTACAGTCGAAGAAATGCCCAAGCCTGTTTCTATGGTTTTGCCCGAAAATGGCGGTCGATTTATTTATCAGGTTTCGGTTAACGACGCGAACAAACTTCAGGTTATCAGTCGGATTCTACTCCGCAAACCGATGTTCTATGCTGGCGAATATGGACCGTTACGGGAACTGTTCAGCCGAATTGTAGCGAAGCATGCTGAGCAGGTTGTCTTGAAACGGGGAGTAATTGCGGATAAAAAATAGGTATGAAGAACTTTTTTCTGGCTTTGCTGCTAACAAGTCAGGTGGCTTGGGCACAAATCGATTATAAAGCAGCGTCTATTCCCGCCACATTGAAAGAAAATGCGCACGCGGTGGTTCGTCGGCACGAAACGGTATTTGCCGTAAAATCACCAGGAGAAGCTGCTCAACGGGAATATACGGTGGTTACTGTACTGGATAAAGAAGGCGATGGGCAGGCAACGAAAGTGGTAGGCTATGATAAGCTTTCGAAAATAACCAATATGGAAGGGGCGCTTTATGACGCCGACGGGAAGCTGATTAAGAAGCTGAAGAAAGCCGACATTAGCGATTACAGCACCTATTCCGATTATAATCTTTTCGATGATCAGCGGATGAAAGCCGCGGCTTTCCCGAAGCAACCCAGTTATCCCTACACCGTAGAATTTCTGGTCGAGACAACTGAGCGGAACCTGATGTTTTACCCAACCTGGGTACCACAATCTGGGCAGCACTTGTCTGTTGAACAGGCAACGTATACAGTAACATTGCCGCCAACGATGGCGTTGCGCTATAAAGAAATGAATCTGCCAGCACCTGGAGTCGTTTCGTCGTCTCCCGATGGCGGGAAAACCTATACCTGGACGTTGGCAAACCAACCAGCTCTTGAGTTTGAACCTTTGTCTCCTCCTGCGCGAGAACAGGTGCCAATTGTTTATACGGCTCCTACGGATTTTGAGGTGCAGAGTTACAAAGGAAAAATAACGACCTGGAATGATTTAGGGAAATTTTACCATACCCTGAATGAAGGCCGAGATCAAATTCCTGATGATTTACGGCAACGGGTACTGGAGTTGACGAAAACGGAATCAACTACACGTGAAAAAGTACAGAAACTGTATAAGTTTTTACAGGATCATACCCGTTACGTTAGTGTTCAGCTAGGTATTGGAGGCTGGCAAACCATTGAAGCCGATAAGGTAGCTGCCAGTAAATACGGTGATTGCAAAGCGCTGACCAATTATACTAAGGCATTGTTAAAAGCTGTTGGCGTGACCGCCTATCCAGCGCTGGTTCGGGCCGGGGGTGATGAACCGGATGCGTTAGCCGATTTTCCAAGCTTCCAGTTTAATCACGTTATCCTGTGCGTACCTGACGGGCGTGATACGCTTTTTCTGGAGTGCACAAGCGGAAACAGTCCAGCAGGTTATGTTAGTGATTTTACGGGTAACCGACACGCATTGCTTATTATGCCCGATGGCAGTCGGTTAGTAAAAACGCCTTCCTATAAATCGACCGATAACCGGCAGCAACGGCATATTACGGTCAAGGTTACTGAACAGGGCGATGCCACTGCCGATGTTCAAACCCGATATACGGGCCTCCAGCAAGATGCTTATGTCGACGCGCTTCATCACCTTAATCGTGATGATCAGCGTAGCTGGCTACTCAAACGCATTCGTATACCCGCTTTTGAGTTAAACACATTTGGCTATAAAGAAGAGCCTGGAATCATTCCGGCAGTCACCGAGAGCCTTGCACTAGATGTTCGTCAATGGGCAACGATCAGCGGTAGTCGGCTGTTTCTACCGCTTAACCTGATGTCGGCTCTCTCGCCCGCAACGCCACTAACGCAGGCGCGCAAAACACCCGTTGATTTAGGAACGAACTACGATTTTGATGATAGTGATACTATTTCCTATCAGCTTCCTAAAGGCTATACGCCTGAATTCAAATTAGCTCCGGTAGCGATAGAATCCAAATTTGGGCGATATACTGCAGAGTTAACAATTAACGGTGACCAGATCACGTATGTCCGTCATATAACTATGCATGGTGGAAAATTTCCGGCCACCGCTTATGCCGAATGGGTTGATTTCCGGAAGAAGGTAGCTAAAGCAGACCGGACACAAATGGTATTCGTTAAAAACAATTAAACCAAACCCTTTTCGTACTGTCGAATGTTTATACAAAAAGGACTAAGTCAACTATGAAAAAAGCACTTGTTATACTACTGGCAGCATTGCCCCTATTGTTCAGCCAATGTAGTGTCAATAACCAGATTTCTCAGGCCAAAACGCTTGGCGCTTGCCGTTATACGATTGCTTCTGCCGATAGCATTTATCTGGCAGGCATTGATGTTCGGCAACTACGGAAGGTAGAGGATATTAACCCCGCTCAGTATCCTCGTTTGGCAGCAGGCTTACTTACAAGGAATGTTCCTCTGAATGCCCGGCTGAATATTGATATTACCAACCCAACCAACAAACTGGCTGGAATCAATCAACTGGAATACCGGATTCTGTTAGCTGGACAAGAGTTGTTCAACGGTTTTTTGAATCAGCGTATCGAAGTGCAACCCGGTGGTGGCCGTACGCGCGTTCCGGTTCAGTTGAACACCAACGCGTATCAGTTGCTTACAGACAGTAAGACGCGTGATGCTTTTACGCAATTGGTACAAAACCTATCGGGTGCAAGTGGAACCCAGCCTTCTAAACTGACGATTAAGATTAAACCAACGTTGGATTTGCTGGGTAAGCAGGTGAATTATCCAGGGTATATCACGATTGATCAGGATGTAACAAATAAAATTTTATTAGGTAATTAAGCGGCTTTATATCTTTGTATTCAGTAGCAAACAAATCGCCCCAGCTTCTTAGTTTGGGGCGATTTGTTTGCGTTTCCTTTATCCTTTCGATTCCTACTTTTGACTAACTAATTAGCTGATGCGTTACTATTTCATTGCGTTCTTCCTTTTCAGTACGATCCTTGCCAGCCGAGCCCAATCGAATCAGATTCAACTGACTCACGACGAAGCCCAGAAACGTATTTCTGTAATAGTCGATGGAAAGCCATTTACCGCCTACATTTATCCAGGACCGACAGTGTTGAAAAAGCCGGTTCTGTATCCCATTCTGTCGGCAGGAGGAAACTTTATTACGCGAGGCTGGCCACTCGATCCCCGACCTGATGAGCGAGTCGATCACCCTCACCATGTGGGTATGTGGTTTAACTATGGTGATGTGAATGGCCACGATTTCTGGAATAACTCCATTCAGGTTGGCGCCGATCATAAAGGTCCATTTGGCACCATTGTTCATACTGGCGTAAAATCCATGAAAAGTGGGAAAGGGAAAGCTACTTTAGTAGTCACTGCCGATTGGCTCGATAAAGATGGCAAAGCAATGCTTCAGGAAACAACTACCTATGAATTCCTGGCTACCGCAGCTAATCGTACAATTGAACGAATTACAACCCTGAAAGCGACCGACAAAGAGGTTGTTTTTAAAGACAATAAAGAAGGAATGATTGCTTTGCGCGTTGCCCGCCAACTTGAGCAGCCCTCTACTAAGCCGGAGGTTTTTACTGATGCGCAAGGTGTGGAGACCAAAGTGCCTATATTGAATAATAAAGGCGTAACAGGTTTATATCATAGCAGCGAAGGTATAGAGGGCGACGCCGTCTGGGGAACACGGGCGCAATGGGTGAAATTAACGGGTACCATAAATGGAGAAGACCTTTCTGTTGTTTTATTTGACCATGCCAAAAATGTAGGCTACCCAACGTATTGGCATGCTCGGGGATATGGTTTGTTTGCCGCTAACCCATTAGGAGTTTCAGTGATGAGCAGCGGTAAGGCGCCAGCTCTGAATTACTCATTGCCAGCAGGTCAGAGCGTTACGTTCCGTCATCGGCTGTTAATTCAATCTGGCAAACTTGTAGATGCTGATTTGAGTCGATTAAATAAATAGTTAACCAATAACGAAAAATGTTAATTTATTTGTGCGAAAATCATTTGGCATATTATTTGTAAACACCAAATTAGTATACCAAATCGTGCTGGTTTATATGACCCACATGTCACTTAGTAAGTTCTTGCATTGGCGTTTTTTATTCTTGGTAATCTTTCTGGGGTCACCAATACTACTAAAGGCTCAACTTCGTAGCTCATCTTCTAGCCTACGTACATCGTCATCAACGCGCATAGGAGCCTTTGCCGATGGATTACTAACGATTGAGAATTCGCAGATTAAAGTAGGTATTAATACAAATGCTGGTGGTGCCATTACATACCTTACCTTCGTAAATGATCATGGTGGGCTTGTTAAGACGCAGAACATGGTTAGCAACCCTGTCATTGGTGGGCGCACTGATCTTGGTCGGCAAATACAGGTAGGGCTCTACGGAGGGCCCTATGATTACTCACAAAATGGGAACCCCGCCTGGACTGGTCTTGGCTGGAATCCAATTCAGGCGGGTGATGTAAATTTTAATCCCTCGCAGGTATTGCTGGTTGAAAAGCAAGATAATCTACTACATACTAAAACCGTCCCTAAGCAGTTTGCCTTTAACAATGAGCCTGGCGAAGCTACTATAGAACACTGGGTTCGTTTAGATGGGAATGTGGTAAAGGTGCACGTAAAAGTCGAATTATCTCGATCTGATAAAACACAATACGAGGCTCGTCAGCAAGAATTTCCCTGTGTGTATTTGACGGGAGACTATCATAATATGTGGCTCTATAAGGGTGCAAGCCCCTATACTAACGGCTCACTTTCATTAGAGCGGATACAGCCTCCAAGTACCATGCTTTTTGGGGATGTTTTTCCTACCGAGCCCTGGATGGCATCTACCAATGATAATGGCTATGGAGTTGGCCTATATTCACCAGGTAATTATGAATTTAAAAGAGGGTATTTCGGATCTGATTTAGGGGGCGATGAAACGAGTACCGTAGCTTCCTATATTGCCGCTACGAATAAGGTCATATTTGATTATAATCTAGTACATGAATGGGATTACGAATTGATCTTAGGACATTTAAATGATATTCGTTCCTACGTTTATAACAAGACCCACTCACCTGCAGGCCCTAATTTTCTTTTTGATACATCAAGAAAAGGTTGGACTTATTATCATGTAACAGATACAGGCTGGCCGATTGCGGGAAAATTGCATATGCTGCTTGATGATGCAACAAATGCGCGCGTTTTGTCTCCATTCGTTTTCTGGAAAGGGCGCAACAATCCGAAAATTTATTTGAAGGCCGCGTTTAACACCCAAAGCGATAAATTCCGGCTCAAATGGCGCCGAAGCGATGATGTAACACTCTATGGCACAGGCGATCGAATAATGGAGTTCCCGGTCATTAACGATGGGAAATATCATATCTATACAATTGATTTGAGTTCAAATGATGATTGGCTCAATGCCAATATTGGGCAAATTGCTTTTGAACCAGTTTCGGATAAAGCACAACCGAATGCCTGGGCTGAGTTTGCCTGGGTTGCTTCAACCATCGATGGCCCTACCGTAGAAGCAACTGATCCACCTGCACCCTGTGTACCAGGCTGTGCGTTGGTTGGCGTAAAGAAAATCCAATATATCCCTTCAAATCGGAAACGATAAGCGAATTCTGGCAAATAGAAAGCTATTCGTTATACAACAGAAAAAGGGTTAATTAACAGGGAGGCCTCCCTGTTAATTAACCCTTTTTCTGTTGTATAAGATGCCTGTTTAGTTCAAATGAACTAACGATGAGCGATAAACGCGCCCATCGAGCGATTTCATCCACGAGCGTAGAGTCTGACTTTCTGTTGTAGCACGGCCAAGCTCGTTATCAATCTGACGGAGCAGGAAGAATAATTGATGAACATGTTGCCACTGCTCTGCCAACTGATTAACGTTTACAGACTCAGACTTATGCTGACGAGCTGACTGCGTTAATTGGCGTAAGCTCATTTTAAGATGATAGCGAAGGATAATCAACCGACTGGCCATGGGCAACTCCTTAGGATTGCGTTCCATGTGCGATATACTTTTAGCTAAGACATTATTACGTTGCTGAAGTTGATCGGATACAAGCATCCAGGCATACTCAGCTTGAAGAGATTCGTAAGTTAAGTTTGGCATGAGGATCAGTACAATACGGTTTATCAACAAATATAATAAAATGATAATTTATTTAATAGGTCAAAACTTTACTCAGGCAAATTTTTATTGGCTAATCCAGGCTTATACGAAATATACGTCTCAGGATAACAATAAAGGAAGTCTATAAAAAGTAAAAAGATTGGCTAATCAATTCAGAGTAAGTCACTCACCATAGATGGTTTTACTATAAACCGTTTATCTTCGTCCCGAAGTGTCGGTTAGTTACCATAATCTGCCATTGCTTATCTGCTCATGGACCCTATTTACCGCGCGCTAATTGTCTGCACAAATCATACGGATTATCCGACAAAACCTCATAAAACGGGCTTGTGGTTAAGTGAGGCAACCCACTTTTATGATGAGTTAGCCGGACGGAACCTACCTTATGATATTGCGAGTCCTGTAGGTGGCACTATACCAATTGATGAGAAGAGTATTGAGCGACGTGATACGATCAACGAAAAATGGTCGCATGATCCAACATTTCGTTCGAAACTAGAAAACTCCCTAAAACTAGATGATGTTGATCCGGCTAATTACCAGATCGTTTATTTCACGGGAGGTCATGGTACCATGTGGGATTTTCCGAATAATCAGGCGCTTCAACGAATAACCCAGCAGATTTATGAGGGTGGTGGTATGGTAGCTGCTGTTTGCCACGGTGTAAGTGCACTGCTGAATGTTACTTTGTCGGATGGCTCGCTTCTAATAGATAATCGGCAAGTAACGGGTTTTTCGAATATGGAAGAAAAGCTTGTGCGACTTGACGAAGAAGTCCCATTTTCTCTTGAAGATGCTTTAAAACAGCGAAAAGCGCTATACAGCAAGGGCCTTATTCCCTTTCTACCTTACATTGAAGTCGACGAACGATTGGTAACGGGGCAAAACCCGTTGTCGGCTCGGAAAGTTGGCCGGAAGGTATTGGAAGAAATGTATGAGAAGTGAGTGATGATGTAAGGTCTATGATATAGAATGTATAATGTATTCTTCCGTCTAACTATACCATACATCCTATATCATAGACTGAATCAGACTATGCTTCCGGTAAAACCTCACGTAGGGTTTTTAACTCCTGATCTTTTTCCGAAACAATAGGATTTTCTACTCCCCAATTGATATTCAAGTCTGGATCATTCCAAATAATACCTGATTCGGAGGCTTTGTTATAAACGTTCGTGCATTTATAACTGAATATGCTGTCTTCTAGTGCTACAAAGCCATGGGCAAAGCCTTCTGGAATATAGGCCATATTAGCCAGCTTAGCATCTAGCAAGAATGTTTCGTATTGGCCAAATGTTGGCGAGTCCGGCCGTAAGTCAACGGCTACATCCAAGACCTGACCTGTAATTACCCGAACTAATTTTCCCTGAGCGAAGGGTGCATTTTGCATATGTAACCCACGTAGAACGCCTTTTACAGAGAATGACTGATTGTCCTGCACAAACTCCATAGGCAGGCCCAGTGATACGAAAAGAGGTTTATTGTAAGACTCGAAAAAATGGCCGCGTTCATCTTCAAATACGCGTGGAATCAATTCAATCAGGCCCTCAATGGCAGTTTGCCGAACTTGCATAGTAAGTGGAATTTCTAATTTCGAAGGTCTATAAGGGACAAATTTATGAAACCGACACTGTAAGTTGTAATTTTGAGCATAATCTTTTCGTTCGTGATTCCCACTTCAGCATGACTTATTCGGAGTTAAGTAATCTGATTTTTCAAAAGCAGTCTTATTTGTGTGTTGGTTTAGATACCGATCCTCGTAAGCTCCCGCATCATCTGCTAACCGAACCTGATCCGGTTTTTGCCTTCAACAAAGCAATTATTGATGCTACTGCCGATTTTGCTGTAGCCTATAAACCCAACATTGCTTTTTACGAAGCACAGGGACCACGAGGCTGGGAGAGTCTTCAGAAAACACTGGATTATATTCCGGCCGATTGCTTTACAATTGCTGATGCCAAACGGGGAGATATCGGTAACACATCAGATTTGTATGCCCGTACTTTCTTTGATCCCGAAGCGGCTGGGCTGTCTTTTGATTCTGTAACAGTAGCCCCTTATATGGGTCATGATTCGGTCTTGCCCTTTCTAGCCTATGAAAACAAGTGGGTCATTCTTCTGGCGCTTACATCCAATCCCGGAAGCGCCGATTTTCAGCGCCAACAAGTGGGTGATCAGGAGCTATTTGAATTGGTTATGGAAGCTGCCCATAACTGGGCTGGAGCAGATAAGTTAATGTTTGTTGTTGGAGCTACTCAAGCAAATGAATTAAGCCGTATTCGAGAACTCGCTCCTGATAATTTCCTGCTTGTACCTGGTGTAGGTGCCCAGGGAGGGAGCCTGGAAGATGTATCCCGGCGAGGTTTAACCGCTGCCGGTGGGCTGTTAGTGAATGCGTCGAGAAGTATCTTATATGCTTCTAATGGAGTAGATTTTGCCGATAAGGCACGAGCTGAAGCCAGTAGTTTACAGAAAGAAATGGCCAAGTATTTGGCTGATGTCATTAAGAATTAAGCTGTAGGATATTAGCAGGTATATTAGTTGGATAATTATGTTTACATTGGGCTGTACTTGGCGTTTCAATGGAGACCTATCTATTACTAATTAACTGCTGACCCGTGCCTGAAATTTTCCTTTATTTTATTTGGCAGTTCCAGTATTTCACTAAAAATAAACTGATAACTACTGATGGCGAATTTATTCAGGTTCTCCATCCTGGGTTTCGGAATAATAACGCGGGACCAGATTTTACCAATGCCCGGTTATTAATCAATGACGTAGAGTGGGTGGGTACCGTTGAAATGCATACCCGAACATCGGATTGGCTTGTGCATCGGCATCAATACGATCGTGCCTACGATAATGTTATCCTACATGTCGTCTGGCAAGATGACCGGGCAACCAATGGCGCTCAGGTTGATCGTGCTAATGGTACTCCGCTACCCACCCTTGAACTCCAATCCCTCATCGATCCTACCTTGCTGGATCGATATAAGTTATTAAGTAATTCGGTAGAGGCTATTCCATGTGCTGGGCAATTTCGCAACATAACGCCTTTACGCATCACATCTATGCTAGATAAGGCTATGATGCAACGCTTGGAGCGTAAAGCCTCAGACGTTCAGAAGATAGTTGAGCAGACAGGTGGCGATTGGGAGGAAACAGCCTATCGATTGCTGGCCATAAACATGGGTTTCAAAATCAATGCTGACCCGATGGCGCAACTCAGCCGTACTATCCCTTTAAAGGCAATACTGAAACATCGGGACGTACTGGCACAAGTTGAGGCAATATTATTTGGGGTGGCTGGATTATTGGAGGTTGATGAACCGGAGGAATACACGAAAATGCTTCAGCGCGAATACCGGTTTATGGCCGCCAAATATGCGCTAGCTGATAAAGAGATGCCAGCTCATATATGGAAGTGGGGGAGGCTGCGACCAGCTAATTTTCCTACACTACGATTGGCCCAGTTCGCTCGTTTGGTAACGCACCATGCTAGTTTATTTTCGCTCTTTGTAGGTACACCCGATGTTGAACGATTGCTTAAAGCCCTACAGATAATACCTTCTGATTATTGGCTGACGCACTATCGTTTTGGGAAAGAAACAGACAAAGGGGCTCCTGCCTTAGGATTAACCTCAGCCGAGAATATTGTAATTAATACAGCAGTACCCTTGTTGGCTGCGTATGCTCATCATCGGGATCAGCCAGCGTATATTGATCGGGCGATTGAATTGCTGGAAAAGCTTTCGGCAGAAAAAAACCACCTGACCGAAAACTGGGACACCCTTGGACTAGGTATTCGCACGGCTTTCGATTCACAGGCGGCCATTGAACTCTATAATGAGTTTTGTGCACTAAAAAAGTGCCTGAGTTGCCAGATCGGCGCAGCACTGTTGAAATGATGTAGGCTATATGATGTGTTTTTACTGTATACATCATATAGCCTACATCATACATAAAAAACTAGCTTATCACCATGTCATGCTTGGTTGAATCCCAGGTTACGCGCTTGCCGGTATGCAGAGCCGTTGTAGCCATGATGTTGGCAACTGAGTGATTGAAGCCCACCCGAGCTGGTGCATTTGTCTCTTTCCGGCTACGAATACATTCCATCCAGTTCAGCATGTGTAGCGAGGTCATTGGATCGCCCCCGGTGTTAGCCGATGTTTCCATTTTGGCCGCTTCGCCAAGTGACATGGTTGGCAGAAGATTCGCCTGCATGTTCATGTCTTTGGCATATTTCGCTTCCAGACCACCCTCGGGCGAAATTTTGTTCGTGTCGAGGTTAATCATACCACCGTTCGAGAAGTAGTATTCTTTTACACCACCAGCTTCGTTGTTCATCCGAGAGGAGTACAACACCTGGAAGCCCTTGGTTTTATCATTGTCTGGGCCGTAATCGAAGACCGCCGTAAACGTATCTGCATTCACACGACCATCTTTCCAGCTATAAATGCCGCCATTGGCCACTACCGAACGAGGATGGTCTAAACCACTGAACCAGTGTACGGTATCAATCTGGTGCGACATCCACTGACCAGGAATACCTGACGAGTACGGATAGAACAACCGGAACTCCAAATATTTACGTGGATCCCAGGCTGTTTTGGGGCGATTGAGTTGGTAGCGATCCCAGTCAGTATCTTCTTTCCGAATTTCAGACACTAACTTAGGCCGACGCCAGCGACCAGGCTGATTAACGTTCCAGGTCATTTCTACCATGGTAATATCGCCAAACTTACCAGACTTGATGAATTCATTGGCCGAGTGGTAGTTTGGGGCCGACCGACGCTGCGAACCAACCTGTACAATTTTTTTTGATGCTTCTACTGCTTTGACCGCTCGGCGGGCATCATCGAGTGATTCGGCAAATGGCTTTTCGCAATACACATCCCGACCCGATTCTACCGCTGCGGTACAATGTAACGCATGTTGGAAATCGGCGGTGCTAATAATAACGGCATCGACATCCTTACGATCAAGGAGTTCATCGTTATTACGAGCCTTGAAAAAGTTACCGTCTGTATGAGCTTTCCCTTTCAGAAAGGCTTCGGCTTCGTCGCGACGGCGATTCCATAGATCGGAAACGCCTACGAAAGCAAAATTCTGGGCTTTAGCGTGTTCGGCAAAAGCAGGGGCCAGCGATTGCCGGAAGCGATCCGAGAAACCAATGATACCTACACGAACGCGGTCGTTTGAGCCAATGATTCGGGCGTAGCTACTAGCCGAGAAACTCATCCCCAGACCAGCCAAAGCCGATTTTTTTATAAACTCACGGCGATTTTCCATAGAAGTTAACGTGTTTTTAAAAGATACTATAGACAATGATAAAAAGGCTATTCGTCCTGAAGCTACTTAGAGCGTTTTAATCTTCATATTTCGGAAGTATACCCGATTGCCGTGATCCTGAAGCAGGATATGCCCTTTAGGCGCTTCGCCAAAACGGCCATTGGCATTGTATTCGGGAGCTTTATACTTGCTCATGGCAACCAATTCGCGGAACTGTTCGCTACCGCGTTCGTATTCAACGACTTTTTTGCCATTGAGCCAGTGTTCAACGTGTTTGCCTTTCGAAATGACGCGGCCTGTGTTCCACTCGCCAATTGGATTGGCTTTTTTACCACTTGCCGGAATCAGATCGTACAACGAGCCTACCGTGCGGTTCCCGTTCCGACCGAGTTTGGCATCAGGATGTTTATCATCGTCCAATACCTGAAACTCCAGACCAAAAGCTGATCCTTTTGGTTTTGGGCTTTGTTCAGCCACAAAATATTTAACGCCACTATTAGCGCCTTCCGTTAATTTAAAGTCAAAGACAAGGTCGAAATCACTGTATTCGCCATCTGTAACAATATCACCGAAGCTTTCAGATTCTGACCCATTCGATTGTTGGATGGTCAGCATACCATCGGTAACATCCCAACCTTTTGCGGGGAATTTATCTTTGTAAGCGCCCCGCCAGCCATTGGTGGTTTTGCCATCGAACAGCAACTTCCAGCCATCTTTTTTCTCCTGTGCTGTGAGCGTATTAGGTGCCTGTTGAGCTTTGGCGAGTAAACCTGTTACAAGGAGTAATCCTGTTAAAATAAAGTATTTCATTTTTTAAAGGTGATTGGTTGTATCATGAATAACGTGTACTACAGTAGCCAGTAGGCATTTCGCAAAACTATTCACTTTGTCATTCATTCGGCCATTCACAACGGCTGATTTAAGGTTTTGGTAATGTAGTCTTTATTGATTTGAGCGCACTGGATAGGTGTTTTGTCTTTTTCGGGTACACCATCTAGTTCAACAATACCCCAGCCTTTAAACTTGATTTCGTCCAGGGCTTTAAACACCGCCGGAACATTTACATTGCCTCGACCCAGTTCAACGAATTTGTAGGCTTTAGAATCGCCCGGTTTGTCGGGTAGGGGAGACATTGTGTCTTTTAAATGCAAGGCATAAATAATATCTTTATATTGCTTGACCGCCTTTTCAGGTTGGCCACCACCTTGTTTGTAGTGGGCAATGTCGAGCTCTAATTTCACGTATTTCGGATTCATTGCCTGTACAATCACCTCCACCTCTTCTGGCGTTTCGCCCAGTTGGTGCATGTGATTATGATAAGTTGCCTGAATACCTAAATCGGCTGTTTGTTTGCCAATCTCATTCATGACAGTTGCCAGCCGCTTCAATTCTTCGGTCGTTGGAAGTCGGTCTTTTGGGCGAGCTGAGTTCGTTAACTGAATGGCCGAGCCACCAAGTGCTTTTACAAAACTCGCATGGGCTACGTGCATGTCAATCGTACTTTGTTCTTTAGCCGGGTCTATCTCTACATTCCCACTTGAGAACATAGCTAGTGCCAGGTGGTTTTGCTCGAGCAATGCTTTTAATTCAGACGGTTTGGCTTTATAAGGGCCAAAGGCATTAGCCCGAAGCTGGATTCCATGATAACCCAAAGAAGCCAGATCGGAAATCGCTTGTGCATCATTGCCGCCCCAGGTGATGGCGGAGTAAGCGATTTTGAGGCCAGGTACTTTAGCCAGTGCCTGTTCACCAGAAAGGGTTGGTCGAGCCAATAGGCTGTCAACGCCAGCGAACATGGCTAACGCTGATAACCCAGCTTTTGAGAGAAACTGTCGTCTGTTTTCTAACTCGTGCATAATAAGGGGCTATTAATCTATTCAGGTTGTTGTAATTACTATTGACTGTTTAAACGGTAAATCGAAGATTCGTAGAAATAAGCGTTGCCCAATTCTATTCTACTACTAAAAAGGGTGATCAAGAAACAGTTGCTTTCGCCATTTATTCCCTAATCACCCTTTGGTTAGTCAATTTTTAGTATCCTGGGTTCTGTGGGAAACCTGGGCTACCATCAGCGGCTTTATCGCTACGGTCAATTTGCGTTTGTGGAACAGGCCGTAAATTATGAGTCTCCTTAATGGCTGGAGCCGCATCTGGATTGTACAGTTTTACCCGTGCCACCAAATTGCCCCAGCGTTTCAGGTCGAGCCAACGAGTCTGTTCGCCTAATAATTCACGAGCGCGTTCTTCCATCAGGAAGTCCATTGTGGCTTGAGCAGCAGTAATTTCCATCGCCGATTCTTTACCTGTTACAGCAGCCCGACGACGAACCATGTTGATAGCGGTAGCGGCATCGGCCGCTTTCCCTTGCTGAATCAGGGCTTCGGCCAGCATCAAGTAAGTATCAGCTAGTCGAAACACGAGATAATCGCGGCTGCCAGGCTCATAGGTTTTATCAGGGCGAAGTGGGTCCATGAATTTGACTAGCGTCGGGAACAACGAGTTGCTGTACAAACTTGGAACCAGTACCTGATAAGGCTTGGCAGCCCGTTGAGCCAATGTCCATTCTACACCTGGAATGTAAATCGTGGTATCGCCAGCCTTGAAGGTGACGGATTTTTTAGATGTGTCGAACACGTTGGTAAAGGTGCCACCAGATGTATTGCATAACCAGGTATCCCGGAACGTTTTCTTATAGCGCGAATCGTTTACCCGATCCTTGAATACGGTTTCCAATAAATAAGTTGTTGGACGCAGCCGTTTAAAGGGGCGATCATAGGCAATGTCGCGTTGCATACCAGCCTGAACGTCATACTGCATCCCAAACAGTAAATGGAGGTTGTTGCCATTACCGTTTACGGTATTGTCTGAGTTTACGTTCGTTAACGGATCGGAGGTATACTGGACCGACCAGATCACTTCGCTGCTGATTTCACCGGCTCCCTGGGCAAATACGCTGGAAAAATCGGGCAAGAGTTTGAAACCATAGTTATTGATCACATTCTGTGCATAGGTAGCTGATTTAGCATAATCGTCAGCCGCTTTGGCCGATGAGGTTGCCTTAGTCAGGTATACTTTAGCCAGTAAGTTTTCGGCGGCAGCTTTGGTCGCCCGGCCATAATCAGATGATTGCGCTTTATTTTCCAAATCGGGCAAAGAAGCTTCTACGTCGGCGATGATGGATTTATATACATCGGCTTCAGAAGAACGCACAGCTGCTTTCGTTGGGACCAGCGTTTCGGTCAGGCGCAGATCCAAGGGGCCAAACTGCTGAACCAAAATAAAATAATAAAGACCGCGCAAGTATTTGGCTTCGGCTACCCGTTGTTTTTTAACGGCATCGGTCAGGCCGGGTACAGTTGCAGCCCGGCCAATAACAGCATTACAGGTATTAATTCCTTTATAGAGTTCTTCCCAAACCTGCTGGATAATATCTACCGTACCAATGAGCTGAGAATCATAAAGGTGAAATCCTTTATAACTTCCATCAGCGCCTGTTTGATAAAGATCCGTGCCATACTCGGTCATTGTGAGTCCCCGTTCCTGACCATAGAAAGTTCGGATTGAGGAGTAGGCGGCATTAACAGCGGCCTGAAAACCGGCTGTGGTGCTGATATAGTCAGTCCCAATGTTCGAAACAACTACCTCTTTTAAGGTGTCTTTACACCCTGACTGACCAACGAGCATTAGGGCAGCAACCCCTAGTACTCGCAGTGATTTTATTGACAATTTATAGTTCATTTTTTTAGATTTTAACTGGCGCAAAAGCCCATTATTAAAATTTGATGTTCAGGCCGAAAGTCGTTACGCGGGTAGCTGGTGTAACATCACTGTTTACGTTACCATCTGCCGACTCAGGGTCGATACCGTTATATTTCGAGCGGTAGCTTGAGAAAATGAATGGCTGCTGTATGCTGCTATAAATGCGGAGCGATTGCATGCCCAGTTTCTGTGCAATGTGCGATGGGAATGTGTATCCGAAATTGATGTTCCGAACTTTCACAAACGAGCCATCGAAGTAGATGAACGAGGTGTTGTAAATTGGGAACTCCTGGTTGAAGTTAGGTCGTGGGAACGCGTTCGTTGGGTTGTTTGGAGTCCAGTAATCGACAACGATCTGGTTATAACGACCCTGTAATGTCAGATTGTTCTGGTGGAACTTACTAACAATAGTTTGACCGATCCGGGCAAAAATAAAGAACGACAAGTCGAAACCTTTATAACTGAACCGGTTCGTGATACCACCCTGCCATTTTGGAATATCGTTTCCAACAAGTACCCGGTCGTTTGCCGTAATTTTTCCATCGCCGTCGGTATCCTGTAATTTAACTTGTCCAGGTGTAAACCCGAATGATTTGGCCTGATCGGCTTCGGAGGTTTGCCAGATACCAATTTTCTTATAATCGAAGTAAGAGTTGAGTGGCTGACCAATGAACCATCGGTTACCGGTATCATCTATTTTACCATTGTACAAAGACAAAATGGCTTCGGTGTTTTTATAGTAGGTTAAGTCTGTTGACCATTTGAAACCACTTTTGGTATTTACGTTCACCGTTGACACGGTTAATTCGATACCCCGGTTGCGGGTTTCGCCTACGTTACGCGTAACGGCATTAAAGCCTGTAGAAGATGGCAGATAATCGGAGAGCAGCAGATCGGTTGTATTTGTTTGATAAATCTCAGCCGAACCCGCTACCCGTCCACGCCAGAGCGAAAAGTCAACCCCGAAGTTTTTGGTGGTCGATGTTTCCCATTTCAAATCAGGGTTACCAATGCTGTTAGGACGATATCCAAAAGCGCCAACGGCATTCCATGCGTAAACCGTACGACCTAATAATCCCTGGGTTTGGTAAGGAGAAACCCCTTGGTTACCTGTTGCACCATAACTAACGCGGAGCTTAAGTTGGTCGAGCCAGCTTACATTTTTCAGGAAGTCTTCGTTGCTCATATTCCAGGCAAGAGCCAGACCAGGGAAGTTACCATACTTGGTATTTTCACCAAAGCGGCTTGAACCATCGCGACGAATGGTGGCTGTCAACAGATATTTATCGTTGTAAGCATAGTTAACCCTAGCCATGTACGAGTTAATCGTCCACTGCGTAAGTCCACTACCAACGCCTGTTACAAGACTTGCGCTTTTTTCGTTGAAAAATTGCTGCGTTTCTACAGGCACACCTTGAACCGAGCTGTTGTTGAATTCAAAATTGTCGCGCTGGATAGATTGCAAAGCTGTTACACCCAACGAGTGTTTTCCGAACTCCTTGTTGTACGTTAAGATGTTCTCGATTACGTAGTTAAAGCCGTATTGGTTGTTGACCGATGCCGTTGGGTTTCCTCCTTTGATATCATTCGTTTGAGCACCCGTGAAACGACCAGCCCGTTGTACACTAAAGTCCGGTCCGAAATTGATCCGGTATTTCAAGCCATCCAGGATGTTGGCTTCCGCATAGATCGCGTTAAAAATTCGGTATTTTTTGGTTTCGTCAACCTGAGCACCTGGCACCAATTCGGCCATTGGATTGGTCAGCAAAGCGTCGCTTGTTTGGGCAAAGATCAGGTTCCCGTTGTCATCGTACGCTTTGGCAAGTGGGTTCTGACTTAGTGTATAACCATATGGGTTTCGGTTGGCACCATTTCGGAGGCTATAGACTAAATTCGAAGAAATACCAATTTTAAGAACTTTATTGATCTGGTGATCAATATTGACCCGAAGCGATGTTCGGGTATAATCCAGGCCTGGAATGATCCCTTTATCCTTGAAAAAACTACCGGACACATAAAACTGCGTCTTTTCATTACCCCCCTGAACGCCCAGCGAGTGGTTTTGCTGGAAGCCTTGCCGAATCATCATATCCTGATAATCGGTTGTGCGATTGTTAGCAATCCCATCCAGTTCGATTGGCTCGAATAATTTCGAGTCGGCATAGGCATCAGTTGTTCCTGTTGGTACAACATTGCCATTGGCATCTTTGTAAGTACCAACTGTCCGGCGCGATTCGCGCTTCAACTCAGCATATCCAGCTCCATCATACAGGTGAACTTTGTCGAGAGCATTGGTAAAGCCGACATAATTGTCGTAGCTAACGACTGTTTTACCCTTGGGAGCACCCCGTTTGGTCGTGATCAGGACCACGCCGTTAGCACCCCTCGCCCCATAAATAGCAGTTGAGGTAGCATCTTTCAGAATTTCGGTAGAAGCCACATCGTTCGGGTTGAAATCTTCGTAACCACCTGATACAAAATCGAATGGACGGCTCGATGATAACTCGTTTCGATCGCCAGTCAGTGGGATACCGTCTACTACATAAAGCGGGTTATTACTAGCATTAAATGAACGACGACCCCGGATCAGAATTTTCGGAGTGGTGCCTGGTTTACTACCCGATTGCGCTACGTCGACCCCAGCTACCCGGCCTTGCAATGCCTGACCAATGTTAGTGATCGGCATCTCAGTAATTTGCTTGGAGCTTACCGAAGAAATAGCACCAGTTAGCTGACTCTTCTTCTGCGTACCATAACCAACTACGACAACTTCGTTCAACGTCTTATCATCGGAGTTTAGTCGAATATCAACCGTTGATTTGTTACCGACAACCACTTCCTCGGCCCGGAAACCAACCGACGAAAATACGAGCGTTACTGCACCAGTTGGAATTGCAATTTTATACGTACCGCTGGCATCGGTAGTGGTACCCCGTGAACTACCTTTTACGGCTACGTTAACACCTGGTAGCGGACTATTATCGTCGGACGATACGACTTTACCCGTCACTGTGCGCTCCTGCGCTGGGTTTTCGATCAGAAACCGGGAGGAGGGTGGCGCGCTGAACGCCGGTTGGCTAACCAGCGCGAGCGCTGTTAGGCCGAGCAAAGGAAGCCACGCTCGCCGTGGCGGTTGGGTAATTGTTGTCTGCATTGTAGGTTCAAGTAAGAGTTAATTGTTAAGGTAAAGACTTGGCTAAACCCGCGATTATCTGGATCGAATCGCCGGGTTGAAGCTGAATGGATTGCTGTTCTTTCAGAAGTAAGTTCATGTTCCCGGAAGTCAGGGCTACACAGGTTCCAGTAGAGCGTTGTCTTACGCGAAAAATGGTGCCAACTGCTTCTATTGTAAAGTCGGGCAAATGAACTCGGAACAATCGGGCTGATGATGTATCATTCCGGTGCGTAACCGAAAAATCGGCTTCACCTTTCAGCCAGACTGCCCTGGGGGTTTCTTCGTTCCATTGACGTGCATACCGTACTGAACTATTCGGTTGCAGGGTCATGGTTGAGTTATCGGGTAATCGGATTAGGCGGGTTTGGTTGGCAGGTGTACTAATCGTTGATACGCATTGATTAGGACCATACTGCATCCATAGTGCCCAGCCAATTAAAAGCATGACACCCATTAGGGCCGCTACCGTTCGCATAAAATACCACCACCCAACAACTGCCCGTACATCAGGCTGAAGCGGACGGAGATCTTCCATCGTTTGAAGCGATTCCCGGATTCGCCCCCATACCGACGAAATCTCATCGGTTGATAAAGCTGGCAATCGAGGCTGACTGGCTTCCTGAATCAGGTTACGAGCTGATTCAACGGTTTCAGTACAGTCTGGATTCTGCGAAAGCCAGTTTTGCCAATACGCTGCTACCTCATCGTCGTCGGGATGTTGCACCCAACGCACGAACAGGTCATCAAGGGCGAGCTCCTCAATGGTATAAGCAGAGTAGGGCTTATGGGACACGGTATATAGCTGTTTCGTGTAGGCCAAAGCGTCAGATATAAGGGTTTCTACTTATTAAAAACATCACCTAAGGGCGGAGTAATCGCCAGATACAATGGGATTAATTATGGATTATTCTTCGATATGGCTTTGTTATGTACTATTATTCTTTGAAAAAATTCTAGTATGATATTCTGAAAAAAATCGGACATAAAGAATAATTTATCGCACTTTTTTTACGCAAGCGTTACCGGGAACGTTCCCGGATAGGAAAACAGCAAGATTTTTTTGTCGCTTAGGGAGAGATTAAGACCAGATTAACGATTTTTTGAACGAGCCCGTAATCGGGGATAATTTGCTGATTTTTGTACTTAGCTAAGAAATGGCTAGTGTGTTAATTGGCTTCTATTTACTTTTATCTGTCACTTATAATATCCCACAAAAAGAATAGACTTGTTTTTGTGTCTACTTTGGCAACTCTTATGATCGATTTAAAGAGGGGCTGCCAGCAGTTTTTCGACAGAAATCCAGACTGTAGTGAGTGTAAGTTGTAGATAGGGGCGGGTCTTATCAGAACCATTGTGACCGGGCACAGTTATTAGCTAACCAACTGTGTGAAAACTATGCGATTAGGATGGATTCTAACTTTACCTTGTCTACTTTGGCTTTATATCGGTACGGCAGTTTGGGCCCAGCCAACCGCTGTTATCGACAAGCCTACTCACTTACAGAGCGTTACTAAACCAGATACATTACACAGTGCTCGTCCTAAATCGTTGACATTTACAGCTTCGACCGACCAGCGTTTTTTTTTCTTTAATGATACACGTAATGATAATGGTCGACGGATGCCGGTTAGCATGTATGGAGTCAGGGCGGGCTTTTTATTTCCCGCTCAGCATGATCGGCCAGCTTTACGAGGAGGTCGATTGGCTAGTTTCAAGGCTGGGGCTGGCTTTTATTTCATAAACCAAAGGCTTGATGAACCTGGATTATTGCCGAATACATCCGAATCAGTTACGCGCCATTTGCGTATCGCTACGGTGTATTATGAGCGTTACCTGTATCGCCGGAAAGCTTTCGAAATAAGTATGCCGATTGAATTTGGCTATGGGCACTCACGCTATGAACTTGATGATGATCAGGCAAATCGGCATGAGGTGGCAAGAGGGGTTTTTCTGCCGCTTGGTGTAGGAGTAGATGCTGCTTATCATTTCCCAACTGTACGTTGGTTGAGGCCCTTACACTGGTTTGGTATTAACTTTTTGGCTGGCTACCGATTTATCTTAAAAAAAGATATTCCAGATAGCCAAATCAATTATACCGGTTTATATATATCCGTGGGGCCGTCGTTCTTCCTCGAAAATCTGACTGCGGATATTAAGTATTGGCGACAAAAACGGAAAAAGAAATAAGATGATATAGGATGTATGATATATCCCTATGCGTTAAATACATCATACATCCTATATCATACATTAAACTTCTACTCCTGTTTCCCACCGAATACTCACGGCTTGCTCAAGATCAGGGTGTAAGCTAATAGCAACGGGGCAGGTATGGGCAATTTTTTCAAGCCGGGCACGAGTTTCATCGTCGGGTAAAAAAGCGTCACCTTCCCGATTCGCGCGGAGCGTTAAGTTAACTTCGATGCGGGCAATACGACGGGGAGGTTGCGTGGTCATCACTTTCGTTACATCGAGTTCGCTCCCGGTTAAATCGATGCCATCGCGACGGGCAAAAATGGCCATCGTTGTAATAATGCAGGAGCCCAGTGCGTTAGCCACCAGATCAGTTGGTGAGAACGCTTCACCCATGCCCTGGTTATCGGTAGGAGCATCGGTGTTAATATGCGTACCCGATTGAAGATGGACACAATCGGTACGCAGGCCACCCAGGTAATCAATGTGAATCGTTGCCATATAAAAAACGTATATCGTTTAGAGTAAATCACAAATCTCGCTGCTTACATTGGTAACAGCTAATGGTAAGCAGCCTCCGTTACCTAAATCGCCTATCTGCGATGGCTTCGGACTCTGTTTAAGCCTAAACATAAAAAGAACGATGTAGTTACGCTAATTGTGGTCTCTGATTTTGTGAATAATCAGTAAAATGAGTAGCTTTAATTCAGGATTTTACCGAAATGCGAACACTATACACAGTATTTGGACTTGCGTTAAGCTGTCTCCTCTTGTCGGGCCAGGTTTCTAATGCGCAAAATGTCGACAGCGAAGAGGATAGCTACCATACCATAACAACATTTGGGTTGACTACCAACACGAATTCGGGTATTATCGGTGGCTTTGCCTTCCGGCAATCTCGTTTATTGTCGAATAAACTGTACGGCATGCCGCAGTATAGTTATCTTAGTGTTGAGCTTGTCAATGTAAAACATCCGAAAGAGATCCAATCCTCTGTCAATTCGATTAGCTCTCGCTATATCAGCGGAAAAGAAAACTATCTGTTCGTCCTGCGCCCTTCTTACGGCCGGGAAGTGAAACTGTTTCAGCGCAATAGCGATGAAGGAATTGCCGTAAGTGGCATATTGGCCGGGGGGCCTTCGCTCGGTATTATTAAGCCTTATTATCTGGAAGTATCCTATGGCAACTCGTCCCGAACTGTACCTGCTTCACAAGTAAATGGCTATATGACGCCCACTGGCGAAACGGTAGTAGGTGCTGGCGGCTTTTTTCAAGGCCTCGATCAGTCGAAGCTCACCGTCGGATTGAACGTAAAAGCAGCTTTGAGTTTTGAACTGAGTTCTTTCAGGGCCAATACAACAGGTATTGAAATTGGTTTCTTAGCCGAAGTGTTCCCCAATAAAATTGTCATTATTCCCAACCAAAGCGCAACGGGTAATCGGGAAGATGGCAATCGTAACTTCTTCACGTCGGCCTATCTTACTTTATTTTTTGGGGGTAAGAAATAGATAGCAAGGAGCAGGGAGCGCGGAGTTGGGCTGGTAAAACCGTGCGCCATGCTCCCTGCTCCTTGCTTATAGAGTGAACTTTCCGCTGTGAAAACGAATTTTGCTGGAAAGGATTGAGGTGACATGATCGAACTACCCGTAATACCCTCTGAACAACAACGCAACCGGGCGGGCGCTCCGAAACGCCCCGATTGGCTGCGCGTAAAACTGCCTATTGGCCCTGAATATGCTAAAGTTCGTAAGTTAGTAGACGAGCACAAGCTTCACACCATCTGCGAAAGTGGCAATTGTCCCAATATGGGCGAGTGTTGGGGCGCAGGTACGGCTACATTTATGATTCTGGGCAATGTTTGCACACGAAGCTGTACATTCTGCGCAGTGGCAACCGGGCGCCCTAACGAATATGATACCGATGAGCCCCGGCGTGTAGCTGAAGCCATTGTGCTGATGAAAGTTAAGCACGCTGTACTGACGTCAGTAAATCGCGACGAACTGAAGGATCGGGGTGCCGAAATCTGGTACCAAACGGTGAAACTCATTAAAGAAGCATCGCCCTCTACAACTATAGAGACCCTTATTCCTGATACAAAAGGGAATTGGGAAGCACTCGAGCGAATGATTTCGGCCGGTCAGGAAGTGGTTTCGCATAACATGGAAACCGTAGAACGACTTTATCGGCGGGTGCGGCCACAGGCTCGGTATGAGCGTAGTCTCGAACAAATTCGCCGTACTAAAGAATATGGACAGCGAACAAAATCGGGTATTATGCTTGGTTTAGGCGAAACCCACGATGAAGTATTTAAGGCAATGGATGATCTGGCTGTTAATGGGTTAGATATCTTGACCTTAGGCCAATACCTACAGCCGACCAAAATGCACCACGAAGTAATTGAATGGATTCATCCTGATACATTCGCTATGTATCGTGAAGAAGGGCTGAAACGTGGGCTGAAGTACGTTGAGTCAGGACCATTAGTTCGGTCCAGTTATCATGCCGAGAAGCATGTAAATGTGTAAAAGAAGTTACCGAAGGCTAAACATTTTAGGCACCTTCGTCATTTTATAAGAAAGAGTCCGGACCAACGGCCCGGACTTTTTCTTTGCTGCATGAAAAAATACGACTTCATCATTGCTGGAGGAGGCATGGCGGGCTTAAGCCTGGCTTATTACTTACTCCAGTCTCCATTGCGTGATCGACGTATTCTGATTCTGGATCATGAACAGAAAAATCGTAATGATCGAACGTGGTGCTTTTGGGAACGAGAGCCGCACAAAACGGGGTCTGCTGACTCCAGCGCATTATTGCATCCATTTGAGTCGATTTTATTTCGTACCTGGAACGCAATCTCCTTTCATGGAACTACCTATGCCGGTAAGTTGGATATGTGGGGTTACCAGTATAAAATGTTACGAGGCATTGACTTCTATGGGTTTATAGACACAGAACTGGCTAAACGGCCTAATGTTGAGCGAAAACAAGCAACGATTCAACGTATCAAAGATACTCCGCAAGGTGGCTTCGTTATTGCTGACGACGAACCCTATATTGCTGATTATGTATTTGACAGCACGTTTGCCCTAAAATTAGATCAGCCAGAGAATCATAACCTTTTGCAGCATTTTAAAGGCTGGGTAATTACAACCTCAACGCCTTGCTTTGACTCTGAATGTGCAGAGATCATGGATTTTCGAATCGGGCAAGGGGGGGACTGCCGATTCATATATGTATTGCCGTTCAATGAAAAAACAGCTCTGGTTGAGTTTACGATTTTCAATTCTACCTTGTTAGCTAACGAAGAGTACGACGTTGAATTACAGCAATATATAGACCGTTTTTTACCAACAGGAGGTTATAAAATCTGCGAAACCGAGTACGGAGTTATCCCAATGTCTGATGAGCCAACACAGGAGAATCCTTCTGAACACATCGTTAGAATAGGCACGGCGGGAGGTTTTACCAAAGCCTCAACAGGTTATACATTTCACCGAACGCAGCGTTACCTGCAGGAAATTGTTCACAATTTGGCCACAACGGGTAAGCCAAATCGAACTATACCTTGGTTTAAGCGACGATTTAAACTTTACGATAGTATTTTTCTAAACGTTCTAGAGCAAAACCGGCACCCTGCCGATGATATTTTTACCCGTGTATACACCGAAAACCCTCGCCGTGTTTTTAAGTTTTTAGACGAAGAAACTCATTTTTTTGAGGAAATTCAGTTATTTGCTACCATGCCATTCTGGCCATTTTTGTCGGCCTTCTTTAGTGTATTGCGTCGAAAAATAGCCGGATAGTAAGGTAGGGGTCTACTGATGTCTTGCCCCCTACTCAGAAACTCGTAGATTTGTAGCTTAAACCAAGTCTACGGATAATTCAATGCCTTATCTTTTCACTTCCGAGTCTGTTTCTGAGGGACATCCCGATAAAGTCGCCGATCAAATTTCTGACGCACTGATTGATAATTTTCTGGCGTTTGATCCGTCCAGCAAAGTAGCCTGCGAAACACTCGTTACAACTGGTCAGGTTGTTCTAGCTGGCGAAATTAAGACCGATACCTACTTAGACGTTCAAAAAATCACGCGCGAGGTAATCCGTAAAATCGGTTACACGAAGAGCGAATATATGTTTGAGGCTAATTCGTGTGGCATTTTCTCGGCTTTGCACGACCAATCAGCCGATATTAACCAAGGTGTTGATCGTTTGGTTGATAACAACGATTTTGAGTCAAAAGCAAACGCGCAGGGAGCTGGTGATCAGGGGATGATGTTCGGTTATGCCACCAACGAAACTGACAACTACATGCCATTGCCGCTAGATCTGGCTCATGCTATCCTGCGTGAAATGTCGGTGATTCGGAACAATGAACTCGAGCTTATGCCTTATCTGCGCCCTGATGCTAAGTCGCAGGTGACGATTGAATACTCAGACGATCATCAGCCCATCCGGATTGATACGATTGTAGTTTCAACTCAGCACGACGATTTTGCCGATGATGAGACAATGTTGGCCAAAATCAAAGAGGATATCATCAATATTGTAATTCCACGTGTGAAAGCGGCTCAAAAAGCCGAATTACACGGTTTGTTTACTGACAACATTACCTATTACATCAACCCAACGGGAAAATTTGTAATTGGTGGCCCTCACGGTGATACAGGTCTGACAGGCCGTAAAATTATCGTTGATACCTATGGCGGTAAAGGCGCACATGGTGGTGGAGCTTTCTCGGGTAAAGATCCCTCTAAAGTAGACCGTTCGGCAGCGTATGCTACGCGTCACATTGCTAAAAACCTGGTAGCAGCTGGTCTTTGCGATCAGGTGCTAGTACAAGTTTCTTATGCTATTGGGGTAGCTAAGCCTTGTGGTTTGTATGTGAATACATATGGCACGGCTAAAGTAGATTTGCATGATGGAGTTATCGCTGAAAAAGTGAGCGAGATTTTCGATATGCGCCCATATGCTATCGAACAACGGCTTAAACTTCGCAATCCAATTTACTCCGAGACTGCGGCCTATGGTCACATGGGTCGTAAGAACGAAATCGTTAAGAAAACCTTTGGTTCGAACGGAAATACGAAAGAAGTTGAAGTTGAGCTGTTTACCTGGGAAAAGCTTGATTTTGTTGATAAAGTCAAAACTGCATTCAGTTTGTAATTTTTTGTCATTCCGACGCCAGGAGGAATCTCAAACTTGACTTATAAGGGACTTTGAGATTCCTCCTGGCGTCGGAATGACAAAATCAATAAAATCAAAAAGCCACTCCGTTTGGGGTGGCTTTTCTGTTTGTTAATTTACTTTTATAACTCGTCAGGTTCGAAAACCTCGTCTTCATCTTCTACATCGGATGTGGCCTTAGCAATAGCTGGGCTGGAGATATCACTCCGCTTTTGCTTAAATCGGACGAGTTTGTCTTTCAGGACATCCATAACCCGATCGGTGGCGCTTTCGAAGCTTTTATCGTGTTCTTTAACGAAGATTTCCTTTCCGGGAATCATTAGTCGAACTTCGATAATTTTCTCTTTGACTTTGTTGGAGTCAGCCCCCTCTAGTCTTAAGAACACTTCTCCGCTGATGATACGATCATGAAAAGTGTCTAGCTTATCAAGCTTAGCCTGGATAAAATCTAACAGGCTCTGATCTGCCGTGAATCTAACGGCGTGCATTTGTAGTCTCATTGTGTCGCATTTAAAGTGAACTGAAATTAGAACATCAATGGACTATCTAAGTTTGACTATGTGAACCACAAAGTCAATACTACCTACGAAAGATACAAGTGCGTTTCACGGACTTTTGTTTTATTATCGTCTAACCACTTGAAAGAACGGCTTTTTAAGCAAAACGTGGAACGGCTTATTAGTGAAATTCTTTAAAAAGTATAAATGAAAATTTACAATAAATTAATGTAAACCGCTTGATTGGGTCGTAATGTGATTAATGGCTTAGGAATAATACGCTGATCGGCGACGGATTTGAAATCAAATGAACGCACCAACATGCCTAATAAGATTTGCATCTCCATCAAGGCAAACTGATTCCCAATACACAAGCGAGGCCCTCCACCAAAGGGCAGATACGCATACGAATGGAGTTGATCTTTAAGGCCGCCCACTGCAAACCGATCAGGATCAAATCGGTCAGGATCGGGCCAGTTGGCTGGGTCTCTATGGAGCAGATAAGGTGAGATCAGGGCAGTGTCACCTGCTGGAATCGTATAGGGGCCAATATGGTCAGGGTTATGCGCCCGTCGACTCATAATCCAGGCAGGAGGGTACAAGCGTAGTGATTCCTGCACGACTTGCAATGTGTACGTTAATGACCGAAACTTGTCAGGCGAAGGCATAGGTTCATTGCCTAAAACCTCTCTGCTTTCGGTCTGGAGTCGAGCTAGCACGTCGGGGTGTTGGCTTAACAGATAGATTGTCCAGGCCATAGAAACAGCCGTCGTTTCGTGACCTGCCGAAAAAAGAGTTACACATTCATCGCGCAGTTGTTGGTCCGACATTTTTTCGCCCGTGTCTTCATCTTCGGCACTCAGCAACATGCCCAATAAATCATCTTTATCGTCATGATGGTGCCGCCGTTGGTCGATAACACCGTAAATAAATGAATCGACCTGTGCTCGGGCTCGTTTGGATCGTATATTATCGGGAGTTGGCCAGCTATAGGGAAACCGAAGCGGATTGAGCATCTTCTTATTGGCCAGATAATTAAGTGTATCGAGTGCACTCGACAGGCCATCCAGTTTCCCCGTTGTATCAGAGCTAAACAGTGTTTTGCAAACGATGCGCATCGTTACGTCCATAAATGACTGCGACATGTTAATGGGCTGTTTGTTTCGCTGCTGTTCCAGTTCATCAATCCAACTGGCCGTTTCGGCAATCATGGTCGTTGTTAAGGCAGCTAACCGTTGCCGGTGGAAGGCGGGTTGAGCCAATCGCCGTTGACGTCGCCAGAAATCACCATCGCTAGTCAATAACCCATTTCCCAGAAAAATCTTCAGGATTTCAAAGGCTGGCGAACGCCCGTAATTGCGGTGATTTTCCTGTATCACATACTTGACGTCTTCAGGCCGAAGCACCAAATACTGATGCCTTCCACCAATGCGTAAGTGCACCAGACGATCGTGTTGCCGTTGCAGGGTATGTAAAGTGCCCAGCGGATTGCGCAGAAAAGCCAGTGTGTTGCCTAGCATGGGCAAGCCCGGATGCAAAGGCACAGGAAGGGTAGGAGGGGCTGTGGTTTCCATCAATGAAAAAGCATTTTCAGAAAGGTTATAAAGATAAGATTGACCTGACAGAATTGCTATGAATTCATTACCTCTCCACCATTGGCATGAAGGGCTGGAACGATACGATGCCTCTTATATGGAAAATGAGCTTGTATAGATTAGATTTTTAGATGAGCTAACTTCGCGTCCTAGAAATCAGTAACGTGTCGAATCAACAACAAATTAAGGCGGCCCTTTTTGCACAGTGCGAAGTCTACGTGCAACTACGGGTTAGTACCGCAAAGCAGGCAATGGAAGCCGCGCAGGAAGCAGCTAATTCGGAATCGAAAAGTAGCGCGGGCGATAAATACGAAACAGGGAGAGCTATGGCCCAACTTGAGCGTGATCGAAATGCCCAGCTTTTAGCCGAAGCTCAGAAGGTGGAGCGGGACCTGAAGCAGATTAACATCGACAAAAGTTATACTATCGGCCAACCCGGAAGCCTGATCATGACAAGTCGGGGGAAGTTTTTTATCAGTATTGGCGCCGGTAAACTAACACTCGACGGAACGGATTACTTCGCCGTTTCAGCAGCATCGCCAATTGGAATTGCTTTGTCAGGACGAAAGGCGGGCGATTCGGTCGTGTTCAATAAAATGACTTATCAGATTCTGGAAGTATATTAAAATTGTCCGAAGTTGTCAAGAATGGTTAGTAAATAGTTGAGTACAGGACTGATAGCTACACCTGACTATTACTTCACCACTCTTGATAACTCCTGACCATAGGTGACTTTAATAAACCCGCTCGCCACCGACCCAGGTCTGACGTACTTTGGTCTGCCGTAGTTTCGGGTTCGGAGCGGTCATAATATCCTGATCAAGAACCACAAAGTCGGCTTGTTTGCCAGGAGCAATGCATCCTCGTAATTGGTCTTCAAAATTGGCGTAGGCGGCCCAGCGAGTCATAGCTAATAGGGCCGATTTGCGGTCGACAGCGTTCTCCATCTGATAGCCACCTGCCGGGAAGTTTTTAGCGTCTTGGCGAGCAACTGCGGCATGAAAGCCAAATAGCGGATTAGGAGCTTCAACCGGAAAATCGCTGCCAAAAGAAATTAAACTATTCTGTTTCATCAGATCATTAAAGGCATAGGCTCCTTTAACCCGAATTGCCCCCAATCGATCGCCAGCCCAGTACATGTCTGAGGTTGCATGGGTAGGTTGTACGGATGGAATAATCGAATATTGGCCAAACTTCACAAAATCTTCTGGTGATACTACCTGTGCATGTTCGATCCGCCAGCGACGGTCATTTTTCTCTTTTAATAACTTGCCATATAAATCGAGCATCAAGTGATTCGCCGAATCGCCAATGCAGTGGGTATTTGCCTGGAATTTAGATGCGTAGAGAAGTTTGGTGACCCGCTCTAGCTCTGCTGGAGCCAGTAAAAGAAACCCACTTGTTTCGGGACGATCGCTGTAGGGTTGGCGTAAACAGGCGCCCCGTGAACCTAAGGCTCCATCGGCATAAAGCTTGAAGGAACGAACGGTTAGCCGATCGGTCTGAAATGGGCCACGTTTGAGAAAATAATCCAGATTGGGTTCGCCTAGGCTAATCATGGCATAATCGCGTATCTTGAGTTTGCCAGCTTGCTGCAAACTATCGATCAGATTAATCTCATCGGGGCTGATGCCTGCATCAGATACCGTAGTGAGGCCTAAGGCAAAACAGGCCGTTTGGGCATTCAATAACATTCGGGTTTTATCGGCGTTGCTGGGGCGCGGAATCACCCGTCTGATGAACTGCATGGCATTGTCTACCAATACACCTGTGGGCTGACCGTTTTCGAGAACAACTTCGCCACCGGGGAGTTTCGAGCCAGCCGTTATATTGGCCAGCCGAAGCGCTTTTGAGTTAATAAGCAAGGCATGGCCATCCACACGCATCAAGGCGACGGGTACATTTGGAAAGGCAGCATCCAGTTTCTCCTTTGTTGGGAAAACTTTTTCAGGCCAGTCATTTTGGTCCCATCCTCGACCGCTAAGCCATAAAACATTCGGGTGGGCTTTGTAAAATGTTTTCAGCCGTTCAATGACTTCATCGTACGATTCTGCGCCAACCAGATCGGCCTGATCCAATACCTGGCCTAATCCTAAGAAATGGGCATGAGGATCATAGAAACCAGGATAAACGGGCTGGCCTTTCAGATCTAGCGTAGTGGTGGCTTCATATTGATCGGCTAGGGCTTGTTCTGTGCCTATCGCCAGAAATTTTCCATCCTGAACGACAAACGCATCCGCCATCGAAAAACTGGAATCTGCGGTATAGATCTGTGCATTTTTGACCAGTAAATCAGCCTTTTTTTTGAAAGAACAACCCGTAACCAGAGCTGCAAGAGTAGAAAATAGCAGTAGATGACGTTTCATGAGGATTAAAAGGAAAGATGCAAGATAGGCGAAAGGTGAATAAGCTAACGGGCTAATTGAAGATTCTCTTATTTTTGTCTTACTTGTTCTTATCAACCTCGAATCAATGAAACTCAGCAGTTGGCTTTTTTTTACCTGTATTCCTACACTGGCTCTTGCGCAGCAACCCGCTCAACCCGCTCAAACCCCTATTCAACGTGCTCTGCGCAATGCTACAATTGTCCAGCAAGGTGAAGTAGTTACCTTGGCTAATGCCATTCAAACGGCACTTGCCCAAAACTATCAGATTAAAATAACCCAGACGCAGCAACAAATAGCTGCCTATAATAATACCCTGGGTAACGCTGGTTTCTTACCTGTTTTGAGTGGTAACCTAACCAATAACAACTCGAACCAGCATATACGACAGTCTTATTTAATACAAACCACCCAGCCTACCGATCTGCCAGGTGTTATCAGTAAAAATACAACTGCTAGTGTTAACTTAAACTGGAACATCTTTAATGGTTTTGCTACGTTTTACGTGCTTGATCAGCTAAAAGAGCTAGTCCGAATTAGCGAAGTAAATACCAGAGCCAATATTGAAGGAACGTTAGCCAGCGTTGCAACGGGGTATTATAATGTTGTGCGACAATTACAGCGTTTACTTGCTGTAAGACAGGCACTTGATATTTCACAATATCGACTTGATCTGGCCAAAACTAACTTCGAAGTGGGTAGTTTTTCGAAGGTAGATTATCTGACGGCTCAGGTAGATTACAATGTCGATAGTGCCTCGCTGATAGGTCAGCAATTGGCCCTGTCGAACGCTAAAATTTTACTGAATACGCTTCTTGTGCGCGACCCTACTACTGAATTTGCTGTACAGGATACAATTATAGTTCGCTCTAATTTAGTGCTTGAGCAGTTACGTGAGTCGTTGCTTTCTAATAACCCCTTGCTGGCTGCTGCTGTCTTAAATCGTAAAGTGGCAGATTTAAATATAAAACTGGCTGAGGCTCAACAGTATCCAACAGTAAACTTATTATCAGGCTATTCGTACACGGCTATTAATAACCAGGCGGGTGGAACCTCAATTTTAGCAACAGCCCGAAACAACGGGCTTACCTACGGGATTCAGGCATCGCTACCTATTTTTAATGGATTTAACCTGCGTCGCCAAAAACAGGTAGCTACTGCTAACGCACTTAATGCTGAGTACCAAACGAATAACCAGCGTGTACAGCTAGAGCTAGCCCTTAACCAGACATTCCAGCAGTACAGAACCAACTTGCAATTGCTATCACTCGAAGTGCAGAATTATAAAATTACGACCCAGAACGTAGACATTGCCTATGACCGCTACCGATTGGGAACGTTGACGGCTGTTGGTTTTCGGGATGTACAACGCAACTTGCTGGATGCGCAACTTCGGTTAATCGATGCTGAATATAATGCCAAAACTGCCGAGATCGAACTTCTTCGCTTAAGTAGTACGATTACTCAAGAGCTTGGCCGTCAGCAGTAAACAGTTAGTTAGCTAAGAGGTTAATTTCCTATTAGACTAACAAAACTGATTTACGGATATGCCCTGGACAAAGAAAGAATATCCAAATTCGTTGAAGAATTTCATGGCTCCAGTACGGAACAAAGCCATTGATATCGCTAATGCCTTGCTAGCTGAGGGGACTGAAGAACAGCGCGCTATTGCTATTGCAACCGCCAAAGCAGAAGAGTGGGCTTCGAACAGAGGGATTAAAATTCGGAAAGCAAATACCTAGATAAAGATCAGGTAAAGTTGGTGAAAAGAATAAGGCCCATTACGGCATTCACTTCACCAACTTTACCTGATCTTTGAGAAATTTCAGCAGTAGCTTCTCAATACCATCGAGGCCAAAAGGACTGGTTTGGCGAAATCGGGCTTTTTGTTTGATATATATATTTAGATCCTGGCATTCATAAGCCTCCAGAATTTGCGGATGGACATAGTGCTTTCGGCAAACAGTACGGGTATTACCTAATTGGTGTGCCACTTCATCAAGGACCGTATTTACATTTTTCTTCAATTCTTTTTCCGTATCGCAAGGCTCCAGTTCAACTAAAAGTCGTAGGGCATTGGCGGTGCCTGCCCAGGTGCGAAAATCTTTTGCCGAAAAATCGTCGCCCATTGTTTCGTGCAGATACTCATTCACCATGCCTGAGTCAATGGAATGGCGATTGCCATCCTGATCGAAATATTGAAATAATTCTTTTCCAGGAATATCGCGGCAAGCTTTGACTAAGCGCGATAGCCGCTTGTCGTGTAGCGTAATGTCGTGATAAATGCCTTTTTTGCCTTTAAAACTAAAGTGTACTTCGTTGCCTTCAAGCTTAACATGCCGGTTTTTTAGCGTTGTCAGACCATAAGAACCGTACTCTTTTTCATAAGCTGCATTACCTACCCTAATTAGGGTTTGTTCCATGACACTGAGCGCAATCGCAATTACTTTTTCGCGGGAAAGTGTCTTCATTTTTAAATCCTTGGCTAAACGTGCCCGCAGCAAAGGCAGTGCTTGCCCAAAAGCAACCATCCGAAAAAATTTTGTTTCGCTTCGAATCGCATTCCATTTTGTATGATAGCGGTACTGCTTTCGATTTTTAGTATCGATACCAGTTGCCTGTAAATGGCCATTCGCTTTGGGACTTATCCAGACATCCTCCCAGGCAGGGGGCAGAGTCATGCTACGAATTCGGGCCAGGGTTTCTTCATCCTCCAGTTTTTTGCCAGTAGGATCAACATACGAAAACTGACTGCCAGTTCGCTGGCGATGAATGCCCGGCATGGTATCATTCATATACACCAGCCGGGCGGCCTTAGCGACCAGAGCTGGACTATGCGCTAACTCCAATAAATTCACGTTCGTTGAGTCGTTTGATCTAGTTTATCCTTTCCGATATGGAAAGAATTGAGAAGGTAACTCGTCGTGATAGGGATTGGTTAAGCGGCTTGCTTTTTTCCTGATAAATAATTTTCAGACCATGCCAACGCGCCAGTCTGCGGATTTTCCGAAAAGCCATAACGCAATGGCTGTGGTATAATGGTAAAAATCGGTTGGGTGAACTAGCGAGTCAAAGGCTTCGGCTTTCGTGGCCAATCCCATCATCATAGCTGCCAATACCACCCAGAGACCCCGTTTATTTCGCTGCATTAATGAAAAAACCGCTAGCAACATCAATACTAAAATGCCCATTGAGGGCACGATCGGTGTAAAAACACGCGCATTAGGAAATAGTAACCCGATGAACAGTAGCAACCCAAAAAAAACAGTGGCTACGAATGTAATTAAGGAAAGAGTTTGGCGGTTCAATAAGGCATAAACGGCAGTTATAAGGCAGGCAACTCCCAGTGTATCAGCCAGTAAAATCATAGACTGATGGAGTGGCCGGATGGATTCATTGCCTGTATAATAAAGTACCCCAATTAGGGCAGCCAGCGATGTTGTTAACAAAAATACCCCCCATAACAGGCGATTGAAGAGAGAAATGCGTCCGAAAAAGTGCAAAAACACCACGACGCCCGCTCCGGCCAGAATACAACCGGAAAGGATGTGCGAAAAAATCATCACGTAATTTACGAAGTTTCGGCTACTTTTGCCCAACTTTTAAAGACGTAAGACGAGTAAACCTAAGAATAAGAAGTGGTCGGCCACAGAATCCTTTTTCTTTTGTCTATTTCTCTTTCCTCTTCATAACCGTATCGCCAACGATTTCTAAAACCTGTTATGTCTGTTTTAGTCAACAAAGATTCTAAAGTTATCGTCCAGGGCTTTACTGGCTCGGAAGGCAGTTTTCATGCCCAGCAGATGATCGAATATGGTACTAACGTTGTTGGGGGCGTAACACCCGGCAAAGGTGGCCAGACTCACCTCGACCGCCCTGTATTCAACACCGTTCAACAGGCTGTTGAGCAGGCAGGGGCCAACGTTTCCATTATTTTCGTACCGCCCGCTTTTGCTGCCGATGCTATTATGGAAGCTGCCGAAGCTGGTATCAAGGTAATCATTTGCATTACTGAAGGTATCCCGACGGAAGATATGGTAGCCGTAAAAAACTACCTGGCCGATAAAGATGTACGACTCATTGGGCCAAACTGCCCCGGTGTTATGACTGCCGAAGAATGTAAAGTAGGTATCATGCCCGGCTTCATCTTTAAGAAAGGTCGGATTGGGATCGTTTCTAAGTCTGGTACGCTGACGTATGAAGCCGTCGATCAGTTGACCAAAGCTGGCCTCGGACAATCAACAGCTATTGGTATCGGGGGAGATCCAATCATTGGTACAACTACGAAACAGGCTGTTGAACTGCTCATGAATGATCCTGACACCGATGCGATTGTTATGATTGGTGAGATTGGTGGTGGTATGGAAGCCGAAGCTGCTCGCTGGATTAAGGCCGATGGCAACCGGAAACCCGTTGTTGGGTTTATTGCTGGACAAACTGCACCTAAAGGCCGTCGTATGGGTCACGCTGGTGCTATTGTTGGTGGTGCAGATGACACAGCTGCTGCTAAAATGGCGATTATGCAGGAATGTGGCATCCATGTAGTTGAGTCTCCAGCCCTCATTGGCGACACGATGCTGAAAGCGTTGGGCAAATAAAAGAGTTAGAGAGTGAAAGAGCGAAAGAGCGAAAGATATGTAATGAGTCAGGCAGCTATAGCTGTAATAACGCTCATTCACTCTTTGGCTCTTTCGCTCTTTTTTTTAGCTGCTGCGGCACAGCCTCGTACCAGCGGTATTGGTCCGGGTGGTAAGTATTATCCCGTTCACGATTTTCATAATGATTTTCAGATATACGACGAGCGTGCGAAAGCCTACGTGCCGTATATCAACGAATTACACGCCGATCAAACGGCATTGAGTGTTTACGTAGACCTGGAAAGCAACCGGCATTATAGTTTGGTGATGTCTACCCGACAAGATGGCTTTCTGTTTATCAACGCGGCTCTCAAACGAAAACTCCAGGCCGATCAGTGGCAGGTCTTGAGTATTGATAGTCTATACCGGGTCTATCGTCAACCAGAAATTTTCCTGACGATTTACGGTGCGCCTGGGCTCGATAATAAGCAGTTGTTTATTGGTTACCCTAAGTCAGCAACGCAGAAGCCAGTCGTATTAAACGATACTAATCTGAGCGTACGGCCCCGTGTTCGTACGATCTATGACAATTTCCTTAGCTTGGGTCTGCTGTTCTTATTGGCTACCCATGCGTTTTTGTTTAGTTTCAATAGTCGGGCCTTTTACCGGTTTTATAGTTTGCGCGATCTAGTCTCAATGCGGTCACAAGATGATTCATTCCTCATTAATCGACCATTGAGCAGTACGAATACATTATTTGCCCTTAATTTAAGCTTTGTCATTGCTTACCTGATTGTTTTTGTACAAAGCCGTAACCTGGATGTTTTTGCATCCCGGGCTCTATTACCAGGAGAACAGCAATTGGGTTGGTTGGTGGGCGAGTTTTTTTTGCTGAGTGGCGTCGCTTTTTTAAGCCTGATTGGTAAATACGTGGCTTTAGAGATAATGGGGGGGCTTTACAAATTACAGGAGGTGGTGAATGTTCATTATTTCAAAATTCTACAGTCATCTCTGCTATTTTTCACCACGTTGACTCTTTTGCTGGCTATCATTGCATATAACACATCGGCAACGACTTGGGCACAAAATGCTATCTTGTTGCCATTGATTGTCTTCTATGCTGCCCGTTTAGCCCTCTTATACTTCGTCATACGTAGTGTTGATCCTATCAAGAATCTTTATTTATTTTCGTACCTTTGTATCGTTGAATTGATTCCACTCATCATCGGTTTGCGTTTTGCACTGTGATGGATGAGTTTTCAGTCATCAAGAAGCTATTGACAGTTACTAAGTGAGTTTTATAACTGTTGACAGAAACTGTTGACTGCACTGACTATTGACCCGAGTAGAGATTCAATGAACGAGACTAGTATGCAATCCACAGAGGCCCGGCTTACGAAAGTAAACCGGATGTTAGTAACCCAATCCAGACCCGCCGACGAAAAATCTCCGTATTTTGATTTAGTTAGCAAGTATAATCTTCAAATTGACTTCAGACCCTTTATTCAAATTGAGGGCGTGTCGTTTAAGGATTTTCGGCGTCAGAAAATTAATATTCTTGCCCATACGGCAATTATTTTCACGAGCCGTAACGCCATCGACCACTTCTTTCGGATTTGCCAGGAAGGTCGGATTGAAGTTCCCGCCGATATGAAATACTTCTGTATTTCGGAACAGACGGCCAATTATTTGCAGAAATACATTGTCATTCGAAAGCGTAAAATCTTTAACGGGACTAAAACGGCTACCGAACTGTTCGATCTGATTAAAAAGCACAAGAACGAGAAGTTCCTGTTCCCGTGCTCAAACATTCGGCGGAATGATATTCCCGAATTCATGGATACCAGTAGCCTACATTTCACAGAAGCTGTTATGTATGAGACAGTTCCAACTGATTTATCGGATCTGGATATCAAGAGTTACGATATCATTGCCTTCTTTAGTCCATCGGGAGTTAGCTCGTTATTAAGCAATTTTCCCGATTTTAATCAAAATGGAACACGGTTGGCGGCTTTTGGCCCAACCACTGCCAAAGCGATTACAGACGCCGGATTGACCCTCGATATTGAGGCTCCATTGCCGAACGCACCCTCTATGACAGGTGCCTTAGATTTGTATCTGAAAAAGGCTAACAATTGATAAACGATTGTTGTTATATAAAACTAAATGCCGGAACCGAGAAATAACCTCATTTCCGGCATTTAGCCGTTATTTACGGGCCAATAATTTGTCTTTACACGCGTTTAGTTGTAAACTGTGATATTGTTTAACAGAACGCTGTGATTGTTGATCAATTGCCGTTCTGAATTTCGCTTAGGCTGTATGATTCGCACATTTTACGTTTACGCCTTATTACTACTGGCCATTGCTGCTCAAACTGCCCGGGCGCAACAAGACCCCCAGTTTAGTTTATACATGTATAATCCGCTGTATTACAATCCGGCAGCGGCAGGATCGGAGGGCGTGTCACGATTGCAAATCACACAGCGAACGCAATACCTGGGTTATCAGACGATCGGTAATGGTGATGGTAGTGCCGCACAAAGTACTCAGTTACTATCGTTTAATATGCCGCTGGCAAGCATTAAGAGCGGTATCGGTATTTATGCGCTGAACGATAAATACGGGCCATCAATCAACCAGGCTGTGCAAGTATCCTATGCGTATCGCTTAGCCCTGAAAAACGGTACATTGGCATTAGGAGTACAAGCGGGCATGTTTAACCGGGGGTTTGACTTTGGTCAATTTCGAGCTACAGACCCCAATGATCCATTAATTCCAACTGGACGAATTAACCAGTTTAAACCTGATATTAGCGCGGGCGTTTATTACAACACAACTGACTATTGGTTAGGTGTCAGCGTTTCTCACCTGAATAAAGCTACCTATAGCTATGTGACTGACCGCTCGATTGATGCGTCTGAACCTAAAGCTTACCTATCGGCGGGTTATCGACTTGGATTAGGGTATAACATTGATATACAGCCATCCGTGTTAGTCCAATACAGTACACTTCAAGGAGTCCGTGGATCGGTAGCTACCCTGAATTTAGTTGGCACATATGACAATCGTATTTGGGCTGGCGTGGGTTATCGACTGAGAGATGCTTTGATGGCTACCGTTGGTATTAATTTAATGCGTAATAACGCGCTACGTGTTGGTTATTCGCTGGATATTATAACCAGTGGTGCTCAGATAAAAAGTCCAACGTCGCATGAAATTATATTGGGTTATGCCCTGCCAGCACCTGATGCCCGCAAAAAACCTATTGTGAGAACTCCGCGTTTTCGCTATTAATTTTAGACCAATCGCTAGCTTAATTTTTGCCATTAAGACCATTTTGGCAATATTCTTGTTAGGCTGTTTGCAACTGGTCGCTTATTTTTGGGGAATAGGTTGATTTGAGGTCAAACGAGTTTTTCCAAATAGAACCGGAATTGAGTAAGAATACTGATAGAAAATAATTCTGAACCCGGTTTAACATACAATAACCAAACAGATTTTCGTTTTTAGTCTGGTCTCGCACAAGAAGAAGAAGAAAAGGTCTACGATGATGAAGTATAACTGGTTAACAGTCAACGCAACCCGGGTAGTGATGGTCGCAGCAGTGGTACTGCTAATGCAAGGTTGTGGCTTTCTGAAGTCAAAATTTGGCGGCAACGGCGGCAAAGGAGGAGAGGTAGGCGTTACAAATGGGGAAATTACAGCCACAGGACGTAAAGGCTGGAAACAACCTACTCCCTATGGTATGGTTCTCATTCCATCAGGTTCGTTTATAATGGGTCAAGCCGACGAGGACGTGGCAGCTACCCAAATTAACATGAACCGTCAGGTAACGATCAGTTCTTTCTACATGGATGATGCTGAAATATCAAACCATGAATATCGTCAGTATGTCAATGCATTGTTAGCCGATTCTGTATCGACTTTAGGCGAAGAAGAAATTATGGCTAAGTATTATCCAGATACAACTGTTTGGAAAAACGACTTTACTTACCACAATGGTGATCCTATGCTGGAGCACTACTATGCTCACCCAGCTTTTGATACCTACCCAGTTGTGGGTGTGAGCTGGATTGCCGCTAAGCATTTCTGTAAATGGCGTACCAACACCCTCGACGACTTCCGTAATAAAGAAGGTGGGTACCGTTCATTTGGATTCCGTCTTCCATCAGAAGCGGAGTGGGAGTGGGCAGCTCGTGGCGGTAAAAATGGCGCTAAGTATCCTTGGGGTAACCCATACGTAGCTAATGGCAAAGGTTGTTACCTGGCTAACTTTAAACCACAGCGTGGTAACTTTGATGCCGATGGCTATCCTTACACCGCTCCAGCAAATGCCTATAGTCCAAATGATTACGGTCTGTATAATATGGCTGGTAACGTTGCGGAATGGTGTCGTGATGCCTATGCCGAAAATACAAACGCTATCGTATGGGATATGAACCCAGACAACCAGAATGCCGATGAGCCTCGTAAAGTAGTTCGTGGTGGTTCCTGGAAAGATATTGCCTACTATCTGGAAACAGGTACTCGTTATTATGAATATGAAGACCAGAAGCGTTCTTACATTGGTTTCCGTTGTGTAATGGATAACTTGGAAGGACGTACTGCATCGGCTCGTGGCGGTAAAGTAGGAGGAAGCAGCAAGAGTAAAAGCAGCAAAAAGTCAGCTAAAAAAGTATAACTAAGTCAATTACCTATTCCATCCAATAATCGCTTATCATGGCAGCAGAAAAATCCACGAGTTTCTTTTGGGATCGTTTAGTACCAACTATTTATAGTGCTGGGGCAGCCGTCGTTATTTTCGGAGCCTGGGCTAAAATTACGCACAACGAGCAGTTCGGCTTTATGCTTACGCTCGGTCTGCTAACCGAAGTAGTTATTTTTGCCTTATACGCAGTACAGAGTTTTACAATGCCAGCTACCTCGGGCGATGGATATGCCTGGGAAAAGGTTTATCCTGAACTGGCAGATGATTATAAAGGTGAAGCCCGCAAACCTGCTCCACAAGCAAATGGCTTAACCGGTAACATGGATCAGATGTTGGCTCAAGCCAAAGTAACGCCTGACGTATTCGAACGTTTAGGTACAGGCTTCCGGAGCCTTAACGAAACAGTATCGAAGATCAAGGACCTTACCGATGCAACTGTTGCTACAAACGATTACGCTAAGAGCGTTAAATCAGCATCGACTTCGATTTCTGAAATGAACAAGTCATACGGTACAGCCATCACTGCTATGAACTCAATGGCTGATGCCACTACCGATGCGAAAGATTATCGTGATCAATTCCAGAAGGTAACCAAAAATATGGGTGCCTTGAATGCAGTTTATGAACTGGAGTTGCAGGATACAAACAAGCACTTGAAAGCAATGAACGCCTTCTATGGTAGCCTAACCGCAGCCATGGAAAATATGAGTGATGCCAGCCGTGACACACAGCAGTTTAAAAACGAACTGGCTAAGCTGACCGGTAACTTAGCATCTCTTAACAATGTGTACGGTAGCATGTTGACAGCTATGCGTGGCAATGGCAAATAAATTGGTTTACGCTATTATTTACAAGCCAGTTGTGGCTTGTAAATAATAGTAATGTAGACTTTTCTCTTCTTACACGATAACCGCTAAAGCGGACTGTTCCACATTTTTTTATTCTCACTACCATAGTTTATGGCAGGCACAAAAGAGACACCCCGTCAGAAGATGATCGGGATGATGTATCTGGTTTTGACCGCTTTATTGGCTCTCCAAGTCACGTCGGCCATTCTGGAAAAATTCGTTTTAATTAATAACAGCTTAGAGCAGTCTACAGGTGCCGTTGGTAAAATTAACCAGGGTACATTTGATAATATTCGTGCTACTGTTGAAAAATCAGGTAATCGCGCGACTGATCTTGTTATTGTTAAACAAGCTGACGAAGTGCGGAAGTTAACAGCAGACGTAATTTCTGAAATTGACAAGATCAAAGAACAATTAGTCGAAGCTGGCGGTGGCCGTGACGAATCGGGTAATATTAAAAACCTGAGTGAAGAGGAAAAAGTAGCCCAGCTCATGATCGGTACGAACCGGAATGGAGCAGCTTTCAAACTGAAAGATCAGTTGAATGGCTACGTTGAAAATCTCTCTAAATATTCTGGTACAAAGTATAGCCCAATGGCGCTTGATGGAAAAGATGACCCTATTGCTGCTAACTCACCCGATCAAAAACGGAAAGATTTTGCGGAATTGAACTTTGCTCAAACACCGGTACCGGCAGCGTTGGCCGTCTTAAGTCAAAAACAAGCTGATGTGCGTCGAATTGAAGGTGAAGTACTTGATGCACTGGCCAGTAAAGTTGGTGCGCAGGATGTTAAATTCGACAAAATCATTGCTATGCTTAGCATGGATTCGAAAGTAGTTGTAGCGGGTACGAAGTTTAAAGGCCAAATGTTTTTAGCAGCTTCGTCATCGGGTATTCAACCTCGTATGAGCCTTAATGGTGGTTCTGTTCGTATGCAGGACGGTCAGGGTATCGTTGAATTTACCGCGCAGGGTGGTTCTTATGATAAGAACGGTCTGGCACGTCGTGTTTTAACGGGCTCAATTGCTTACCAGACTCCAGCTGGATTGAAAACGGTTCCTTTGTCGGCGGAATATTTTGTAGCGAAACCTTCCTACCAAATCGAAACCGGTACATTGCCTCCTTTATATCTTGGTTGCGCCAATAAATTGAGTATCCAAAGCCCTCAATTAGGCGCTCTATGGAACCCCAATATAAGTGCAGATGGTGCGTCTGTTATTGCATCCGGTGAAAAAGGCAAGGTAACTGTAGTGCCAAGCTCGGCAAACGTTGCGTTAAATATTAGCAATAGCGGTAGTCTGCTAGGAACTGAACATTTCAAGGTTACGAAAGTACCACGTCCGAGCATACAAGTATCTGTTGGTGGTACTCCTGCAACGGACCCACGTGGCGTTCCTGTATCGTCGGCCCGCAGCGTAAAAATTCAAGCTGTTTCCGATCCGAGTTTTGCCGCTTTCTCACCAGACGATGCTAACTTCCGTACTACAGGAGCAACAATATCACTGGTGCGTGGTACAAAACGGGTTAAGTTTACCAAAACAGGAGCAGGTGGTGGATCAATCAGTGATCTAGCTGCTGAAGCTCAGCCTGGTGACCGCCTGATTATTGAAATTGATGGTGTTCAGCGTCGAAATTTCCGGGGTGAAATCAGTGATGTCCCAATGGGAAGTCTGTTGTCACAGGTTTCTCTTTATTAACGTACTAAAGTGGTTTACTGGTCGTTACATTTATAAGTTGGACAATAAATAAAGCCATGACACAAATTAAAACGATACGATTTGCTGGTGTGCTGGCGGTAGCAGCGCTGGCGTTGGCAGGGGAGAATGCCTTGGCTCAGGAAAAGGCGAACAGTGCTGTAAATGCAAATTCGGTTCGTGGAATTAACGAGAACGACATTATGATGAAGAAGACCCTTTGGCGTCGGATTGACCTAAAGGAGAAACAGAATCAGTCGATGTTCTCGAAGAATAACGAAATCTCGAAATATTTGATGGAAGCCGTGAAAGCTGGTCTTATCGACGCCTACACGTCTGACTCGTGTACGACGAAAATATCGCCTGAGAAATTTCATGAAAATCTTTTGATTCCTAATACAGGTGGTGGTCTATCGAAGGAAGAAATAGCAGCAGGTTTTACCGAAGATGGTAAAAATGGGGCTAAGAACGACGGCTGGGATACTCCAAAGAAAGACGATAAGAAAAAAGCTGACGACGGTTGGGGCACTCCTAAAAAAGCCGCTGCCACTGCTGAGCCAGCCGATGACGGCTGGGGTGCTCCTAAGAAAAAATCAGCGATAGCTAAAGGAAAAGGAAAGAAAGGTAAAACTACTGTTCCAGCTCCTGTTGTAGAACCGAAGAAAGATACGGTAGCAGTTGCCCAAGCACCCGTTCTTTCTGGGGATGAATATTTCCCAAAAGAATTGAACATCCTGGAAATTAAAGAAGACTGGATTTTTGACCGGAAACGTTCTCGCCTGTATTACGATATTCAGACTGTAACGCTTTTGCTTCCTGCTGATAAGAATACGGCTGGTTACGAGAAGCCTATTGCTTCGTTCAAGTACAAGGATTTAGACAAGTTGTTCCGTAGTGACCCTAAGAAGTTTATCTGGTATAACCCACAAAATCAGGCACAGCATAAAAATCTTGCCGATGCATTTGATCTCCGGTTATTCTATGGTCGGATTACGAAAGTGGCTAACCCAGGTGATACTGATTTAGTCGGTATGTATGGTGATCGGGAAGGTTTGCTGAAATCGTATCAAACCGAATACGAATTGATGGAAACTGAGCATAGTCTCTGGGAATACTAATAAGGCATAAAAAAAGCGGCTTTTAAGCCGCTTTTTTTATGCCTTATTAGTTCGTTCGCGCAATTGCTAGCCATTCTGAATGGTATCAAAGTATTCTTTGAGCTTTGTCGCCCTGTCTTTTCCAACCACTTCGGCCACTTCGTCAAAGGATGCTTCTCGAATTTTAGTCACGCCTTTAAAGTGTTTCAGGAGTTTAGCCGCTGTTTTTTTGCCAACTCCTTCTACATTTTCCAGTTCACTAATTAAACTATTTCGGCTGCGTTTATCCCGGTGATACGTAATGGCAAAACGGTGGGCTTCATCACGAATGCGCTGTATGAGCTTGAGTGACTCCGATTTCTTATCAATGTAAAGCGGTAGGTTATCTTCGGGAAAGTAGATTTCCTCTAACCGTTTCGCGATACCAATAATGGGCACCTTTCCATACAAATCTAGGGCTTTCAACGCATCACAAGCTGCACTCAATTGTCCTTTACCACCATCAATTACGATAAGGTCCGGCATGTCAGTGCCTTCGGTCAGTACACGAGTATATCGACGGGTAACAACTTCATACATACTGGCAAAGTCATTAGGGCCGACAACAGTTTGAATAGAAAAATGCCTGTATTCCCGGTTAGCTGGTTTGCCACCTATGAAACACACCATAGCCGAAACCGGATTGGTTCCTTGAATATTGGAGTTATCGAAACACTCGATGCGATTAGGCAACGTTTTTAACTGCAAATCTTGCTTCAAACGAATCAGTACACGATCTTTCTTACTAGCGCTTGCTGTTGCTTCAGCTGCAGCCCGTTCCTGACGTTCACGCCGGAAGTATAGCACGTTTTTTAGGGACATGTCCAGCAACTTCTTCTTATCGCCAATTTGAGGGACAGTCACTTCTGCTTTCAAATCTACATCGAGCGGAATGTTTGAGATAATCTCTTTTGCCTGACTGCCATACTGCTCTCGAAACTCGATGATCATCATGGCCAATAGATCAGGGTCAGTTTCGTCGAGTTTCTTTTTGACTTCAACCGTATGAGTCTGGACAATAGTACCGTTGACCACCTTCATGAAATTGATATAAGCCGACACTTCATCAGAAGCAATTGAAAACACATCGGCGTCAGCAATCTTGGGGTTTACAACAGTTGATTTGCTCTGGAATCGTTGCAGAACGTCCATTTTCTCCTTGTATTTCTGAGCTTGCTCAAACGCTAACTCGTTGGCCGCTTCAACCATGCGGCCTTTGAAATACTCCTGAGCCGGTTTCAGATTTCCTTTTAAAATATGATGAACCTGCTCAATATCACTATTATAATCGGCTTCACTTTGTTTGCCCTCACAAGGCCCTTTGCAGTTGCCAATATGATATTCCAGGCAGACTTTGTATTTACCTGCTTCGATGTTTTCCTGGGCAAGATTGAAATTGCAGGTACGAATCGTAAATAACTGGCTGAACATGTCCAGCACCGTATACATCGGCTTCAGGTTGGCAAATGGCCCATAAAAGGTCCCTAATTTGCGGTCAATACGCCGAGTGGTCATAACCCGTGGGAAATGCTCGTTCGTGACACAAACAAAAGGATACGTTTTATCGTCTCGGAGTAAGATGTTGAACTTCGGCTGATATCGTTTAATGAGCTGATTTTCGAGTAAGAGCGCGTCAAATTCAGTATGGACTATTGTGAATTCGATCTTACGGATTTGGCTAACCAATCGCAAGGTTTTACGATCATGCCCTTTTGAGTTCGTGAAATAGCTACTTACACGATTTTTCAGGTCTTTAGCTTTGCCTACATAAATCACCTCGCCCGTCGCATCAAAATAGCGATAAACCCCAGGTTCGTGAGGCACTTTTGTCAATTCTTTCTTATAGTCAAAATCGGGCATATTGCAGGTAGACCAGGCGGGTCAAGTGTTAATCTTATGGCATCTTCGACCGAGATGGCCGGTATTACAAAACAATCAAAATCAGTGAAAGGTTGCTTCAAATTTATCTACTAAAAAGGCCAGCAATGGGCTGGCCTAATTGGTATCACTGTAGAATTTCATCTTCATCTTCCGGCACAACCTTGGGTGGAATATACCGTTGAGCAGAGTCTATTTGATACCCACCGCAATCAATTTTGAAGTTATTAGGTTTGCGAAATGGCTCTGGTCGATAGTTGGTCAGCGTGGGGTCTTTATAAATTTTCTGCATGTATACTGCCCAGGCTGGCATAGCTACCCGACCACCCTGGCCTAGCTCAATATTGCGAAAGTGAATAGACCGATCATCGCCACCTACCCATAATCCAGATACCAGATGTTGTGTCATACCCATAAACCAGCCATCTGAATAATTGGAGGTCGTTCCCGTTTTTGCGGCAATTTCGTTGCCACCTTCCAATAACTTATACTGAGTTTCTAAGCGTTTAGCCGTGCCATTAGGCTCTTCAACGGCTCCCCGCATCAGGTGCAGCATTTCGTAAGCTCTATTTGCACTAATAACTTGTTTGGCATCAGGCGTAAAGTCTTTTAACACATTGCCATTCTTGTCTTGAATCTGTATCAGCATCATTGGTCGAACACGCATACCTCCATTGGCGAAGGCGCAGTAAGCTGACACCATCTCGTAAACAGATACGTCGCTGGTACCCAGACAAAGCGTTGGGTCGGCTCGTAAATCTTTACTTTCAATGCCCATTTCGTGCGCATATTTTATGACCTCTTCCGACCTGGTTTTCTTAATTAGCTGAGCGCTAACGGTATTAATCGACTGACCTAGTGCTTCCCGTAGCGATAAACTCTGGTAACTGTATCGACCGTTGGAGTTTTTAGGCGTCCAGGCTGGGCCATTGTTGTTGTCTTCGCCATGAGCGAATGTAGTTGGCTGGTCAACTAAATGGCTACAGGGTGTAACAAAACCCTGATCCATAGCGGTTAGGTAAATAAACGGCTTGAACGTAGAGCCAGGCTGACGACGACTCTGGCGAACGTGATCGAACTTCATATGTTTGAAACTCACTCCACCTACCCACGCCTTCACATAGCCATTACGAGGGTCCATCGACATGAATCCTGTATTGAGTAGCCGTTTGTAATAGCGAATGGAATCGAGCGGACTCATGGTCGTATCTTTCTCATTCCGTTTACCTCCATACACAAACACTTTCATCTTGATGGGCTTCCGCATATCTCGCCAAATAGCCTGCTCATCTGTTCCATAAAGCGCTTTAAGCTGTTTATAGCGTGTTGTTCGTTTAGCCCGATCTTCAATGAAACCCGGTATCTCAATGTATTTTTTTGTACGATCGTCTTTTTTTACCCAAGGGTTTCGACCGCGCCAGTGTTCATAAAACTTCTTCTGCTGGTCACGCATGTTGGTCATCACGGCTTCTTCAGCGTAAGCCTGCATACGCGAATCGATAGTTGTGAAAATTTTTAAGCCGCTTGTATAAAGGTCAAGTTCTGCGCCGGGATTCTCTTCATTATACTGGCGAATCCATCGTTTAATGTCGTCCTTAATGACCGACCGGAAATAAGCCGCCATACCCGTGTTCTGATTCTCAACACTAAAATCGAGTTTCAGCGGTTTATTTTTGTAAGTAAAATACTGCTCATCGCTTAGAAACTTGTATTTTTTCATCTGGCTTAACACAACATTTCGACGATCTCTCGTGCGCTCTTCAGACAGACGCGGGTTATAAAATGTTGGGTTTTTAAGCATACCAACCAGCATTGCCGCTTCTTCGACGTTAAGATTCCAGGGCTCTTTACTGAAATAGGTTTTAGCCGCCGTCTTGATTCCATAGGTGTTATTCCCAAACGACACCGTATTGAGGTACATCATCATGACCTCTTGTTTGGTGTAATTGCGTTCCAACCGAACTGCCAGAATCCATTCCTTGGTTTTCGCAATGATAAGACCAATAATTGGCACATTCCCCAATACCCCACGAAGTTCTTCCTGTCGGGTATCGAAAAGGTTTTTCGCTGTCTGTTGCGTGAGTGTACTGCCACCACCTGAACTAGATGCGTCTTTGAACGTAAGAAATCCACCTATTGCCCGAAAAAGCGAACGAGGGTCAATGCCTGAATGCTTGATAAAGCGGGCATCTTCTGTGGCTAGCAGCGCCGATGTAACGTTTGGGGATACTTGAGAAATTTCAATAAGCGTCCGGTTCTCAACATAGTATTTACCCAGCAATTGATGATCGGCTGTGTAAACTTCAGAGGCCTCTTCGCTTTTTGGGTTTTCAAGCGCTTTCAAGCTTGGCATACCACCAAAGAGCCATAGAAAGTTATAACTAACCGCTAAAACATATAAAATCAGCAGAACGATGCTGAGCAATGAGTATCGCCAAAGGTTTCGAATTATAGTTCGGTAGGTTCCGGGGGCAAATTCAATCATTGTTAGATTCCTAGATTTATGATTTTCGGTTTACAGTTTTCGCTAGTGTGGTTGTGATAATTGTATGCCAAAAACTATAAACCGAAAACCTACTTTATTTTCGTTTCGCTGTTGCCTGATTAGCAGCAGTTTGCATTTCTTTTACGCGGGGGAGCAACGGACTGCCTGGGTAATCACGCACGAATTCATTTAAGGCCTGACGGTAAGCGTCTACAGTCTGAACCTTGCCAATTAGCATAACTCGTAACAAAGCCAATTTGTCTTCTAACTGCGTACCGGCCATGCCGCTCATGGCTGTTTCGGCACGTGCTAAAGCTTCCGTTGGATTCGTCTTATACAATTCATAAATAGCTGTATAGGTCTTAAGGGCCTGTGCTTCTGAATCGGTTGTGTGAGCAGCCGCTTTACCCGTTAGACGCGCATAAGAGGTATTCGGATACTCGGCCAGCAATTTATCTTTCCAGGAGGAAGTTTTCCCTAGCTGCTCATTTGAAAGATAAAGTAGATAATAGACCTCAGGTTTTTGTAAGGTGTTTGGATAACGAGTTAACAGCTGCTCAAATGTCGGAATAGCATCGGCAGGCTGGTTTAATTGAAATTTGTAAAGCTTTCCTAATTTGTAAAGTGCATTTTCAATTCGTTGATTAGCCGCCGTCTGTGCTTCTTTAGTAAACGGAATTTTGGCCATCATGGCATCCTTCTTCGCCTTCCGGCCAGCGGCTGGACTGGTTAAATCAGCAACAGGACCTGATACATCCGCAGTCGATAAGGTAGCATTCGGATTTATGGAGTTAGCCGGTGAAGCGCCCGAAACTGGACTATTAACGCCCGCTACAGCTTCGGATGACTCTTTATTACTACGTCGCCAGTTGTCTTCTAAGGGACGATTGCCCCAACGAGATGTAAATTCCTGCCTTCCCTGACTTAAGTTAACCGGATTATATAAAATCCAGCGTTCGCCAGGCTGTAAATTAGAGTTTGTAGCGCCGGGTACAGAATTAATATTGCCGTTGGTAGCCTTATCGATAATTTGCTTGGCCAGATCAGCCTGTGCTTTGTCTGCTTTTTCTTGCTTTGCAATTACGTCATTCAGCTGTTTATCAAGTGCTGCAGGATCGAGTTGGGCTAAGTGGAGCAGACTGTCGTCGGTTCGGATAGTTGTTTGATAGAGAACAAACTCATCCAATGTCTTTTTACGATTCAGGAGTGTAGCATAATCTGGCGATTGTTTGGGTAACAGGGCCAATGCACTATCGTAGTACATTTTTGCGTGAGTATAGTCGGCTTTCTTTTCAAAATATAGTTTGCCAATTTCCAGATACGTGTAAGGTACCTGCTGGGTATTTGAACCGGCTGCCTGAATAGACTGACTATAGAGTTTGATCGCTTTATCGGTTCGGCCGCTGCGGGCTTCGAGCAAACCCATTGTGAAATAAATTTTATCTTTCAGATCTGCATTTTTATGATCCTTAAGCAATTCCTCAAATGTCTCGTTTGACTGAGCCATTCGTTTTTGGTCGCCTGTCAGGCCATTACTTTGAATGGCATAAAGGTTTGCATAAAACGACTGATCGTAGGTTGGTCTTGATTTGAGCACCTGTCTATAGTGGTCAACGGCTTTAGCAGGCTGGCCAATCAGATCATACAATTGCCCTGCAATCAAATGTAATCGGGCGGTAACTTCCCCTTTTTTCAAGACTGGAAAGGTAGCATCCAGAATACCAACTGCGGTTGCATATTCTCCTTGTCGTTCGTGTAAGTAGGCTTTTGTTAGATAAAAGTCGCGGGTGTTGATTTTATTGAGGGGCTGATTTCGCAAATACTCGGCTACGTTCAACGCATTCGTATAGTCGCTCGCTTCGGTATAGGCTCGCATTAAACCAACTAGGGCCGTGTGCTTATCATCCTCATTGGTTCCTTTGGTATTTACATATTTGAATACCTCTATCGCGTTCGGCAAGTCTTGTTTCAATAACCGCGCCCGGCCAATGAGTATATACGCGTTATCAAGCCATTTGCTATTTTGATGACGTTCGGGAATAAGCGAAGCCTTTTTTATCGCATCGTCTAACTGTGGTTTTACCGATAGCGTCTGCATAGAATCGATCGGTAACAGAATAGGTAATAACTGGCTGTAGTTTTCCTGTCTCTTTTTAAAGAGTTCCTGTTCTGCCTGGGCAATTTCATCGCGGGCAATTACATAGGCATTAAAATGAGCTGTCAGGTTATGATACCCTTTACTGACGGGCTTGGTGCTATATTGCGAACATGAATTCAGCCCAACGGTCAGTGCAGTAAGGACCGTATAAAACAGGAAGAGGTGATGACGAAAATAGCGGGACATTCGAAAATAACACGTGGTCACTCGTATTAAAACGTTTCATAGTGGTTAGGCAATATGGAACGTTAGGCCAAATTAACGAATTTTGTACGGCATATTGTATTTCAGCGTGAATTCTATGGAAAACGAACCTGAACAACCCAACCTTAAGCCTGCTGGAAGTAGTGATCCGCTGAAGAAAGCGACCGAAAAAACTACGTCGTTTGTTCAGTTCAGTGGCATCGCCTTTCAAATGTTAGGAACGATTGGCCTCGGCGTATGGGCAGGTATGAAACTAGATGCCTGGCAGCAAAACCGTCGGCCTATCTGGACCATTGCATTATCTCTAACGGCTATTGGCGCTTCACTTTATTTATTTATCCGCCAGTTGACAAAAAGATAGTCAATCAGTTGATAGCGTTTAGTCGATAGTCTAGGAGGTTTCTCTCACCCACTACCGATTGATGACTATCAACTTGTGACTATCGACACTTTTTCATGCTTCGTACATTCTTATTTACCATCATATTAGCAATTGTATTTTTCATAGCCGAACGATATTCGGTTTCTCTTTGGTTGCACCCTGATTGGAAAATTATACTTGGCTTTTTTCTAAGCGTCTCAATTCTAACTCAACGGCTGGTAGAGACTGGTTTACAAGACAATCGGGAGCGACTTATCCCACTTTATCTTGCTGCAACGGTTGCCCGTTTAATACTAGGACTAGCCTTTGTTGGTTTTTTTCTATTCCGCCATATTGAGCAACGCCGAGCCTTCGTTTTGGACTTTCTTGTACTATATATATGTTACACGGGCTTTGAGATTTGGACGCTTACTCGTAACTTGCGACGCGATTCGTAAAAAGGATCTGTCACATCATATGATGCGTTCGTCAATTAAGAAGTTATTGTTAGCAACGGCTCTCATTTTGAGTTCGTTAGTAGGCGCTCAGGCGCAGGAGCATAGTCAGGAGGGCGAAGCACATGCCCAGCACGAAGGCGCAGCCGCCGAACATAAAGAGAAATTTAATGTAGGTGAAATGATTATGCACCACATTAAAGACGATCATGGTTGGGAGTTCGCTCACGGTGTTACCCTGCATTTACCCGTAATTCTGTATTCGAAAGATCGGGGTCTGGAAATTTTCTCATCATCACGTCTGGCTCATGGCGAAGTATACGAAGGTTACAAGAATGAGCATGGTAAAATTCACCGCGTAGATGCAGAGGGCAAGGTTGATCACGAAGCGAAATTCTACAACTTCTCGATCACCAAAAATGTAGCTTCTTTAATGCTGAGTGCCGTTATCATGATACTGGTATTTTCGGCAGTTAGCAGTGGCTACAAAAAGAATAAAGGCAAGGCGCCAAAAGGCATTCAGTCGTTTCTGGAACCTATTATTTTGTTCGTTCGGGACGAAATCGCTAAACCAAGCATTGGGCCTAAGTATACCAAGTTTCTGCCTTATCTGCTGACGTTGTTCTTCTTTATTCTGATCAATAACCTGCTGGGTCTGCTGCCTGGTGCGGCTAACCTGACCGGTAACATTGCTGTTACGCTGGTACTGGCCGTCATCACGTTCCTGATCGTTACATTTAGCGGTAACAAACACTACTGGTTGCACATTCTGAAGCCAACGGGTGTACCGGTTGCCTTGCTGCCCATCATGATTCCGGTTGAGATTGTGGGTGTATTCATGAAGCCATTGTCGCTCATGATCCGGTTGTTCGCCAACATCACAGCTGGTCACATCATCATCCTGAGTTTGTTAGGGCTGATTTTCATGGCTAACCACATGGGTGGTATGGGAACCAGCATTGCTATCAGCCCAGTTGTCCTGTTTTTTACCCTGTTTTTGAATTTAATCGAATTATTGGTGGCGTTTCTACAAGCGTTCATCTTCACACTGCTGACGGCTATGTACATCGGTAGTGCGGTAGAAGAACATCATGAAGCTGACCACGGTATCGGTTACGAAGGCGCAGAAGCGCACTGATTTACGAGGGATGAATTACGATGTGTTGGTAAATCGTAATTCATCCCTCGTAAATCGTAAATCAATACGCAATCTTTTGTTTCACTAATAAATCTGTTTGAAGGTTATGTTCGCAATGTTGTTTTCAATGCTGTTAGAAGCTACGGGTAGTGTTTCAGTTATGGGTGCTGCTATTGGCGCTGGTCTGGCCGCTATCGGTGCTGGTTTGGGTATCGGTAAAATTGGTGGTAGCGCAATGGAAGGTATCGCTCGTCAGCCAGAAGCTGCTGGTCGTATTCAAACTGCCATGCTGATCATCGCAGCTCTGATCGAGGCCGTTGCTCTGTTCGCAGCCGTTATTTGTCTTCTGGTTGCTACAGCTTAATTGGGCTGAGCGCCACAGACGCTAAGTTTGAGTAGGCTGGTTGCATTAGGCACTGGCTCCACTACTCACCAAATTCTCAGAGAATGTTCGCCCGTTTGGGCTTGCCGACGGGCGAGCATTTTCTAACAAAAGATTGAATTTAGTTACGATTTACAATTTACAATTTACGAGATAGGTAGAGAGTAAGGGTAGTCGTGACCGTAAAAATATCGTAAATCACACATCGTAAAACGTAAATCTATGGATTTGCTTACTCCCGATCTCGGTCTTTTATTCTGGCAGGTGGTAGTGTTCCTCGGCCTGTTTTTGATTCTTCGTGCATTTGCCTGGAAACCCATTACGGAAAGCCTGAACGAGCGCGAAAACAACATTCAAAGTGCGCTTGATCTGGCCGAAAAAACTCGTCTGGAAATGACAGCACTGAAAGCCGACAACGAGAAGTTGTTAGCACAGGCTCGCTCGGAGCGGGAAGCAATTCTGCGTGGTGCTAAAGAAACTGCCGATAAAATGCTGGCCGATTCTCGTGATAAAGCTGAGTCGGAAGGAAAACGGATTCTGGAGCAAGCTCGTGAATCGATGCAGAACGAACGTCAGGCGTTGGTGATGCAAATGAAAAAAGAAGTTGTTACGCTGTCGCTCGATATTGCTGAGAAAGTTCTTCGGAAAGAACTTAGTGATAAATCGGCACAGGAAAAACTGGTGAACGATCTGGTTGCCAATTCACGCTTAAACTAATTCGATTATGGCAGTTGCTACCGTAGCCGCTCGTTATGCCAAATCGTTGTTGGATTTGGCGCGGGAAAAGGGCTTGATTGAGACCATGTATAAAGACATGCTGTTCTTTAAGAACACAGTGGCGGGTAGTCGGCCATTGTTGCTCATGTTGAAGAACCCGATTGTTCGGGCTGAAAAGAAAAACGCTGTTTTGAAAGCCGTTTTCGCCAGCCGTGTTGATCCGGTGACCATGTCGTTTTTTGAAATCATCGCGAAGAAAAATCGTGAGCCTATCATGGACGCGATAGCTGATGAGTTCATCAACCAATACGATCGGCTAAAAGGTGTTGATCGGGCAACCGTTATTACCACTGTTCCCCTTACCGAAGAACTACGGACTAAGTTCAAGGCAATGGTAACGAAAACAACGGGTAGTAAATCGGTAGAACTAGAAGAGAAAATCGATCCTCGACTAATTGGTGGCTACGTTTTACGCGTTGGCGACCAACAGATTGATGGGTCTATTCGCAGTCAGTTGAACGAACTACGGTTGCAGTTCCTGAACTAAAGGATAAATTCATTGCCTACGTAAAAGCGCCGACTCTTTAGAAGAATCGGCGCTTTTGTTTACCACCATTTTTCATATCCTTCGGCTGGTTTCCAGCTCGATTTAGGTTCAAAATAATGCCAGAGTATTGACGATATCGTACGCAATAAGGTATACCCTTCGTTGGTGCGTCCCCAGCTTTCGTCTTTTTGATTCTTCGTTATAACGCAATACACATATTCCCCATGCGGAGCGTGAACGAACACCACCTCTGACCGAGATTGATTAACAGCCCCGTTTTTACAGGCTGTTTTTATGTCGGGTGGAATCTGCGACAGCCCATCGTTATCCCAAAATTGACGTCCTAAATTCCGATACATTTCTTCACTGGCATCCTGACTTATGGCTTTCCCCTGACGAATGTAAGTGAGTAATTCGGCCATTTCTCGTGGAGTGGTTTGCCCCCAGCCATACTGCGTGCGGTTACCTTCCCGGCCTGGCGTTCGAGAGTTAACACGAGTTTGATGAAAACCACTCGTTTCGAGCCAGTTATTGATTGCCGTTCCTCCACCAGCTAGTGCCTGGCACCACAAACTTCCGGTATTATCGCTAACGGTTTCCATCAGCATGACCACTTTGCTCAGGCTAATTTTAGTACCGTCTTTTAGGGAACCCACAATGCCGTCGTCGTAGTGTAGCGAGTCTTTGTAGATTAATTCCTGATCGTACGCTAACTCACCTTTGTGAATTTTGTCGAATAGGCCGCATTGGATCGGAACTTTGATCATGCTGGCCGTGGGAAATAGCGTATCAGCATTAATAGCGACAGTTTTCCCTGTGCGAAGATTCCGCACATATACGCCTACATCGCCCCGAAAATTGGTGAGAGCAGCCATAAGTTTTCGTTCCAGAGCGACATCGTTTCGTGCTGATGGCTGGCAGTTGGCAATAAGCGTATGTAGAGCAAATAATAGATAGAGAACGATAAAGCGCATTAGCGTTGAATGGGTTTAACCAATTTAAAGTGCGTTTTTTGAAAAGATTCACGTTCATAAAATCGAACGGTATCCAGCCGTTTTTGATTAGTGGTTACTTCCAGGTTAACGAGGTTCTCGCGAATTGCTAACGCATCTAATGCCGCGACAAGCTGATGGCCGATACGCTGATTCCGAACATCGGGCCGAACGTATAATTCCTGAATTTCGCCCACTTTTCCACAATGATGAAGTAAATACTGGACATGACAACTAATGAAGCCAAACACATCGCCTTGCTGTTCTGCTACTAGGTAATGTATAGATGGATTCGCCAGATTTTGTTGGTAAACCATTCCGAAAGTTGCCTGCTCCAGTACCGTTTCTTCTAAATCGCATATAAAACTATAAACGATTGGCTCATCGGTTGAGGCAGCGGCTCTGATTTGTATCAAATTTGTGAAAGTAGATTGGGGCGTCACTGTAATTTATAGAGATGCATGTGGCTACGAAAATGGCTGTTCAAGTTCAGCATTTTTCAGATTGTACATTGAATTTCTTATGAACAAAATCATCGCACTCATTTTTAGCGGTTTGCTGGTTGCCTGTTCTACTCGCAAAACCGCATCGACCAGCGAACAAGTCACCTCTGCCGATTCAATTTCCCAAGTTCCTACAACGAATATGTACGCTAACGACCGACAGTTTTTACAAGAGCACCATTCCGATTTAGTTGAATTAGCGTTAGGAGAAGCCCGCGCCCTAATTTGCCCAGCCTACCAGGGGCGGGTAATGACGACGACGGCCGATGGGCAAGCCAGTTATGGATGGATCAATTATGATTTGATTAAATCTGGTAAGCTTCTGCCGCACATGAATGCGTTCGGGGGCGAAGACCGTTTCTGGTTGGGGCCTGAAGGTGGACAATTTGCGCTTTACTTCAAAAAAGGTGATCCATTTGATGGCGACCACTGGCAAACACCAGCAGCCATTGACTCCGAACCGTTCGAAATCGCTAGCACTACCAAAACAACAGCCACATTTTCCAAAAATGTATCGCTGGTTAATTATTCGGGAACGCAATTCAATATCGGTATTGAACGAACGATCAAGCTCTTAGACAAGTCGGAAATTGAACGGCAATTGGCCATTGCTACCGATTCGTTAAAGGCGGTTGGGATTCAGTCGGACAATGTTATTACAAACAAAGGGAAAAAGGCTTGGGAAGCTCAAACTGGAATGCCGTCAATCTGGATTTTGGGGATGATGAATGCGTCGCCCGAGTCCATGATTATCGTGCCCTATCGGGAAGGAGATGGGCAACCCGTTAATGATGCTTATTTCGGGAAAGTACCTGCTGATCGATTACAGATGGGGAAAACGGCTGCGCTGTTTAAAGCCGATGCAAAATACCGTAGTAAAATTGGTGTTTCGCCTGTGCGGGCTACGAATTGGATTGGTAGCTATGACTCCGCCACGAAAACATTGACACTGGTCACCTACGATTTTGACCCGACCGATCGACAGTATGTCAACTCTGCCTGGGAACACCAAAAAGATCCCTATTCTGGCGATGTACTTAACGCCTATAACGATGGCCCTATGAAGCCAGGGCAACCACAGATGGGGCATTTTTACGAGCTAGAATCCTCATCGCCAGCGGCTAATCTGGCTCCCGGCTCGAAACGCCAGCATCGACACACAACGTTTCACCTTCAAGGCTCGGAACAGTTATTGAATCAACTCGCACAGCGACTACTGCATACCAACTTATCGTCGATAAAATGAACCTTAGCCAGCGGATAAGAAACTAAAAAACAGGGTATTGCTATTAAAAATCCTGCAACACATCGGACTCAAAAACATGCTGGCCAATCAGACCCTGTTGGGCTGTTGCCAGCATGGCATTGACTACTTTACCCGCATCAACCCCTTTGTATTTGGCTGGAATGAATGGACTGAACAGGCGCATAGCCCCGGCAGCAAGTCGCTCACCAAAGCGCGATTCGGAGCGGTTGCCAAGTAGGAGCGAGGGCCGAAAAATAAGTAAAGTCGGATAGTTCAGCGCTGCCAGATCGCGTTCTACGTCGCCTTTGACCCGGTTGTAGAAAAAAGAAGAGCCAGAATTTGCTCCCATAGCGGTAACGACAGCAAATTGTTTGGCGCCATTAGCCAGACTTAATCGGGCAATATCCATTGGATACTGGTAGTCTACTTTTCGGAAAGCCTCTTTTGAACCCGCTTTTTTAATCGTTGTTCCCAAACAGCAATAAACATCATCCGCTTGCGTAAGAAGACCATTTGGGTGATCGAAATCGAACAGCACTTCCTGTAAGCGCGGATGCTGCCAGCCTAATGATTTGCGAACCAGTACTTTTACGTTGTGATAAAATGGGGAGTCGACAAGTCGATGAGTGAGCAGATCACCAATGAGTCCCGTAGCGCCAATCACTAATGCTGTCTTATGAGTAGGGTTAGTCATGGTTAAAAGAGGGTATTTCCGCTAATTTAGTTGCTTGATTTGTTAACGAAGTCTATTCACTCCAAAATCTATTCTATGCGTGTTACTTTTTTAAATCGAGTCAAACTTGGTATTTCGCTTGTTGTTGTGTCACTGTCGGCGGTTTGCTTTATCGATGATGGTGATTTTGGTAAACTGCTGGTTGAGCGCTTTCAGACATATAACCAGCATCGCCCCACAGAGAAGGTGTATGTCCATACGGATCGTGATGCATACCTTGTTGGTGAAACCATTTGGTTGAAAGGCTACCTGATGAATGGGGCAACGCACGAAGCCGATAGTGTCAGCCGGGTGTTATATATTGATCTGGTAGACCCTGTTGCCCAGCGTGTTCGTTTACGAATGCAGCTCCGGGCAACTGCTGGTTACGCACCTGGGCAACTCTTTTTGCCCGATTCGGTAGCTGCCGGGACTTACCAGCTCCGGGGCTATACGAACTTCATGCGTAATTATCCCGATGCCTATTTCTTCTCTAAAACCATAACGATTCTTGGCGCAGACGGGGTTAACTCCGAACAGAACAAAGGGGCTGGAGCTAACACCGGGCAACAAAAAAGTGTGCCGAGTCGGCCGGATGTTCAATTCTTGCCCGAAGGTGGCCAACTAGTAGAAGGTATTGAAAGTCGAGTGGCGTTTAAAGCGATCGATGCGCTCGGCCTGGGCATACCTGTAGAAGGTTTTGTCCTGAGTGCGAAAAAGGATACTATTATCGGATTTACCAGTACTCATCTGGGCATGGGCTATTTTACAATTAACCCCGAAGCTGGTCAGACCTATACGGCCTCTTTGAGGCTCAGCGATGGTACGGTCGTATCGTATCCGTTGCCTGTTGTGCAAACACAGGGAGTCGTGATGCTGGTCGATAATTTGAGCCATAAGGATAACATAAAAGTTTATGTTCGCCATAATAAAACCAGTACGGATGCCACCGCCAAACTGACCCTTTTAGCACAAACCCGTGGGCAGGTTATTCATGTAGTGAACATACCCATTGCCAAAAAAACATCATTGATTCAACTTCCAAGAAATAACTTTCCCGAAGGTATTTCTCAACTTACTGTATTCGATGAGACGCAGAAGCCGGTGAGTGAACGACTAGTTTTTATCAATAAGAACGAGCAGCTTTCGATTACGCTTGCTCCTGATAAAAAGACGTACAAAAATCGAGAGAAAGTAGACCTGACCATTAGCACGACGAATGCACAGGGCAAGCCCGTTTCGGCTAACGTGTCGCTGGCAGCAGTCGATGCACATCTATCATCCGAAGCCGACTCCGGCAGCGCTACGATTGTATCCCATTTATTGCTCTCGTCCGATCTGACGGGGACGATTGAAAAACCTGATTCCTATTTTAATCCCCTTCATTTAGAACGCTGGATGAAGCTGGATCTCTTGCTGATGACCCAAGGCTGGCGACGGTTCGTTTGGACCGATGTATTAGCCGGGACCATTCCGCCAATCAAGCATTTCGTTGAGCGTGGCTTGTCGCTAACGGGCCGGGTTGTTCGACCTAATCAAAAAGATATTGATAGTAAGGTGAAGCTCACTTTTTTACTGGCCAAGCGAGACAGTACACGCGAGTTTTTATTTGGCGAAACGGATGAATCTGGAAATTTCGGGGCGTATGACCTCGATTTTACGGATACCACTACCGTACTGATTCAAGGTGTTAAAGGTAAAGCGAATCGGACATTGGCGATTTCGCTCGATCAACTGCTAATGCCAACGGTAACCATCACAAAGATTCCGTATAACCCATTGGAATTCCGACGCGACGAGTTAGCAGAATTTATCCGACGAACGAAAGAATATCAGGAAATAGAACGACAGATTCGACGAAATGGTGAGGTATTGTTGCAGACGGTTACGGTAAAAGCAAAGAAATATCAGGAAGCCGATTCCAGGGTGATTTATGGGACGCCAGACGCCAGCGTTAAATTTACATCGCAGAATACCGCTGGGCGAATGACGATTCTGGATGTTATTCAGGGACAGGTTGCGGGAGTGAATGTAACGGGTTCTGGATTTAACGCACGGGTGCAGATTCGGGGAGCCGCTAATTTTAGTGGCCCGATCGAGCCATTGTTTGTTCTGGATGGTATGCCAATGGATTTACAGGCAATACTGGGTATTTCGGTACAGGACGTCGAAAGGGTCGATGTACTAAAAGGAGCATCGGCCGCTATTTATGGCTCACGGTCAGCAGGGGGTGTCATTTCAATTCTGACAAAACGAGGTGGCCCCAATTATGATCTGATGAAAGAGGCCGCTCCAGGCACATTGGTAGCTAAACTGCCTGGATATGCCCCGCTTCGGGAGTTTTACGCACCCCGCTATGACGTTAAGAAACCAGAACACGTAAGGCCCGACTATCGCACTACTTTATTCTGGAACCCCATGATTCAGACCGATGCAGAAGGAAAAGCAACGGTGTCTTTCTTTACGTCGGATGCTAAAACGACCATTCGATTGCAAGCAGAGGGGGTAACGGTCGGTGGAATGCCGGGCGTTGGGAAAACGGTTGTCAAAGTCGATTAAAAAAGGGGCAGGTTCTTAAACCTGCCCCCACATAAACAACTCAACTAATAAACGTCGATAAAGTCGCTTAGGCGTTTAGGATCTTCATATTAATTGGGTCCCAGTTCATTACTTTTTTCTGGAAGTAACTGATGTTGCCGCACTGAGTTGGCCCACAAGCCCGCAGACCAAACGTAGCATCTTCGATGTTTGGTGCACCTGTACGGATCGAGTTGAAGAAATTGGCAAAGTGTTCGTAACGGTCGCCTTTATATTCTTTCGGGAAGCTGTATTTAAACTCCTTCGGACCAACCAATTCTGGCACTTGTGGGTATAACTTGTTGTATTCAGCGATATAAAGTTCTTTTTGGTCTTTCGGGAAATTGTCGATCGACATGCCGGGTGCCTTCGGGAACTTGTTCCGGTGAACGGTCAACGAGTCGAAACCGAGTGATAGATCCCCTTCGGTACCCACAATCCGAACCAGATAATTACCACCACCACCATCAACGAAATTGGAGCGAGTAGTTAAGTTAAACTCGGGATGTTCGGCTGTTTTGCCGTAATCATAAATACTTAACTGAATATCGGGTACATCACGACCATCTTTCCAATAGCGTGTTCCTCCCGTTGAATACACCCGGTTTGGACCTTTTGAGCCTGTAATGCAGTGTAATGAGGTTAATAAGTGAACGTACAGGTCACCCGCAATGCCAGTACCATAGTCCTGATAATTCCGCCACCGGAAAAAACGGAGCGGGTCCCAGGGGCGCTTGGGGGCACTGCCCAGATACGTATCCCAGTCAACGGTTTGGGGCGATGCATCAGGTGGAACCGAGTATTGCCAGGCACCCATCGCACTGTGGCGATCGTAGATGGCTTCGGCAAATACGAGTTCCCCAATGTCTCCGGCTTTCATCAGTTCACGAGCTTTGGCAATCAGCAACGAACTGGCAAACTGGCTACCCACCTGAAAAACCTTACCGGTTTCTTTGGATACTTTTATCAACGTGTGGCCATCCTCAACTTTCTGGACCATCGGTTTTTCGCAATACACGTGCTTGCCTTTGCGCATCGCATCCGAGGAAATTTTTTCGTGCCAGTGGTCCGTTGTCGCATTAATTACGGCATCAACGTCTTTGCGTTCCAGAATCTGGCGGTAGTCCTTCGTTACAGGCAGTTGGTCGCCCCAAAGCTCCTTTGCCCGACGTAGTCGACCATCATACAAATCGCAGGCAGCAACCATCTCAACACCATCGACCATGAGTGCCGTTTGCATATCGCCAATGCCCATGCCTCCCGTACCAATGAGCGCAATCCGCACTTTGTCATTGGCTGAGGTGCTGGAGTGACTACGAACCAGATTTAAATACTGGGGAGCGGCAATTGGGGTTTCGGCAAGTGCAGCGGGTGCAGCGGCAGCAGCTGTACCGGCAATACCAAGGGTTTTCAGAAACGTCCGTCGAGAGTTGTTTTCTTCATTAGCTGAGGAAGAGGCCCCTTTGTTATTCTTTATCATGAGATACTGTTGAGAATTTAGAAAATGCCTTTAAAAATACGGTATGTTTTCAGGAATAGAACCGGACTAACTGATTTTATACGCAATCTGGTTTACGCATTATTTAACTACGCAAAATAGAGAAAAAGATACTATCTGTGTCGAAAAAGAAGCTATTTCTGTGTCTTATTGGGCAACTCCATCGTCCCAGTAAAAAGGATCATTAGAAAGTAACCTTTCCTGCTCTTTTCTAGTGGCTGTACCCCAAATTCATCGTACCATTGATATAAATTCCTGATATTAACCATGAAATCAAAACCGTTACTGCTAATAGGCTGGCTGGGCCTTGTTCTTAGTTCAGCCAGTGCCCAAACAACGCCATTTCCTACCATCGGTCAGATTGTGAAGGCTGACCCCCGATTAGACAAACTTGTATCCGCAGATGCCAAAATTGAGGTACTGGCGAGTGGCTTCGATTGGACCGAAGGGCCGATTTGGGTGAAAAATGAAGCCTTTCTTCTCTTTTCCGATGTGCCTAAGAATACCATTTTCAAGTGGACCGACAAAGAAGGAGTGACTCCATTTCTGAAACCCTCCGGCTATACAGGTCTTGGTCCCTACAGCGATGAACCCGGTTCCAATGGGTTGACCATTGACAAACAAGGACGGCTAATTGCCTGCGAACATGGCGATCGGCGGGTTACGGCTATGTCGATGACCGGTGCTGGGGGCAAACGGACCTTAGCCGATAATTATAACGGCAAGCGGTTCAACAGCCCTAATGATGTGGTGGCTCACTCGAACGGCAGCTATTACTTCACCGATCCACCGTACGGTATGCCGAAGAAAGAAAAAGATCCGGGTCGCGAGACAGACGGTTGGGGCGTTTATCGCATTGCTCCCGAACGGGCTGGTGTACCGGGGACGGTTTCTATTGTTGTCGGTGATCTGACCCGACCTAACGGAATTGCGCTCTCGCCCGATGAGAAAATACTTTTTGTAGCTCAGTCAGACCCATTGCGGCCAGTTGTAATGGCCTATCCGATCCAACCTGATGGTTCGGTAGGTAAAGGACGCATCGTATTTGGGCCGGAGCAGATGAAAAAGCAAAATCTTGAAGGTGGTTTCGATGGTATGAAAGTAGATCGTGACGGTAACCTCTGGGTGACAGGTGGGGGCGGTGTTCTGGTTCTGGCTCCAACGCAGGGAGGTGGCCCCTATGATTTTCTGGGACACCTCAAAATTGGCGGTGCTACGGCCAACTGCGCCTGGGGTGACGACGGATCTACACTTTATATTACCGCCGACATGTATCTCTGCCGGATTCGAACGTTTGCTAAGGGGTGGTGATAGTTAATGATGAATTATGAATGATGAATGTTGAGGTAGAAAAATTTCCGACTGCTTTACTCATCATTTATCATTCATAATTCATCATTAATATCCTAACTTTGTAGAGAGTACATCGCTTGATTGAACGGAATTTATTCTCATGTTAGAGAATCGGAAGTGGGTCATTATCGGCCTTTTTTGCATAGTCGGATTAACGTATCTGGCTCGGTTGTTTTATTTACAGGTTTTAGATGATACCTACTCGCTGGGTGCATCGAAAAACTCCATTAAGCGGGTTGTCGAAATACCGTATAGAGGTCAGATTTATGACCGGAATAATCAATTAATCGTCTATAATACACCCGTTTACGATCTGTATGTCACGCCAAAGCAGGTGCGGATTCCTGATACGGCTGCGTTCTGCCGGATGATGGCCATCACCCCTGCCGATTTCGATAGTATCATGGGGTTGGCCAAGAACTATTCGACCGTAAAACCGTCGCTTTTCTTGCGGCAACTCTCCAAAGAAGATTTTGCCCGAATTCAGGATGCGTTGGTCGATTATCGGGGCTTTGAACCGGTGATTAGTTCTATGCGCACGTATCCGGCTCATACGATGGCGAATGCGCTTGGGTATGTGAGTGAAATCAGCAAGAAACAACTCGAAAATCAGGACATCGTATACTATCGGCAAGGCGATTATATTGGACATAACGGTCTGGAGGAACAATACGAAGAGCAACTGAGAGGTAAGCGGGGCGTTAAGTTTATGATGCAGAACGTCCGGGGGGTAAATAAAGGCTCCTGGAAAAATGGAGAGTTCGATACACTGGCTGTAGCCGGACAGAATTTGATTACGGGGATTGACGTAGAGGTGCAGAAATACGCTGATAGTTTAATGCAGAATAAAGTAGGCTCTGTATTGGCAATCGAACCCTCATCAGGCGAAATACTAGTCTCCGTGTCGGCCCCGACTTATGACCCGAATCTGCTATCGAGCCGTTTCTTTTCGAAGAATTACCGCGCATTGATTAAGAATCCCTATAAACCGCTCATTAATCGGCCCATTATGGCCAGTTATCGGCCCGGTTCTACGTTCAAATTGATTCAGGCTTTAATTGCTCAGCAACAAGGTTCTCTGTTTCCCAATACCGTTTATGGACACAGCGGATCGCCGATGCGATGCCACTGTCGTGGAGGGAACAACCTGCGTGGGGCGATTCAAAATTCCTGTAACCCTTATTTTTACTATGTATTTCGTAAGTTTCTCTATTTCAACGGAGAGCACAATACATTTAAGGCATCGGCAATTGGGTTGAAGCAATGGCACGACATGGCCGAGAAGTTTGGGATGGGCGCTCGGCTCGGTATTGATTTACCGAGTGAACTAAAAGGCAACCTGCCTACACCGGAATATTACGATAAAGCCTATCGTGGTCAATTGCGGTGGAAGTTTTCCAACGTCTATTCATTAAGTATTGGGGAGGGCGAATTACTCATCAGCCCGCTGAAACTGGCTAATCTGGCCGCAACCATTGCCAACCGGGGCTGGTACATTACCCCGCACTATATCAAAGGATTTGGAAAAGCAGGCGCAGGGGTACCGGCAGAATATCTCGAAAAGCACCAAACAGGCATCGACTATCAATATTACCTCCCCGTGATTGACGGAATGCGTCGGGCTGTTCTTGCCGGAACAGTGACGCCTTTAGTAAATACAACCAACATTGAACTATGTGGCAAGAGTGGTACCTCCCAGAACGCTAAGTTTGGCCACAAATTTGACCACTCTATTTTCATTGGTTTTGCCCCCATGAACAACCCTAAAATTGCGGTTGCGGTGTTTGTTGAAAACGCAGGTTGGGGAGGTAAAGCAGCCGCTTCAGTAGCGGCTCTGGTTGCCGAGCGGTATTTGAAACGCAAAACCGAAGCCCTGAAATTGGATGAACAGGTAAAAGCATCGAATTACCTGCCACCCGCCCAGTTCCTTCCTGGAGCGAAGAAGCCTGTTGCTCCTAAAAAAGACACAACTCAGAAAACGCCTATTGCCAAACCATTGATGACGGTTACCAAGCCCCAATCAATTTCAACAATGGCTGTTAGCGGAAACTAACTGAATTACGAGTTGCGAATTACGATGTACGATTTATATCAAATCGGTGATTTACTGAAATCTTACATCGTAATTCGTAACTCGCACATCGTAAATCATAATGCACCTTGGCTCGCCAAAACGACCCCTTCTCACAAAACATTGACTGGCTCACGCTCCTGTTGTATTTCGCTTGCGTTACGATGGGCTGGCTCAATGTCTATGCTGCTGTATACAGCCCCGAAGATCACACCAGCCTGTTCGACTTGTCGAACAATGCTGGCAAACAGTTAATGTGGATTGGTACAACTGTGATTCTGATTATTTGTATTCTGGTTATCAATCACACGTTTTTCGATACGTTTGCCTTTGTGTTCTATGGCTTTATGATTCTAATGTTGATTCTGGTACTTTTTCTCGGAACCAACATAAATGGGTCAAGGTCGTGGTTCAAGTTTGGCTCATTTACCATTCAACCAGCTGAGTTTACCAAAGTGGCAACAGCCTTGGCATTGGCTAAATATCTGGATGTGCCAGGAATAAATCTGTCTAAACAGAAAGATCTGCTCTTTATTGCCGGCATCATCGTGTTGCCTTGTATTCTGATTCTGGCCTCTAACGAAACTGGCTCTACACTTGTATTTGCATCATTTGTGATAATGCTTTACCGGGAGGGATTGCCGGGTTGGATTCCGGCGGTTGGGCTGGGGGCAGCAGCTTTGTTTATTTTAGCACTGGTATTCCCCAAATTATATATTTTTCTGGGTATCGTTGTGTTGTTACTACTAGTCATTCTATTAATGCCACGCTATAATCGAACGATGCCTAATCTGCTGGGGATTGGCTTGGTTGGATTGATGATGATGGGCTATGTGGCAGGGGTTGATTTCTTTGTGAACAGTGTTCTGCAAAAACACCAGCGTAACCGAATTAAAGTCTTAGTCGATCCAACGATCGACCCACTCGGTGTGGGCTGGAATGTAACACAGGCAAAAATTGCGATTGGGTCTGGGCGGCTTCAGGGAAAGGGTTTTCTGGAGGGAACACAAACTAAATTTGACTTTGTACCCGAACAAAGTACCGACTTTATCTTCTGTACAATTGGCGAAGAGCATGGCTTTATTGGTAGTCTCATTGTTATAGCCATGTTTGTCGGGCTACTCACTCGCATTGTTATTCTGGCCGAAAAACAACGCACTAAATTTGCCCGCGTATACGGCTACTGCGTGGCTGGGATTATCTTCTTCCACGTCATGGTCAATATTGGTATGACTATTGGCTTAATGCCTGTAATCGGGATTCCCTTACCGTTTTTTAGCTCTGGCGGTTCCTCGCTCTGGTCGTTTTCCATACTACTGTTTATCTTCCTCAAACTCGATTCCCGTCGGGCAGGAGCCATGTGGCGCTAGAGAATCATTGGCTCCGAGGAGTAAGCCGAGCCCAAGTAGAGGCTACTGAAAGCAATGGCTTATACGAAAATATATAAGTCAACAGAGACATTGGCCCTCAACTAGAGTAATGCCTGTTCACAATAAGTGAGATAGGCAGTCCGACCATGATCATGATAATTGCCATACCAATGGCAGCTTTAGAAAGATCGAATGGTGCAGAGGGGACCCTACTCAATGGCAATACTACTCGGTTCATTACCAACCAAATCAATACACCATAGAGTAGGCCGATAGCAACCGGACTCGTGATAAACCGTTGTAGTTGTGGGTAAATCAGAAAGTAAAACGCTGCGAATAGTAACGCGATGAGAAAGTGAAAAGCCAACCCCCAAAGAACCATCGACACACCACCTGTTAACGCTTCTGGTCCGAAAACGCCACTGGCTACGTACCGCCAAACGACCGAGGGGTCTTTACCTCCTCTGATTATTGTCATGCCCATGGCGGCAATCGCATCCAAAATACCAGCTACCAATCCGGCCTTGACAATTGTGCGAGCGGGCGTTTTCATGGTGGTAGATCAGTTAGCGTAATCGTGCTTACTTTCAGGGATTTAGAATATAAAATTAGGCCTTCAAGATAGCTATAATTCCAGGGAATCAGATCCGTTGATAAATGATCGTCATACGTTTCGCTTTGGTCGGGTTGGGCATTTTAGGGTTTTCTGCGTAGTTGAAAATCCAGGTCATGGTATTACCCTGAAGATTCACCTCATAAGTAGCTTGTGGAATGTCTTTCATCGTGGTTGTGACAAGTACCTTATTCCCACTCATTGTCCATCGGCCCGATGCATTCATAGATTCGATGGTTTTCTTTAAGGCTCCGCAAGCATCCGGAACGTTGGTTTTCAGTGTCCCGTCGGCACTGAAGGTGTAGGTTATATCCTTTGTACAAGGCATATTCTTTTCCATCATCTTATTCATATCGGTAGTTTTTCCGTCACCGTCTACCAGCAGCATAGATGTACGTTTCCAAGTGCCGGTGACTGTATCGAAGGCAGGTGAAAATATTGGACGAAAAGCAGTTCCAAGAAGGGTAATCAACGTTATTAAAAAGAAGAAGCGGCCCATAAACTAGCGTAGTTGTTGGTTTGAGGCCGTAAACTAAACTGCCGCTCAACCAAAAGGAAAAACCTTTGAGTGAACGGCAGTTAGTCGTTAGCGAACGGCGTACAAGCGTATTTTATTACTGACCAGTACGTTTCGCTATCAGTAAATTAAGAGAGGTGTGGATAGAAATTATACATTAATAAAATAGGTATTCTGTTCATTGAGTAGGATTCGCCTGACAAATCTTGTTACCTGAATCTGTAAAAAAAGCAAGCTACAATCGCCATCTCTGCACCCTAATTGCTTAATAGGTACTATATATAATTCCTTTACATTCACAAAGAAACGCATTAAGTGGCCATGCGTTCAATACTGATCATTCAGTATTTTTGGTGATTATTCACACCGAAAGCCAATTGAGATGCCCACCCATGATTATAGCTTTTCGCTGATTAGAAAGATATGGCGTTCCGATTTACTTGAACCGAACATTGCAGAAATTGAGGAATTGATCCAGGTGAATCCACTGTTGCACGAAACGTTATTGCTCCAGGGGACAGTGTTGGCGATACTCGACATCAGTACCTTTCAATACGTGGGTATCTGGGGAGATTTGGAAAACCTGGTGGGCTGGAGTAAAGAAGAGCTTTTTGAGGGTGGAGCCGCATTTTACATCTCTAAATTCTTACCCGCCGATCAGGCAGGTTTTACAATCATATCACAACTCATCAATGATTACGTCGGAAAGCTTAGCCCTGCTGAACTTTCAAAATTGCGCACAATATATGATTATAGCATCATGCGAAAAGATGGACAGCCAGTACGAATAGGGCAGGAAAGTGTCATTTTAAAAGCCGATTCTGAAGGACGGACGCTTTACTCGCTGGCTTTAGCATCCGACATTTCACATTTGAACAAAGAAAGTACGCAACACCTCTGTTTTCTAAATGGGTCTGAACGACAATTATATGCCATTGATAATACAACCGATCAATACCGCCAGATCGATGTACTTAGTCGACGGGAAGTCCAAATTGCTCAATTGCTGAGTCAGAACCTGACCAGTGAACAAATTGCCGAACAATTATTTATTAGTACGCATACTGTTAATACGCATCGTCAGAAAATGATTCGAAAAATGGGCTTGAGTAATACAACCGATCTTCTGAATTTTCTGAAAATATATCGGCTCATTTAATCAATGGATAATGGCCTAATTGTTAGCAGGCTGTGTGATACTCACTATCCATTTTACATTATCCATTATTTATTGCCAATTGACTCCAGCTGCGAGTTGTGCGCTTCTTTTATCCACTAGCTACTGTAACCCATATGAGCACTGTTAATCAGAATCGGTTTAGTTTCGGATCATTTCAAAAAGCATGGAATAAGGGTGTTGAAGCTGCCGATATCAGTGAGATCAGCGAAATGCTTGCGCATAACCCTCTGTTAAACCAGACCCTATTATTACAAGGATCGGCATTGGCGGTAAAAGACATTACCAGAATGCACTATCCATTGATTTTAGGCGATGTCGAAAATGTATGTGGTTGGTCTAAGGAACTGTTTTTTAAAGAAGGCGTAGAGGCCCTCATTGCCCGAATTCCTCTCGCCGACCGGCCCGGGGTTGAAGAAATGACAAAAGTGATTAATGCCTATGTTGCTGCATTGCCTCCGGAAAAACTAAAGTCGTTTCGGGCTATTTTTGATTATCGCCTGATGCGTAAAGATGGCCGTGTTGCCCGGATATGTCAGGAAAGTATCGTTCTTAAAACCGACTCGAAGGGTAATATTCTTTTCCTGCTTGCCCTGGTGTCCGACATATCCTACGTTAAACGCATTCAAAAACAGCACCTTCATTTAACTGACGGAAAAGAACATTTACTTTTTGAAGTCGATGATTCGAATCAATGTAAACCGGTCGACCTTTTAACTAAGCGTGAGTTAGAAATATTGAAGTTGTTGAATTTGAGCCTGACCAGCGATCAAATTGCCGAAAGATTGTTCATTAGTCCCAACACGGTTAATACTCACCGGCAGAAAATGATTCGGAAAATGGGCATGAGCGACACGACCGACTTGATAAATTTCCTGAAAGTTTATCGACTGTTGTAGGGACTGTACGGGATCATCTATCACTAATTCTCAGTAAGTTTTAGCTGGCTACCGTCATGCCCACCAGGCATGGTTACCACAAGATTTAAGATTACGATATCAGTGCTTACTGGACCATGATGTTGACAAAAAGCCGTTGCCATCGCAACGGCTTTTTGTCAAAGTTTATGACTATAGTGCGCCTTCATGGGCACGCAACTGATGGTATCGATTGAGACCGACCGAAGACCGTTTACCAGTTGAGGTTATTGCGCCAATCGATGGGTTTGCCTGAACATCAGTAACCGAATCAATAGTTTTTTCGGAAGCTGCCAAGGCAATTAAGGTAGCCATCTCAGCATTCAGATGTTCCAGCTTTTGTTGTAATGAAATAAGACGTTTTTCTAAGGAATTCATAATGATGGTATTTTAGTATGTTTAGCCTCTTCAGGGAAGTTTCCCTAAAGCAGGAAGATGGAAAGCCAATTAAATTCGGGGGCGAATATTGCCACCAAAGGGCATTGAAAGTCGGGACAGACTTTCGAATCCTTGGGCGTTTCGGTCAATAAAGCCTAGGATGAATAAACGGGAAAAAGTACAAATACTGATCCACGTCGCCCTTGCTTTGTTTTCGTGTTTTAGCGCGTGTGAGAATTTCATAACTATAGTAATTTGTTAATAATCAATAGAGGTAGAGCCCTGTCGAAAACTTATTCCTCTCAGCTATATAACAGGAATGAGTGCTAGAATAGTTTGGTTTTGTTGGTATAGTACAAAAAGTGCCTTTGATTTTTCATCGAAAAGGCTAATTATACAAGTGATTCTTTAGGAAGTAATATGATTTTTGGCGCTGATAGAGAATGGATCTGGCCTTGTACCAACTATCAATCAGAATACAGTGGAATTATAAAAACCTGTGTGGCTTAATCGGCCAGAGGCCGGTTAATAATAGGCATAAGGCTGGAGCCATGCCCTATTAGAGCACAAGTGATACAACCGATCTCTATTAAATTTTTTGAAAGTTTACCGGCTTTGTAGGAAAGCATATAGTGAGTTTTATAAGTTGGGGTAATAACTCATTACTGCTATCACTTTCTATCGATACATGATTTTTCATCAAACTAGGTATCGATAGAAAAGTGTGTTAGCCCGAGATTAGAGGTCTAATACTAATTGGCTAGACATCCCAATGCTTAGGGTTTGACCAGGATCATAGTTGATTTTTTGTGCATTCGCTACGTATCCTGTAGGTATACTTACTGCGTGTTTAATTTGTAGTACATCGGTGTGAACTGGAACTCTATTCTCTGACCAGATAGAAGGATCATCCCAAGTTCCAACTTTGAGCGTGTACATATTAGTTGTCACTAACGGCCGTACAGTTAAGGAAAAAGCAGTAGACCAGACACTACCGCAACTACCTGTTATCAAGCAATAATAAGATTGGCTTTGATCCACCTGGACATTGCCCAGCGAAAGGGTAGCGCTTGTTTGGCTTGGTAAGGGTTGGTTGGTAGTAGGGCTGTTAAGGTACCATTGGTAAGTCAGGTTACTGCCAGTAGCCGCAACATTTACTATAACAGCCTTCCCTGCTGTTAAAGTACTAGACATGGGCGGTTGTTGTGTAATAGCCGTTGGCAGATTGACCGTAATACTAAGCAAATTGCTAATTGGACTTATACAGCCATTGACCGTGCAGGAAGCTGTATAGGTTGTACTTTGAGTGGGAGTTATATTGAGGTAACTGCCTGTCGCTCCACTCGACCATGCTACAGCGCCTGAGCAGCCAGCAGCCTGCAATGTCACAGAAGTTCCTAGACAGATTGCGTCGTTGAGGACTGTACACTCGGTTACCTTCACTATCCAATAATCATTACTGCCTTGAGAAGGCTGTGACTTATCGCCATTCTGACCCGATTGAGAAGTGCCTCCCAATAGATACCCACCATCTGACGTACCGATCAAACTATTCAGGGCATCATTATCATTTCCACCAAAACGTTTATCCCAGACTTTGTTGCCATTGGCATCAATTTTTATCACCCAATAATCATAGGTACCTTGAGAAGGTTGTGATTTATCTCCATTTTGATATGATGAAGAAGAGCCTGCTAGCAAATAACCACCATCTGGTGTGGCTATTAGACTGGAAAGATTTTCATAACCATTTCCACCAAAACGTTTATCCCAGAGTTTGTTACCATTAGCATCGACTTTTACGACCCAGTAATCATCGTACCCTTGAGAAGGTTGTGATTTATCTCCATTTTGGTTGGAAGCAGAAGTTCCTCCCAGCAAATAGCCTCCATCCGAGGTTGTGATTGTACTAAAGAGATAATCGTAGTCTGTTCCACCAAAACGTTTGTCCCAGACTTTGTTGCCATTGGCATCAATTTTTACGACCCAATAGTCATAGCTACCTTGAGAAGGTTGTGATTTATCCCCGTTCTGACCGGATGAAGAACGGCCTCCCAATAAATAACCACCATCCAAACCGGCTGTTAAGCTGAAGAGATAATCGTAGTCTGTGCCACCAAAACGTTTATCCCAGACTTTGTTGCCATTGGCATCAATTTTTATCACCCAATAATCAATATTGCCTTGTGACGATTGCGATTTATCGCCATTCTGACCAGATGAAGAAGTGCCTCCCAGCAGATAGCCGCCATCCGAAGTCGCAATTGTACTGAAGAGATAATCATCGTCTGTTCCACCAAAACGTTTGTCCCAGAGTTTATTCCCATTAGCATCGATTTTCACGACCCAATAGTCGTTGTTACCTTGAGAAGGTTGCGATTTATCGCCAGATTGACCAGAATAGGAATAGCCAGCAAGCAGATAGCCGCCGTCAGAAGTTTTGACTATACCATTAAGGACATCAGCATCGTTCCCGCCAAATCGCTTATCCCAGAGTTTGTTGCCATTAGCATCGATCTTTATAATCCAATAGTCGTCGTACCCTTGAGAAGATTGTGACTTGTCGCCACTTTGTCCTGATCTAGAAGTACCTCCCAGCAAATAGCCGCCGTCTGATGTGGCTACCTGGCTAGTGAGATTATAATCGTTATCTGTTCCGCCCAATCGTTTATCCCATACTTTCTGGATGCCATCATTGCTGCAGAGAAACGCGTTTATTGTTGGGGCAACTGGCTGATTATGAACCGTTAGGCTAAGCTTGGCTGGCAAACTCGTCATACACCCAAATTGGGTGCAGGTAGCCGCATAGGTAGTGGAGTTAGTTGGCGAAACGATAATGCTGCTTGTTGAAGCTCCTGTATTCCAGTTAATTGTTCCTAAACACTCTGTTGCAGTAATCGTTAGACTTTGGCCTGCACAAATGCTGGATGAAGGCGTCGCAGATACGGTAGGGGTAGGAGAAATGCAACTGGACTTAAGTACTTCGGCTAGGTCTCGATTAGTAGGTGAATTAATGGCGGAGCCTAATGACCCTAAACTTAGATTATAGAATGCACCCTTTAATAGGATTTGAGATTGGGCTGAATTCAGAAAAAAGCTAAAAATGAGAAAAGATAATAAGCGCTTCACGAAGATTGACAGGTGGATTTTATTTGTATACCTATTGGTATAATATATGACTGACTCGCTTAGACTCCATGTACAAATTGATCCTAAACGGGTCAGTAAGGTATTAAAAGAAACCGAAAATAGTATACTTTTTTTAGGGATTTTGATGTGTAACTTAGATATTATGCTGCACTAATGGCACTGATTATCCTATTGGCAACCTTGCGTTAACATAGCGAAATTATTGGTTTTAGACTTTTTGTTTAAATCCTCATATATTGTGATTAAACAATGTTGAAAATTTGGGCCAACTTCGCTCATGACTATTTTTTTTTGTTGGCTACTAACTGTACAACCACCAGTAGGCAGAAAGTATATTTTTAGGACAGGCTGGCTCTTACTTGGCCTAATCGGATTATGCCTTTCCAGTTGTCAGACGTCTTCCCAAACGAAGACTTACAGGATTGGCTTTTCGCAGCGAACGGAGACCGACAGCTGGCGTAAAACCATGCTGGAGGATATGAACCGAGAATTGTCGTTTTATCCCGATATCGATTTTTTGGTGAAAGACGCAGGTGGGCAAAGCGATAAGCAGGTTGAACAAATTCAGGAACTTATCAATCAACATGTCGACCTGCTCATTGTGTCGCCGAATGCCGCCCGGCCTATTACCCCTATTGTTGAAAAAGCTTACCAACAGGGAATTCCGGTAATCATATTGGATCGACGAACCGTATCCGATCAGTACATTGCTTATGTCGGTGCCGACAATGTGGAAGTTGGGCGTACTGCCGGAGCTTATGCCAATACACTCCTGGACGGAGTAGGGGAGGTAATCGAGATCGGGGAGTCGCCGGGGTCGTCGGCTGATATTGATCGGCACCGTGGTTTTGTTGAAGCGATCAGTCATCATCCCGGAATCCGGTTGGTGAAAAAGCTGGAAGGCGACTGGGATAAACATTCGTTTGCCGATGAACTGACTCAATTGCTGAAAGCTGAGCCAACCGTTCAACTTATTTTCGCGCAGAACGACCGTACGGCCCTAAAAGCTCATGCAATATGTAGGCAATTGGGGCTCGACCAGCGAGTGAAAATTATTGGCGTGGATGGTTTGCCCGGCAAAAATGAAGGCATTGATCTCGTAGAACGAGGTATTCTGAAGGCGACAGTGCTTTATCCTACCGGCGGAAAGGAAGCGATTCGGACGGCGTTGGCGATCCTGCAAAAACAAGCATTTAAGCGTGAGAACCGGTTGCCCATCACGCTGGTCGATTCGTCGAATGTGCGGATAATGAAACTTCAGAATGCTAAAATAGCCGAGCAACAGGCTGATATTGAAAAGCAAAGTGACCGCATCGATGCCTTAAATCGGACGTATACATCCCAGAAAAACACGCTTTATTTCATTCTCGGTAGTCTGATTATTGCTATTGCATTGGGCGGATGGGCTTTGTATTTATTTCGGACGAAACAGGGAGCTTACCAATTACTGGAAAAACAGAATCGAGCGATCCGGGAACAAAAGGATGAAATTGAACGGGTATCGCAGCAGGCTCGTTTGGCCACCGAAGAAAAGCTCAGGTTCTATTCCTACATATCGCACGAATTCAATACACCCCTAAGTCTGATTCTGACACCCACGGAAGATTTGCTGGGAAAGAAAAACGTTAGTTCCTACGATCTCCGAAGTAACCTGTCGATGGTGCAGAAAAATGCGTATCGACTCCTACGGCTAGTCGATCAAATGTTGGACTTACGTAAAACCGATGCCGGGAAACTGCAATTGCGTACGGCGGAACAGGATATTGTTGCGTTTGTGCGTGACATCGTTCTGGACTTTCGGCGCAAGGCTGAAAAACAGCGGATTGATTTACAGTTGATCACAAACCTCTCGAACGAACTTGTCTGGTTCGACGCTGAGAAACTCGACAAGGTGTTGTTCAATCTGCTATCGAATGCGTTTAAATATACACCCAAAGGTGGCTTGATCCATGTTCGGCTGGATCGGCTGGATACACAAATTCAAATTCAGGTTCAGGACAATGGCCAGGGCATGACCCCAGATGAACAGGCTCACGCGTTCGATTTATTTTATAGCGGAGCCAAGTCATTTAATCTGTCTAAAGGAATAGGGCTGGCACTATCGATGGAGTTCATTCAACTGCACCGGGGTACTATTTGTGTGCAATCTATTAAGGATAAAGGTACCACGTTTACAATGTTGTTACCACTCGGTAATCAGCACCTGACGGCGGACGAAATGGTTAGATCGACGAGTCGCAATCCGCTATTTCAACAACACCAGCTAACAGAGTTTACCGATGACGTGGAGCCAATACCTGTTTCGTTCCCGACCAAACAGGCTGGTACACTGTTGATCATCGAAGATAACGACGATCTCCGGACATTCCTGACAACTCGCCTGGGTACAGAATTCGACATTGTTGCTGAAAGTACTGGAGAAAAAGGATGGGAGCGAGCATTGGAAATTATTCCTGACCTGATCATCAGCGATGTTATGCTGTCGGGGCAGGTTGCCGATGCTATGGACGGCTTAGAATTGACGCAGCGAATAAAAACCGATTTGCGAACCTCGCATATTCCGGTAGTGTTGCTAACGGCCAATGGGCAGGTGGAAAATCGCATTGAGGGTACCCGCGCCGGAGCTGATATCTACCTGACAAAACCCTTTAACACGACACATCTACTGGAAACGCTTCGCACAACGTTGGCCAATCGACAGAAATGGCAACAGCGATTTGCGTCTGATTTTGCTCCACAATCCGGTAATCGGGAGGAGAAAAAATTCCTGAATGAGCTTACGGTATTGATCGAGCAGAACCTGACCGATCCGGCCTTTGGGGTTGAAAAGCTGAGTCGCGAAATGGGGCTTTCGCGGGTGCAGTTATATCGTAAAGTGCAGGCGCTGCTCAATATGAATGTGATGGATTACCTGACCGAAATCCGGTTAAAACGCGCCAAGTATCTTCTGAAAGAGACCAATAAGCCTATGGCTGAAATTGCCGATGAAACAGGCTTTAATTCGGCGGCTTATTTCACTACATTCTTTAAGCAACATACAAAAAAGACGCCATCCGAATACCGGAAATCGCCACAGGGGGCTTAAGTGTCAGGTAATAAAATTATTTCAACACATCACTAGCTTCGGCGTTTTTAATATAATCTTTCGCATCGTCGGGAAGTAGCATGCGTTGTGTAACTAATTCATTGACAGACTTTGTAATCGCTTTTACATAATTGTCATGGGTACGATAACGTTCCTCTACCGATAAGCGCGGATCGTTACTTGCTATCCGTTCGGCTTTAGTTTTTTTGAACGGTATGAATTGGCCAGCGCCTTCGCAACCTTCATTTTGGCCAAAATCGGTACTTCGTAAAGCCCAGCCTGTGGTGGTGGCTGTCGGAACGGCAACAATGGGTAAACGAATGCCTGCTATCTCGTTGCCATCATGGTCAACTTTAGACACAAAATTCACATACGTCGGTCGATTGGCTATAGCGGGTGGATAATTGGTTAGAGCCCCCTGGTTAAAAGTGGGGCCAAAATCAAGCTGATAACGCGTTGTGATAAGTCCCGTATACGTTACACCTGGAATAGTCGGCCAGCCAAGTTTTTCTTGAGGCACAACTCCTGTTTGCAAGCCCGGTTGTGGGATTGCTACTATAGCGTTCCCAGCTGACTTCCGGGGTACAGCGCTCTTAGGCGGCTCAATGCCTTTCGTTACCCAATCGTCCAGTGCCATAAATAGCGCCCGCAAAACTGGGTCAGCGTTAGTAGGGTTCTGAAATTGTTGACACATTCCGCGTGAAGTTGCATTGCCAGTACCATGCTGAGCACCAGCCACGAGGAAGAAGCGGACATTCTCGGGGTCGGGCAGATCGTTTCCTTTGGGATCGGTATGCAGGAGCGAAGCGGCTTTGACCCAATACTCGTTTGCTGAATTAACCTCAAACACCTTGGGGCAGGTGTTACTCGACAAACAGGCTGCCATACGACCTGCTGTTTTCCCCGTAAACGGATCGGTCATAATGGGATACGCAAACGGGAAAATAGCTTCAGGATAAAGGTGATTCTGGCGATTTCGCTCGGTGCGGGACGGTTGGGCAAACCGAACATTCAGGCCGATACCACTTCCGCCACCCAGCCAGTTTTCAATTCCATCAAGAACTCGTTTCCCTGTCTCATCGGCATTAAAACCCAATGTTTGAAAATCATTGAGGTAACGAGCCGGTTGAGAAACGGCAAAAGAAAAGGTAAACTTGATATCGTTGGCCAATGGGTTTGGGGTGCCGAAATTATCGCTGGTTGCATACCGTAGGAACGAAACGAAATCTCGTGTTGCTGCCAGTCCAATACCCGCCACTATCGGATTACTGGCGGTATATGCAAACTCGTAAATAGCACTTTGTCGAAACGGAGTTCCAGCCGGTAGTAGTCGAATCGTGCGCTCATTGACGTATTCCCAGCCATCGGCCGGAATAACGGTGGGGGTATCCTGTAAATGATTGCGTACGGTAAGCGTTGCCTGACTTTTGTTTACTGTCGCGGCAGGGTAGGCTAGCGTGTAATTCGTCGACGTTGCATTGTCATAAACTATATATTCGTAGGAGGGGCCTGTAATGGGTGAGTCATCCGCGTTTTTAGCGATGGGGACGTTGATAGTCAGGTTGTTATTTGTGGGGTTTGCCGATGGGTCCCATCCGTTCCAGACAATGCTGTACCCTCGATTCATCAGAAAGGCGTCACCTGCCTGTGCTGCTGTTGAAGGGTCATTGCCGCCACTGCTTTTATTGAACCCGCCAAAGAGTTTACCTCCCCGATTATTTACTTCCAGAAAAAGCTTGTGATTGCCTTTAGTCAGATCAATGGGTTTGAGAATGTAAATATCCATTGCATACTCAACCATCCCTTTTGCATTGCGAGGGGCTAGTTGGATGTCGGTAATAAGCGCGTTTTGGGGACTGGCTGGGTCAAGTTCACCATAAGCTTTTCCCCGAAGTTTTTCATAAGCACCTACTTGCCCAAATACCTTACCCTCAAACGTTGGCGCCTGCCGGCTGGTGATCTCGATTCGAATAATACGGGCCTGAGCCATCGGTCCGGCAAGTATCGCAATGGCTAATAGGCAGTTAATAAGGGCTACTTGTCGAACAGATTTCGGCCTATGCATAGGTGAGGTTTCTTTTTGGTAAAATCCTTTTTTCGATCTGACCTACTTGCTCTTTCTACTTGCCACTAAGCTAAAATTCAATGAAACTTGAAAAGAATCTATTATCGTTCGATGATTGTGATGTCAGTTTTGAGAAACTGACGCGATAGCTTTTAAGAAACCTGTCGGATAGACTGTCAGCTTAATTAGGTTTTGAGAAACCTCGCTTGTCAGTTTTGAGAAACTGACATCACAACAGTCTGTTCTCTTACAGACCGAGGATACTTGTAAAAATCCCTAGTGGACAGGCTTAGCCCCTCTCCTTATTTCAAGGAGAGGGGTTGGGGTGAGGTGAATTGCTGCCGTTAGGTGAATCACATTAGTAGACTACTTTACCCTCACCCCCGGCCCCTCTCCCAAAACGGGAGAGGGGGGCATTAAGACACTTTCTGAAAAATAACCGTACCATTATGACCACCAAATCCAAAGGTGTTGCTCATCGTCGTTCGGACATCGGAAGGAATGGTTTCCTGCAAAACAATCGATAGATTTTTGGGGATTTCGGGGTCTAATTCACTGGTGTTGATCGTAGGGGGAATGACGTTGTCGCGCATCGAAAGCAGGCAGATAATGGCTTCGATGGCCCCAGCAGCTCCCAGCAAATGACCGGTTATCGACTTGGTGGCGCTGATTTTAAGTTTGGTTTTATCGGGACCAGTGAGCTTAGCTACCGCTTTTATTTCTGATATATCGCCGAGAGGGGTTGAGGTAGCGTGGGTGTTCAGGTAATCTACGTCGGCAATTGTCAATCCTGCCTCATCTAAAGCAAGTTGCATGGCTTTGGCTGCGCCTAAACCTTCTGGATGAGTGGCGGTCATGTGGTACGCATCGGCCGTCATGGCGGCTCCCGTAATTTCGCCGTAAATCGTTGCGCCCCGTTTCACCGCATGTTCATACTCCTCCAAAACCAGGGCACCAGCGCCTTCGGCCATCACGAACCCATCCCGATGAACATCGAATGGCCGCGAGGCTGCAACGGGATCATCATTGCGGGTTGACATGGCTTTTAGGGCGCTAAAACCACCGAACGAGGCTGGCGTAATTGGGGCTTCAGAGCCGCCAGTAATGATTATTTTAGCCTTCCCAAGCCGGATGTAGTTGAACGCATCCATAATCGCGGTGTTCGACGTGGCACAAGCCGAAACCGTTGTATAATTAATGCCCATATAGCCATTACGAATCGAAATCATGCCCGATGCCATATTGACGATGAGCTTTGGAACAAAGAACGGACTGAATCGAGGTTGACCAGTTCCCTGAACATACTCGGTTACTTGTTGCTCAAACGTTTCCATACCACCCTGGCCTGAACCCCAGATTACGCCCACATCGAATGGGTCCATTTGGGCAAAATCAAAACCGGAATCCTTGATGGCCTGATCGGAGGCAATGAGCGCGTACTGCGTAAAGGGGTCGGTTCGTTTGATGTCGGCGTGGCTTAAAAACTGCGAAGCCGCATAGTTTTTGAGTTCAGCCGCGAAATGCGTCCGGAATAAAGACGCATCGAAGTGAGTAATTGTAGCGGCTCCACTGCGCCCGGCAACAACATTTTCCCAGAAAGTTGGAATGTCATTGCCCACAGGAGTTAATGCGCCAATACCTGTAATAACAACTCGGTGTAACATTTTCGTTGATGCTAAAATAAGAACTGAGCTAGTTGGTAAACCAATGAACAGTTCATCGATCTGAGTAAAAAGCAGGCAAAGATATTGAATATTGTACCGAAAGGTATATTTTATTTGCGTACTGTTTTTCTCAAAACAACGAGACTGATTCGCTCAGTATGCGGATAACAGTTTGATAGAAAGACTTCGTTCCATCAGTATGGCCCCTTTATAATCATAATTGACCTTACCTAAACTCTTTGAGAGAAGAGGGAAAATAGTTAATGGGGTATCGCGGCCAAAAAAAGATTGAAAATTTTTGAACTAAAATATACCGATTGGTATTTTATTGCCACTAGTCGACAGTTACTATTCACTACATTGGAAACGTCGGCCTAGTATCAACTCATTCGCTTAGATTGTTCGTAGAAATGAAAACGACTCAGAATACCATCTTAATTACCGGCGGAAGCGCAGGCATCGGATTTGAAATTGCCAAGCAATTCGACCAAAAAGGGAATCATGTAATTATTACTGGCAGAAGTGAAGAACGCTTGAAAAAAGCGGCTGCCCAACTGAAAAACGTAACGGCTATTGTCTGCGACGTAACGAATGAAGACGAGATAAATGGGTTGGTGGACAGATTATATGCAGACTTCCCTAATCTGAATATGCTGATCAACAACGCCGGGAATGCATTCTATTATAAGCTGGAAGCAGAAGCGAATGCATTTGATAAGGCGCGTGAAGAAATGCTCACTAATTATCTCTCAATTATCCGGCTCACCGAAAAACTGATTCCTTTACTAAATAAACAGGAAAGTTCGGCCATCGTGAATGTATCATCGATTGTTGCCTTTGCTCCTAATCACACCTTACCAACTTATGCTGCCAGCAAAGCTGCTCTGCACTCTTACACCCAATCGTTGCGCATCACGCTGGAAAGAAGCTCAACGACGAAGGTGTTTGAGTTGATGCCTCCGCTGGTCAATACCGATTTCTCGCAGGCAATTGGCGGAGCGAATGGAATTGCTCCCTCGGTAGTTGCCGACGATTTACTCGACGCGTTGGAAAACGACGAGTACGAAATTCATGTGGGCGACACCGCTCAGATTTATGCCTTGTCGCTTTCTTCACCCGCTAGTGCTCTGGCAGCTATGAATGGCTAGAGTACGTTACTGGCTAACAAGCTGGTTGATTGCATGAGGCATTACTGTTAGCAGTAGTGTCAGTTTTGAGAAACTGACACTACTGCTGAATACCTACCCGTTTTTCGTGTATTTTGCCTCAAAAAGTTCAATATGTCCCTGGCTGTCCCTGTTTATAAGCTTCAGTCGTTTCCGCGTCATGAACCCGATGCGCTCTTTTACATGACTCGCCTGGAGAAACTGGTGCAAGAGTTTAAAGGGATCGACAATCCGCATTCGCATACGTTCTATTTGCTGATGTGGATTGTGCAGGGGAGCGGTACACATACCATCGATTTTAGAACGTATCCAATCGGGCCTTCTCAACTTTACTTTCTTACGCCCGGTCAGGTACACAGCTGGGAGCTGTCTGCTGATGTTCAGGGATATAATCTGTTTTTCGACGCTAATTTCTTTCGGGCGCGCTTTGGGAATCGGCTGTATCAGTATCCGTTTTTTCATTCGCACCAGCACCAACCCTTGTTGGAAGTTACCGACCAGCAACCCTTGTTTAGCGACTTGTTTCGGTATGCGTACAAGGAATATGAAAATCAACAACCTAATCGGGCCGATGTATTTCTATCGTTTGTGCATATTCTGTTAGAGACCGCTAACCGGATTTATAATCAACAGTGGGTGGGAACGGATACCCATTTCTATGATCGGATTCGCGATTATGAAGAGTTGATCGAAAGCCAATTCCTGACAGTTAGAGAGGTGAGCGCTTATGCCGACCAGATGAACCTGACGCCAAATTACCTGAATCATATCTGCAAAAAAGTGCTGGGTAAAACCGCCAGTCAGCTTCTGTATGAACGCATTGCGATTGAAGCGCAACGACTACTAACACACACGACTCAGTCGGTAAAGGAAATAGGATTTCAACTGGGCTTCGAGGACCCATCTTACTTTGTGCGGTTTTTCAAGAAAACAGTGGGGCAGACTCCCGCCGAATTCAGGCAATTATTGGGAGCCCATCGGTGATTTGTACCATACATGGCTTGGTTTGTCTTTTCAGGGAGATTTGCAGTCCGTTACCTTTGTCAAGTAAAAACTGCCTGAGCAACAGTTGATTTTCAGACAAAGTCGTCTGCCCATAGCTCCCAAGCCATGTTAACCGATAGCCGATTATATAGCGTTGTTTTCAATAAATGTCCCCGTTGTCATGAAGGCGATTTCTTTGTAGCCAAGAGTGCCTTCAGCAAAAATTTCGACAAAATGCATGAGCATTGCCCGCATTGTGGCGAGAACTTCATGCCTGAACCTGGTTTTTACTGGGCCTCTATGTTTGTGAGCTATGCGTTTTACACCATTTATACCCTGACTACGTTTTTCATCTTTGTTCAATGGCTGAATGTTGATGTGAATTATTACCTGATTGGCCTCATTCCAACTCTGGTTCTGCTGACTCCCTATTTCTTTCGGATGGCCCGCCGGACATGGTTAACCTTATTCATTGCTCCAAAACCAGAGCACAAAGCCGGAATCCCTCATCAAGTGTAGTTTTATACGTTTTTTGAAAACACCGAGCCCCGATTTACTCGTCACAGTAAATCGGGGCTCGGTGTTTTTATTGAACCTGTTTTACCTTACTATAGTCGGACCATAATTGAGTTTTTTTGTCATCCCGACGCAGGAGGGATCTTCGGTGGAGGATTATTTTATGGACGCTACCGAAGATCCCTCCTGCGTCGGGATGACAAAAAATACCCCGTTTTTTTTACAATTGGAAAGTTCAGACAGCTTCATTTAAAACCTAATTTCTTTTTGTCATCCCGGCAAAAAGAGTCATATTAAATCCTGTCAAAAAGGCAAATAGGAAGGTTTTACAATTCCTTTACAAGGTTTTACAGCCTTTTACCGACTGATTTATAGGGGCCTCATACATTTGTTTGATCACGAATTAAACACGGAAAATCATGCGAAATGTAATGAGACTTGCGCTCATCGTTGGTGGGTGTACCCTGGCCAATCTTTCCTTTGGCCAGCAGACTTTCAAAGACTGTGCGGCTGCTTTTGTCGGAAACAAAATGGTCGTGAATGAATACTCCCCGAAGGGAACCTGCAAACTCCCCGCTACGGCGACGGGTAAACTAACCGTAAATACAGTAGAACTATCATCGACAGAAAGCAAAGCTGTTGATCCGATTTCGTTTAAAATTGCGATACGCGACAAAGCAACTCAAACGCTGGTGCTTTATTCAAAAGAAGCATTTAAACAGGTGCCTGTTCAGAAGGTATTGGCAAAATGTCACAAAGGCGATCATATTGTTCTACTGACATTAGATAAGTCGTATGCATTACCGCATAATGAAATTCTGGTTCAATAATCGTGTAATTAAGCGCTCACCTTTAATCGCTCTCTTCTGATGATCAAGCAACTTTTTGTACTAGTCTCATTGGCGTTGATACCATTGCTGATAAACGCAAAGGTTAAAAAGGCACGAATAATGTCTGGGCATAACGAAGTCCGGGGAAGTGAACCCGCTAAAAAAGTTAACTTTTATGGTAATCCAATTGTGCTGAATGATAAACCGCTGGATTATAGTACATTCACCAAGGCCAGTCGGGGAGAACTAGCCCTGGTGGAAGGCGACCCCGAATCGAAAGACGCCACAAAGGTTCCGTTTCGGGTCTATATTCGACGGTTGGGCACAGTGGCTGAACAAAGTGTGCTAGAGAGTGCTCAGTCTGTATATTACCGTATTGAGGTGGCTGATGTGTTGGCATTCGCCCACCCAGGAGACGATCTGATTATTGAACCGGCCAGAAAAACGGACTCGGTAGCCAGACGTGTTATCAAAGTGAAAGCGTCCAATACATGCTTGCCGGTTAACTGGCTTTATTTTTCGGTAAACGGGCGCCCCGGATGCTAGGAATTAGTAACTTGTTTTTTGTCATTCCTCCTGGCTCCGGCCACCCGGTCCGACGCCAGGAGGAATGACAAAAAATAGTCTTCCTGAAAGAAATTTAAATTGTTTCAATGACAAACCGGTCAGGTACTAAAGCCCTGATCGGTTTTAAGTGTTTAGTAGATTATGCATAAATGGGTAAGGATAATCGGGATGGCAAGCCTCATATTGGCTGGGTTGCTCTGTACGCAGTTTGCGTGGCTGACACCTGCTCAGACGGCGACAGATAAACAGCGATTTTCTCAGAAAGTAAATCTGGCTCTCCGACGCACTGTGCATCATTTACTACTGAAATCTGGCGATTCTACCTCCCGAATTCAGCCTGTTCAGCAACCAACGGAACAAACGTTTCAGATACGGATCAATCATGCATTCGACTACAGTCGGTTGCCACCTTTGTTACAAGAGTCGTTTAATGTGCACGACATTCAGGTAAATTACGACGTTGTAGTACTCGACTGTGCGCAAGGAGAATTGCAACTGGGGTATAATTTTCGAGACTTAACGAAAAATAATGAAGTGCCTTGTGTAGGCCGCCAGCAACTACACGGATGCTACACACTGCAAGTGACTTTTGCGACTCCCTCACCCGCTTCTCCTCCATTTATGGGCTGGTGGGTTGTAGTATTGGGTAGTCTGCTGGTAGGGCTTGGGTACGTAGTCTGGAAACGACGACCAACTTTTGATCAAACTGAAACACCCACGGCTGATCCTATACCGACAACAACCGACCGAATCCCGTTTGGCCACTCGAGCTTCGAGCCAGCCAGGCAGCTTCTGCATTCGGGTAGTAGTCAATACAATTTAACCTATCGCGAAGCGAAGTTGCTCACGTTTTTTATGGGCCATCTCAATCAGGTAGTCGAGCGAGACTTCATTCTCAAGTCGGTTTGGGAAGATGAAGGTATAATTGTAGGGCGCAGCGTCGACGTATTTGTCTCGCGTTTACGAAAAATGCTTCAGGATGATCCGACTATTCGGATTGTTGCGGTGCATGGCGTAGGCTACCGCGTAGAGGTGTTGAATCTGGAAAAAAAGGCTTCGTAACAAAATTGAAAATCAACGTAACAAAATCGAAAAAATACTCAATATTTATCTGGTAATATATTGAATAATAGCACATTGAGCTCTGATCTTAATTTGTAGTTAGTTGAACAATATCTGAAAGTCTCTTAACCAGGACGAGCTGTAAGTTTGATTCAGCAATCGGGTGATAGCCTGATTGCTGAATCAATGTATGAGTCAGAAACAGCGCATTTTTGCTTGGTCAATCACAGCCGCTCTGGGTGGTTTTCTCTTCGGTTTCGATACCGCCGTTATCTCTGGAGTTGAGCAATCCTTACAATCTCTATGGAGCCTTAATGTCTGGGAACATGGCCTGACTGTTTCCATTGCGCTCATCGGTACGGTCATCGGTTCCATGCTGGGTGGTATTCCTGCCGAAACCTTTGGCCGTAAAAAAACACTACTCTGGATTGCCGTTTTGTACTTAGCAGCTTCTATCGGAACGGCACTGGCTACCGATTGGAACATCTTTTTGATTTTTCGTTTTCTGGGCGGGTTAGGTGTAGGCGCTTCTTCGGTGGCGGCCCCTATGTACATCACCGAAATTTCGCCCGCCAACTCCCGTGGGCGACTGGTAGCCCTCTTCCAGTTCAATGTTGTATTGGGCATTCTGATTGCTTATCTGTCCAACTACTTACTGGAAGGTGTTGGGGCTGAATCGTGGCGCTGGATGCTGGGCGTCCAGGCAATACCCTCTCTGATTTTTCTGATTGCCGTTCTTACTATTCCCGAAAGTCCTCGTTGGCTACTGCTCAAGAAAGGGCAGGTAGCCGAGGCCCTTCAGGTACTGAATATGATCGACCCAATCACCGCCAAAGAAACGCTGGTGGCCATTCAGCAAAGCAACCACCATATCGAAGGCTCTACCCGACTGTTTTCAGCAAGCCATAAAACGCCCATTATGCTGGCCGTATTGTTTGCGGTATTCAATCAGGTTTCGGGAATCAATGCCATCATTTACTATGCGCCCCGGATTTTTGAAATGACGGGTCTGGGTAAGAGTTCGGCTTTGCTGTCATCGGCAGGCGTTGGATTGGTCAATCTGATCTTTACGATGATTTCGATGAACCTTATTGATCGGTTTGGTCGCCGGACACTCATGAAAATTGGGTCGGTTGGCTTAATCATCACCCTGGGCTTAGTGGCTCGGGCATTCTACCTACAGGATTTTAGCGGCATGAGTGTGCCCTTGTTGCTCTTTGGCTATATCGCCTTTTTTGGGTTCTCGCAGGGAGCGGTCATCTGGGTGTTCATTTCCGAAATATTCCCCAACGAGGTGCGTGCTAGTGGCCAGTCGTTGGGCAGTTTTACCCACTGGCTAATGGCGGCTATTATCACGTTTACTTTTCCCTACTTCGCCGAACACGTTGGGGGTGGAAATACCTTCCTGTTTTTTACCGTCATGATGGTGTTACAACTCCTGTTTGTTGTTCGCCTGATGCCCGAAACGAAAGGCACCAGTTTGGAGCAAATCGAAAAAACATTCCTGGTTCATTAATCGGCTTCAGCAATGACATCGAAAACTATTATCTGCTTTGGCGAAATTCTCTGGGACATCTTACCAGATAGCAAACAACCAGGTGGGGCACCAATGAATGTAGCCGTTCACTTGCGGAATTTTGGACTAAATGCTCAGTTAATAAGCCGGGTAGGTAACGATGAACTGGGGCGCGAACTACTGAAATTTTTGCGCGAGAAACACCTGCCAACGGCCTATGTGCAATTGGGAGCTACTCATCTGACCGGTATTGCCAAAGCTAACGTGACGGAACGCAATGAAGTTATTTATAAAATTCTGCAACCGGTAGCCTGGGATTACATTCAGTACGACGCAACGCTGGCTCCGCTTTATCAAAAGTCGATTCTCGTGTATGGAAGTTTGGCGGCTCGTAGTCAGGAGTCTCGAAATACGTTGCACCAACTTCTGGATCAGGCGGCTCTAAAAGTATTTGATGTTAACCTGCGTGCTCCGCACTACACACCCCTGGAGGTTACGTATTTGTTGCAAAAAGCAGATATTCTGAAGGTCAACCAGAGCGAACTGGCTGAAATTGTTGGCTGGTATACATCGCCACTTACCGAACGAGATGCGATGCAGTATCTGCGCAACCGATTCAAACTAAAGACAATCTGTGTAACGCGGGCTGAAAATGGGGCCATCATGCTCGGTAACGATGGTTTCGAAGAGCATCCCGGCTTTCCGGTGAACGTAGCGGATACAGTCGGAAGTAGCGACTCCTTTCTGGCAGCTTTCCTCTATAAAACATTGCAGGGAGAGACACCTAAGAAAACACTGGAATTTGCCTGCGCTACAGGAGCCTACGTGGCTACCCAGCCTGGTGCCACACCCATTATTTCAGAGTTGCTTATCATGAAAAAAGTTCGCCGGGCGGCAGTTGTATAACCTGTTCCGGTAATTCTGATCACTTTGCGTACTTATCGTAACTTAGTTCTATACACGTCCATTTTCATCAATAGACAGCACGAAAATGGACATTCTGACAACTGATTTAGGTTGGTAATATGGCTTATGGCAGGGGGCGGTTATAGTACCCGACCGACTCCCTGCTCTAACTTAGATGAGTGAACGTCAGTTGATTTGGTGCGTTTAAATCTACCCGAAAGAGCGAATACAGTAACCTATGATAAACGTGGATTAATACCGAAATGGACTGCTGCTGAAATTAGTGGTCTATTCGGTTGTAGTAAAAATGGGTATCGAGCCATCTCGATACCCATTTTCTTTTTTAAGCTTGCTGCATAGCTAAGCGATTATAAGCCATTTGCTTGAGCAGAAAAACGACACCGTATTTCGCAATTTGAGTCCGGTATGATTTGTACATGGCCACAAAATGAGAGTAGGTATGCAAGCGAGCTGTGGCTATGGTGGAGATTTCCAGCAAGGCTGCTACATCATCGCTGTTGACTTTTGCCCAATCGTGTTGATGAAAGTGAGCGTCGTTTAATTCATAAGAAACCCCCTTATCATCGGTGCCCGCACAGAGGTAATGGCCGTATGCTGCTAGTAGGAATGCCATGCGCTGAACATCCCGATTCTGAGCTAACAGATCACGCAGAGTTGGCAAGATTAAGGCCGGTAACTTCGACGCACCGTCGACACATAAGTTGGCCAACGGATCGCTGGTTGGTTGGCAAAATTGGCTGAGCCATTGCTGCCTATTATCGTTTAGATCGATGGCATCCTGTGCTTCTGCAAAGGGCATAACATCCTGTTCGATAAACACATTGAGGTAGTTGCTGAATAAGTGGTCATTCAAGGCTTCCTCTACCGTTCGATAGCCAGCCAGAAATGCCGGGTAAGCCAGCATCATTAAAATATCTTGATTATTGTTTTTCATGATGAATGAGTTGTAACGAGTGTTTGTATGGACGCTCTCGAACTGGCAGACTGTTAGCTGCCTATAGTCCATGTCGTCTAAGTTAATAGAGCAGAATAGATCTGAGTTATATTTTTGTGTGACCCCGATGGGGTCAAATGTTTATAGAAAGACACATCTACTATAAATATCTGACCCCATCGGTCACACTGGCTATAGGCAATTCAATCTCAATCTGCCTAATTGCTTAAGTTCTGTCTATAGCAGTTTAGCCTATTACAGCACCAGATTGAATCCTGATTAAACGAATTCGGTCTGATCCGGTTGCAGAAGTTGTGCTATTGAATTCGGGCGAGTCTGGTTGATCTCATCGTGATGGCGAAGGTTCTGAGCGATGTTCGTGATCTGATCGCCCAGTTTGCCTTGTTTACCAATGCTTGCCTTATCGTACCGATGCTGTCGGGTTGGTTCCCAGAAGAAGAGTTCGGTCTTGGCGTCGTAAATACCAATCGGTTTGTAATCTTCCTGCGTAAGCAACTTTGCTAAAATTGCATTGGCTTCTTCGTGTGTGTCACTGTAAATATGGTGATACTGCTTATGAAGCAGATAAATGACTGAAAAACGGCTCATGTGTTGTGAAGTTTGATTGTAACGGCGGCTGTTGAACCACAGGTTCGGTGCCTGATGTCGGCTAGTAGCGAATTACGCAACGAGGCCGGTGTACTATGCCACGGCGGGAGCCGCAGGTACTGAATTGATCGTCAAGTGCATGGAAAGGCTTTTTAAGCCAATCGTGCGTTTGGGCAATAGATGAGTAAGTAAATGCGCTGTTTTTCTGGCATTCAATTACCGGTTAGTAGATGGTGACGATCAGGTAGTTGGTTAAATTTAGTTTTGTTAAAACAGAAAAATGGAGGAGCTCTCTCTCCAGTAATCGATTCTCATTTAGTAATTTCCGGATGTCCAGATGCCTCTAAAGTTTTTGGTCTTCAAAATACAAAAGCGTTTAAGCTTCAATTACTAGATTTAAATAAACGTAAAAAAGTACAATTAGTTATCCATAAGCTTTCCTCCCTACTTCCTATTTTTGATGGTTAAGATAACGTTTCGTTTGGTGTAAGTTATTTATAATCAATCTTAAATAGATGAATTTGGAGCGGATAACTTTTCAACTAATTAACTAAATAGAGGTGTTGATTGGTTTAGGGATATTGATAAAGTACCATAAGTGCTTTCTATCTTTCAGCGAAAATCAGAATTGTACAAGCTATTCTTTAGGAAGTAATATGATTGTATAGGCTATAAAGATTTACGAAGGCAGTAAACGGCTGGAAATGATTACATGAATTGAACGAATAGTATAAATTTGTTCGGACTGGTAAGCTGCGTCAAGTGGAGGGAAGAGGAATCAAATTCCGATTTCACCAAACTTCTCCCCCCATCGACTGTGTTCAAAAGAAAGCGTCACATTGTGTGTCAGCGGCTAAACGCCTGAATCGTACAATAATCCTATTCGCTGAAAAGGCAATAGAAACAGTTAGTCACTATGGAATACAGACAATTAGGTGCATCGGGACTACATGTTCCTGTATTGAGTTTTGGTACGGCCACCTTTGGCGGAGGCAACGAATTCTTTAAAGCGTGGGGGAGCACGCAGGTCGATGAGGCTACTCGATTGGTCAATCTCTGTTTAGAGGCTGGTGTTAATCTGTTCGATACAGCCGACGTGTATTCAGATGGTTTATCGGAGACTATTTTAGGAAAAACGCTGACGGGTATTCGCGACAAAGTGCTCATCTCGACCAAAGCGACGTTCACGTTTGGCGAAGGACCTAATAACCAGGGCTCGTCGCGCTTTCACTTGTTGAAACAATGCGAAAGTAGTCTAAAACGTCTGAAAACAGATTATATCGACATCTACCACATGCATGGTTTCGATGGAGTAACGCCCATTGAGGAAACCCTTCGTACGCTAGACGATCTGGTTCAGAGTGGCAAAGTGCGCTATATTGCCTGTTCCAATTTTTCGGGCTGGCACCTGATGAAATCGCTGGCGATTTCAGAAAAGTATGGCTGGAATCGGTATGTAGCGCATCAGGTTTATTACTCCCTGGTGAATCGGGAGTATGAATGGGAACTGATGCCATTGGGTATTGATCAGCGAGTAGGAGGGATCATTTGGAGTCCGTTGGCCGCTGGTCGGCTAGGGGGCAAATATCGCCGGAATCAACCAGCTCCGCCCGATAGCCGGGTTGCGCAGGGAGGTAGTCCCGTTCCGGCATTTGCCATTTCCGATGAGTTGTTTTATACCATCATCGATGTACTGGATGAGTTGGCTGCCGAAACGGGTAAATCAGTAGCCCAGGTGGCGCTCAACTGGCTCTTACAGCGACCAACGGTATCAACAATCGTCATTGGGGCTCGGAATGAAGAACAACTGAAACAGAATCTTGACGCCGTTGGCTGGAACCTCACAACAGAACAGGTGAAGAGGCTAGATGCAGCTAGCGATGTGCCGACTATTTATCCCTATTGGCACCAACGCCAAAATCTGACGTTGAATCCCCCACCGAAATTTTATTAAGCGATCAGGATGATACAGTTCATACGACTCGACCATGTGTTGATTTGCATTCCAGAGGGAACAACGGCCCAGGCCCGCGAATTTTACCGCGATGTACTGGGACTCGAAGAAATCCCTGGGGATCATCCAAGTGGTGCCATCTGGTTCAAAATTGCTGATATTCAGATTCACCTTCGGGAGGAAGCTGGCGGAAATTATTCCAAACGGCATCCGGCCTTTGAAGTCGCTAATCTTACTGACGCAAAGAAGAGTCTGATCAGCAAAGGTCTTGCTATCGAATACTCATCTGAGATTGATGGACGGGAACGGTGCTTCTTCCGTGACCCATTCGATAATCGAATTGAATTGCTTCAATTTATTGATTAGTAGTGTTTTGGACTACGCTCAACAAGGGAATTCGTCTTATTAATTACTCCTTTCTTTTCATGGTCACCGGGTTAAAACCCGGTGCAGCTCATCTATTCTGTGTTTTTGCGCCGGGTTTTAACCCGGTGACCATGAAAAAATACCTTTGTATTACTACCAATACTGTTGCGTGTATCCGGGTATAACGAGTTAGATTTGTAGCCTAAAAGGCCGATCAATTACCTTTGGTTTTAACGGATTGGGGAGGTCAGGCATACGATCAACGTACTGTGCAGATTGGAAAAGCAGCCCTTGTTATCAGGTTGCGCTTTGGACTAACCTTGTGTTAGTTTTGAGTTGTGGATACGTATCACCTTTGGAATCGAAATACCATTGAATACAGATGTAGTAACAACGGGCGAGCTATTTGAGCTGCTAACCAAGGCTACAAGAGATGCTGTCTGGAATTGGGATCTGGAAACCAATACGATTTGGTGGAATGAAGGGTATACAACCCTGTTTGGCTACAATACGCAGGAGGTTTCCGAAGATGCTCTGGAATCCTGGGTCGGCCATATTCACCCCCAAGATAAAGATCGCGTTTTATTCAGTATCCATCAGGTTCTTGATTCGGGTGGCACGAACTGGTCGGACGAGTATCAATTTCAGCGGGCCGATGGGCGTTATGCAACGGTTTTAGATCGGGGCTATATTTTGTATCGGGAAGGCAAACCACTGCGAATGGTGGGCGCTATACAGGATATTACCGACCGCGTTGCCTTGCAAAAAGCCCACGAGGAGAGCGAAGAGCGGTTACGGTTTGCATTGCAATCGGCTCAGCTAGGTACCTGGGAGCTAGACCCGGTGCGCGGTGTTGTTAACTGGGACAGTCGCTGCCAAGAGTTGTGTGGGCTGACAAATGCCGACAGCCAATCGTACGCACAAACCGTAGATTACATCCATCCTGATGATCGAAGTCGGGTTGAAGAGGCCGTCCAATGGGCGCTCAACCCTCTGTCGGGAGGTCATTATGAAACAAGCTTCCGAACCATTGGTGTAACTGATCGGCGTTTGCGATGGGTGCGGTTCATCGGCAAGACGCACTTCTCCGAAACAGGCGAAGCTTACCGTTTTTCGGGCGTTGCAGAAGATATTACCGAAGAAGTACTCGCGAAAGAAAAAGCTGCTTTATCGGAGCAACAGGCTCGAATAGCATTGGAAGGATCGGGCTCTGGGTCTTTTTTTATTAAAATCGGGAGCGACACTGACGGAGATAGTAATATCCTTTATTCGCCTTCATTTTCCCGGATTTTAACCGGCCAGGAGTCGCCCAATCTTAACTGGGAGGTGTTTGTCGAGCATTTACATCCTGACGATCTGAAAATCAGAAACCAGGCACATAGCCTGGCCGTTCTGACGGGAAACATTAACTATGAAGCGCGTTTTGTTTGGGTTGATAAAACGATTCATTGGATCAAAGTAGTTGGCCAATACTTATTCGATGTCAGTGGAAAACCGGTTTCGGTTACGGGTATAGCCCTGGATGTTACCGAACAGAAAGAGCGGGAGGGTGCCTTGCGAGAGGCTGAAGAACGTTTTTCCATTGCCTTCAACAATACATCGATGGCGATGGGTTTTACAGACCAGAAAGCCAATTTTACGTTAGTCAATGATGCCTATACGCAATTATTGGGCTATTCGGTTTCAGAATTATATACACTGAACAACTTCGACATCACCCACCCGGACGATCGGGCCTATAACCGTCAGTTGTTTGAAGAAGTCGTAGCGGGTAATCGGCCTTTCTTCAATCTGATTAAGCGCTACATACACAAAGATAAGTCAGTCCGTTGGGTGCAATTGAATGTGACCAGCGTGACTGATGCGCAGGATGAGGAGCATAGCATGATTATCATTGCTCAGGATATTAGCGAGCAAGTTGAAGCCAATAGTAAAATACGAGCGAGTGAAGAGCGGTTTCGCAACATGATTATTCAGGCTCCGGTGGCGATTAGTGTCCTGAATAGTCGCAGGCTGATTATTGAAACGGCCAATACATCGATGCTGGAAATATGGGGAAAAGATGCTTCGATTATTGGCAAGCCACTCATTCAGGCCCTGCCTGAGTTGGAAGGACAAGGGTTTATTGAATTACTAGAGGGCGTATATGATTCAGGTATTTCGCACTATGGTGTCGAAACGCTCGCCCGCCTGTATCGTAGGGGAGATTTAGAAGATGCTTACTTTAACTTCGTTTATGCACCTGTGCGCGATGATAAAGGGAAGATCAGTAGTGTGATGGTGATCGCTACTGAGGTTACCACGCAAATGAAAGCGAAAGTGGCTCTGCAAGAGAGTGAACAACGTTTCCGAACATTGCTGGAAGCCATTGCCCAAATGACCTGGACCAACACCCCAGAAGGCGAAGTCAACTTCTACAATCAACGATGGTACGATTATGCGGGCCTGGATTTCGACCAAATCAAAGCCTGGGGATGGCAGTCGCTGCTTCATCCGGCCGACTTGCCGCACACGCTCGAGATGTATAAAAAGGCGCTTGCTGACGGAACCACCTTTGTTGTCGAAAACCGGTATCGGCGTGGAACTGACGGTATGTATCGATGGCATTTGAACCGGGCACTACCCATTCGGGATGAGTCGGGTGAGATTGTACTTTGGGTAGGTACAGCTACCGATATTCATGAACAGAAGTTGTGGGCTACCCAGTTGGAGCAGCAGGTCCAGGTTCGAACAGAGCAGTTAGTTGCGTCGAACCAGGACCTTCGCCGGTCGAATGAAAACCTGGAAAAATTTGCTTATATCGCCAGTCACGACTTACAGGAGCCCTTGCGAAAAGTTCAGTCATTCGGCGATCTGCTAAAAAATCAATATGCAGTTGAGTTAGGAGAAGGGCTCGATTATCTGGAACGGATGCAAAGTGCGGCCAGTCGGATGTCGTTGCTTATTAAAGACTTACTAACGTTTTCGCGTATATCCACGCGTCAGGAATCTACCACGTCGGTGTCGCTGAATCAGGTTATCGAAGAGGTGATTGATGATCTGGAAGTCTCGATTCTGCAGGTAGATGCGCAACTACAAATCGATTTATTACCCGTTGTATCGGGCGATGAGTCGCAACTACGGCAGTTGTTTCAGAATTTACTGAGCAATGCCCTGAAGTTTCAGCAACCCGGTATTGCCCCGGTTATTCGCGTACAGGTTGAACAAATTTTAGCCAGCAGCATACCGGCTCTGGTGCAGCCTTCCCGGCAGGCAATGGCTTACCATCAGATCAACGTTTCGGATAACGGAATCGGCTTCGACGAAAAATATGTAGACCGTATTTTCCAGGTTTTTCAACGGCTGCACACCCGGAATGAGTATGCCGGTACAGGCATTGGTCTGGCCATTTGTGAGAAAGTAGTTGCCAATCACGGCGGAGCTATTACGGCTTACAGCAAGCCCGGCCAGGGCGCTACCTTCACCATTTACTTCCCTATTGCGTAAGGTACCCAATGTACCCACGGGCTAATTGAGTTGAATGAAATAAGCGTCAAATTGACTATGTAACCCCTATTAACCCACTGCTAAATCGGTGGGCTGATAGCTAGGCTTTTCGACGATTAATTTCTTCAAGTCAATCAGCCCGCGTATGAATTAGCTAGAATCAGATCTGGCGCGGGTATTTACCCGCGCCAGCTACCCATCAAAAAAATCTAAAATTTTTTTCAACCTCGTGCAACCTGCCCTGTGGGTTCTGACATCTTCCTGTCAAATAACACAACAAATACTTCATGAAACTGGCAATAGCCTAAACCCTCAACCTTAAAATAACAACAGCTATGAACACGTTCAAACACCTCCTCACCACCGCTATGATTGCTGCCACAACGGCTTCATTCGCACAATCAACTACCGTTACCATCACGACCGATTCGACATCATCGACCTCGTCGACTCAGATCACACGGACAAGAAGCCGGCACTACTCTCGTGTTACGTCTGACTTAGGTATCTACATTGGCTTGAATAACTTCGGCAGTTCGCTCCCTGCGAATTATGAACTTAGCCCAATCGGCTCACGCTTTGTGGCACTCTCCTGGCAGAAACGTATTCCGATTGCCGTGAATGGGTCGACCAAACTCCGGCTGATTACAGGTCCCGAAGTAGCCTGGAACAACTTTATGTTTGTAGATCGAAACATGTTTGTGGCGCAGAATGGGCAGGTTGGCGTCGAAACGGCTTCCGTGGATCTTCACCGATCAAAACTGGTGACAACCCAGCTTAATCTGCCCGTTATGCTTAACCTGTCACTTCGGTCGGGTTTTAGCTGGAGCTTGGGTGCTTATGCAGGTATGCGATTAGACAGCTACACGAAAGTGAAACCTGAAGGTGAAGCAGCCGTTCGGAACCACAATTCCTACAACCTGAACCCGATTCGCTGGGGCCTGACAACCGAACTCGGTTTCCGGGGTGATGCCAAGCTGTTCTTCCGCTACGAACCCAATAGCCCTTTCCGCTCAGGCCAAGGTCCCGATACCAGCGTATGGGCTGTGGGAATTAAACTGTAACCAGGATTGTCTGAACCAGGATTTTAATAAGATTGAAAAGATTATCAAGATTTCTCTCGAAAACCAACTCCTGTAAATCTTTTTAATCTTGAGGCTGTTTAAACTTTACGGAAAATCCCCAAAGCTGTGTGAATTTTGAGGTGCGAACTT
>NZ_BAAHBI010000074.1:0-1357 GCF_054776755.1 Spirosoma litoris | reverse complement strand
TAATTTTAGTCGTATAATCCATCTGGCTAATATACGACATGAAGATTCTGATTTAGTATTATATGAGATAGCTGAATTGCATGATCTGTATTACATTCCTTTAAAGTCGCTAGAATCATCAGACAATAAAAGTTATAATAATTATAAAGAGGCAATTTCGTATGTAGGAAAATTAGAGAGATTAGATTACCTATGTGATTTAGATAAGTTTGATCATAAAGATGATTTCCATAATTATGGATAGATTTTACTTGACATAGCTTTGACATTCTCCATAATGCTATTTAACAAAGGAGGATTATGTGTCAAAAGGTTCAGAGATTGCAAAAGGATTTTATAAGAGTGGGAAAGCGCGCTTTATCACTCCTTATTTTAATAATAATAAACATGGATTATTGCAAAATTTTTATCCAAATGGGAATAGGCATTACGAGTGCTTACATCAAAATGGCCGAAAAGAAGGGATTGAATACATGTTCTATGAGTCAGGAAGCGTAGCTTCTGAAACACCCTTTCAACGTGGTGCAAAACACGGTACGGCATCGAGGTACTATCCAGATGGAAAACTTTTGTGTTCAGAAGTTTATAAGAATGACAGAAAAGATGGTTTAGAAAAGGTATTTCATCCAAATGGTGACTATAAAGAAATAACACTTTTCAAAAATGATGTAGAAATATGTACACTACCAATATGTGCATATAAATTAGGAAATTTCTTCAAAAGAATATTATGAATCTGGATGGTCGGACTAGCGGAAGAATAAAAGATCCAGATCAACTATTATTAGGCTATAAGCCCGATTTATCTTATTAAATCAGACCTTACATTATTAAAACCACGTCTGAAGCGTCATCAGCGGTTTTATTGATAAAATTATTCTGATAACCCTTTGTTGCGGTAATGTTGGAATGGTGATAGAGTTTCTGTAACATCTGAATTATCATTTTATTTCTTGAGATGCTGTCCCATTGTTGTCCTGAACAAAAGCGAGGTCATGCCTCACCAGATATAATCTCTTGATAATCAAATGGCATTGACGGTAGTCGAACCCTCATGGGCTTAAGGTTCATAGGATTTTAGGCTTACTAGGGAATGTTAATTTGATTTTATAAAACGCAAAATCAGCAGATATATAACTAGGCATTTGTTGTACCTATGTTGTACCAAAGAAAAAGCCGTTACGAATTTGAATCGTAACGGCTTGATTTTCAGAGTAGCGGGAGCTGGACTCGAACCAGCGACCTTTGGGTTATGAGTTCTGCTCTGTCACTTGCTAAATATCTGCCGAAGAATTTAATGGATCAAGGTCAAAATTTGTGGAGCATCTTGAATTAAGCATATAACTGGGTGAGCCGA
>NZ_BAAHBI010000073.1:0-11707 GCF_054776755.1 Spirosoma litoris | reverse complement strand
GGCGTTGTCGAAGGTAAAAGCGATCAATAATCTGTCAACCTATTTTAGGACGGGTCACAGGAAGGTTCGTTCAAGGATAAAACCGTAATTTCGGTTCGTAAAGTCAACTATTTACATGAGATTTCGCGTACTGGTCAAGATTATTTCGCGCCGATACGGTTTATGGATTGTGGCAGGCCTGCTTATTGTAGCCGCCATTTGGGTTTTTCGATCGCGACAGGCAGACGACATGAATTGGCGGTTTGTCCAGGCATTTGGTATTCGCTTGCCCATGCGTTATGCTATTCATGGCATCGATGTATCCCGTCATAACGATCGGATCAATTGGGCACGGGTTCAGAAAATGGAAGCGGAGGGCGTTCGATTGCAATTTGTTTTTATCAAGGCAACCGAAGGAGCAACCTTAGCCGATAAACATTTCGACAAAAACTGGCGCGAAGCAAAGAAAATTGCGCTGCACCGAGGAGCCTACCACTTCTATCATCCTACGCGTGACCCACTTAAGCAAGCCAATAATTTTATTCGTCATGTGGAGCTGAGCCCAGGCGACTTTGCCCCTGTGGTTGACTTTGAGGTAATCAATGGCCAATCAGACGAAACAATCGTGAATGGGCTGAAGCTATGGCTCGAAACGATTGAAGAGCACTATCAAATTCGCCCCATTATTTACACCAACGGCAACCTCTATAAACGCTATATCAAAGGGAACCTGGACGAGTACCCGCTATGGATAGCAGACTATTCTACCAAACATTTACGCAGTTATAATGCCGATAAACTTTATCTCTGGCAGCATAACCAAAATGGCTGGGTAAAGGGTATTCGTGGGCAGGTCGACTTTAACGTATTTGTGATGGATGATACCCGGATGCAGGAAATCTGTTTGTGAGTCTGTCAAATCCTGGCCTCAAGCAATCTGTCTTTACACCGTTACTTTTGTCAGCTCAACCGGCTTTGCAAACCAATCTTTTGCTTTAACGCCAAACGCTTTCATGTGTGGCATTTCGTTATGCGCCTGCAACCCCGCTTCGTCATCCCAGAGTTCGTGCATGATAAAACGTTCGGGATGCTCTGCGCTTTGATATAGTTCGTAAAATTGGCAGGCTGGTTCTGTCCGAACTTCCGTAACTAATTCCTGTAAGCCATTTTTTAAGTCGACTGCATTTTCTGGCTTGGCTGTGATGTTGGCAAAAACTAAAAGAGGCATGTGTTTAAGGTTTATTAGGACGCGAAAGTAGGATAATTATGATTGCCAGATTTCCCAGGCCTTTTCGGCTTGTAATTCCAGCATGCGCAATCCATTGTGCACAGAAGCTCCTCGTTCGAGACCAAGTTTCATGAATTGGGTTTCCGCTGGGTTATAGACCAAATCATACAGCAGATGCTTATCCGTTAGTAAATGATAGGGTATATCTGGTGCTTCGTTTATGCGTGGGTAAGTCCCAACAGGTGAACCATTAATTACTAAGGAGTAATCTGGCAGAACACCCGCTAATTCCTCATACGTCAGGGTGTCGGACGTTTTGGTTCTGGATACAAATGAAAAGGGAATCTCTAAATCAGTCAGCGCCACTGTAACAGCTTTGGAAGCTCCACCGGTGCCAAGCACCAGCGCTTTAAGGTCTGTAGGTACGCGCTCAAGTTTGGTGAGCCAATCGGTCAACGATTGCCGAAAACCATAATAGTCAGAGTTATAGCCTGTTCGTGAGCCATCGGCTTCTAACTTAATTACATTGACTGCACCAATTTTTTCTGCCGATGCGTCAAGCCGATCTAAATAAGGGAATACGGCCTGTTTATGAGGGATGGTTACATTCAGCCCGCGCAAATCTGGTAACCGCAATAGATCTGACAAACCAGAAATAGCTGGCAGATCAAACAGGTCGTAACGACTATCTACAATGCCTTCTCGTTCAAATTTCTCTGTGAAATATCGTTGAGAGAATGAATGGGTAAGCGGAAAACCAATAAGGCCGTATCGATTCATTGGATTGGATTTAAACTAGTATGCCACGGCTTTGGGCAGTGGCATACATAAAATCGATAGATGTAAATACTACTTGGAACGCTTTTTGAAAAACTCAATGATAATCGGTAATACCGACAAGCCGACAATACCGAATACTACCAATTCAAAATTCTTCTGTACGATTGGGAAGTTGCCAAAAAAGTAGCCCAGTAATGAAATGCTTGTTACCCAAAGCATAGCTCCTAAAATACAGAACTTAATATACGTGCCATATGTCATGCTGCCCGCTCCGGCTACGAAGGGTGCAATGGTTCGTACGATAGGAATAAACCGGGCAATAATTACTGTCCGTCCACCGTATTTGGCGTAAAAATTTTCTGTTTCAGCAATGTATTCCCGCTTGAAGAACAAGATTCGCTCCCGCGATTTAATCTGTGTTCCCAGGAATCGACCAACAAAATAGTTGACGTTATCACCTAACAGGGCGGCTCCAATCAGGAGTGGGATAATCACCCAAACGCTCAGCTCATTGGTCGGCCGTGCTGCCAGGGCACCAGCCGCAAACAGCAATGAATCGCCGGGTAACAATGGCATGACAATCAATCCCGTTTCCGTGAAAACAATCAGGAAAAGAATAGCATAAAGTAGCACACCATATTCATTAGCCCACAGATCGAGGTAACGATCAAGGTGAAGCAAAAAGTCAAGCAGCGATTTAATGAGATCCATAAAAATAAGTCGCCAGTTACCAGTCGATAGTTAATAATCGTCTAATTCGTACTGACTGAGAGCTATTGACTATTTATCTAAAAAGTGTGTAAATGTATCACCTCGAAGCCCTAACCGGATCGTTTCCAGAGGAATAACTTCATGAGGGGCGATGTTTCCAAGGTTAACGTTGGCACCCAGAAGCTTCACAAACCAGACCTGCTGTTCTTTCTGAGGGGCTTCCCACAAAATACTTTCGAAGGGAACCTGCGTAAGAATTTCTTCAACTAATCCCTGGCGAACCTCACCGCTAGAACGGAACAAACCAACGGTACCGCCTTCACGGGCTTCACCAATGACTTTCCAGGAACCAGCCTGTAGCTCGGCTTTCATCAGCTGAATCCATTTATAGGGAGGAATAATTTTGGCTTCATCTTTAGAGCCTACTTCCGACAAAACAGTTACCTGAGTGGCTAATGTGCGGATGTATTCACACTTGTCATCCTGAGCCATTTCAATCGAGCCGTCCGACACTTCGGCATATTCCATGCCGTATTTGTCCAATAACTTTCGGTACTCATCAAACTGATTCCGTACAACGAAGGCTTCGAATAATGTTCCACCGAAATAAACCGGAATATTTGCTTCCTTATAGATGGCTAACTTTTCTTTCAGGTTTGGCGTAACAAACGATGTTGCCCAGCCCAATTTAACAATGTCTGTGTAGTCAGCAGAGGTAGATAAAAAATCCTCTACTTCCCGCAGGCTTAGCCCTTTGTCCATAACCATCGTTAAACCGCTATTGCGAGGTTTCGAGGTACGGTCAGGCAACTGCGTAAGCGTATAGTTCATACAGAGTAATCGAATAGGCGTATTAATAATCGCTCAAAAGTAACATAAGTCTTGAAAACCTCCCAAGAAAATCCATAAATAATAGCAGCATAAGGCCCTCTGACTTAGTTTAATGCTATTTTTGCCGGATATGGACAATTTGATAAATCCCCGACTGGATTTCTTCCGTTCTCAGATCGGTCATGATATGCAGAATAGTATATCACCTTTCGGTCGCTGGCTGAATGGTACAATACGAGAGGCCGATTATGGACGTATGGTTGCTGATTATACAATAAGAAAGGAGATGACCAATCCAGCTAACGTACTGCACGGTGGAGCAGCATCAGGAATATTGGATGATTTAGTAGGGGCGACTGTGTTCGCCCTTGGTCGCGAATACGCATATACTTCTGTAAATCTGGTGGTTGATTTTTTACATGCAGCCCGACTCGGAGACATTGTTACAGTAACGGCAGAAGTAATAAGAGAGGGGAAAAATATAATTCATTGTGAGGGGCGAATCGTAGCTGCCGATGGGAAAATTATTGCGAAATGTGCTACGAATCTGATACAAACATCCCTGAAATTGACTATCTGAATTATTTTCAATTGGAATATTTTTATTATTAGGTTACTTGGTATAGCTATATACGTTTATCTTTGCCGAATGGTTATAAGGGTGTCTTGATACTCAGAAAATATGCCTCTATGTCTCTACTAACTTATTTCCAGTGAAAAGAATGAATAAACATTTTGCCTTTCATAGAAGAAATAGGAGAAGAATTTAGACAATGTCAAGAAAAAGGTATTTGTTCGGCGGTTCAATTGGGAATTGTTTTTTTATCACTTGATAATTACTATTATTGACCATCATTAAACTAAAGGAAGTTTTGAACACAATTCAAGCGAATTAGTAGAATGATAATAAAAGTTGTTTACAAGCTTATTGTAGGACCTGTATTCAGTAAATAAAGTATTTAGTCTGTTAGACTAGTATAATATTGGTGACGGGTACTTAAAAAAATGGAAAGTATGAATTGACTTTTGCAATTCAGCCTTAACATTGCAGAAAAAATGAAAGCGCAATGCCCATTTGGAGCTAATTAGCCATCAAATGAGCTTGTAATCGGAACGATTGTATAATTCGTTCGGCTTCATTTTTAGGGAAATTTTTCGGTTAAATGCAGCTGGTATTTTTTTTTTGTAAAGTTTAAGAAACATTTAGCCGAGAAGTTAGTCATATAGCATATACGTTAAGGTTGTAAGTTAACCTTTCTGTAGAAGTGCTTAGTTTATATAGCGGAATAAGCCTGTGGTTATATAGCTTGAACCGTTCCCTAAGTTTCTACAATCGTATTTGGAAGAGTAAAAGTTTAATCGGAATCATTGCGTCAAATTAACTCAATAAATATGCGAACATTTATCCAACAACACCCCCTGAGGATGCTGGCTGGACTCGTGTTGCTAAGTTTTGCAATACCATCTATTAGCCTTGCTCAACGGGCTGATTCAGTCCGGGTTCAACCCGCTACAACGACTTCCAGCGGGAATTATGTACGTGAGAATATCTACCGTTTAGGGAAAGGTATTTACACGGACACCCTGCGTAGAAGTGATTTCAAAGCGCAGGCCAGTGATGTGGCTGAACTTGATGACTGCGACACAACCTTTCAGACGTTTATTCTAGTACGGCGATTATCTCCCTGGCGAGTGGGCTTGTATGCTGGTCCTAACTTCGCTTATTGCGGTACTTGGGAAAATACTTTCGGGCCAAATAAGCGGGATAACACCCTTTATAATGGCGCTGGATTTAATATCACGGCTAATGCAGATTATTATTTGACACCAGCAACCCGTCGGCTTCGTTTTGGATTAGGAGCAGCTTTGGGATATGGTAATTATATTACTCGTAGCATTTACCGGGACTATCTTTACAGCCTCGCTGCAGCACGTGGTTTCAATAGTTCTCAAGTGACAATTCGTCAGAGGGCTTCTGAAGATATGTTCCTGACAGTTGGTCCCGTACTTCAGTTCACGCTTGCTCGTAGTCGTAAAAACCCAGATGCAGTAACCTTCATCGAAGCAGCTGCCCGGGGTGGTCTGTTCCGTACAGAGGCTGCTACCATTTCAGCTTATACGCCATCGACATTAACGCTGCCTGCAGTACCTTCATTTGTAGACGGTGGTGGACTTATTCGATCGGTTAACCCCAGTTCGAATCTGTATCACTTGGGTGCGTTAGGGTCTTTAGCGATCTTCTTCCCGTTGAAAAATAACTGGAACATTGGTCTGCAAGGACAAGGATTCATCACGCAACTCAATTACCTGATTGTAAATGGTGTTGATGATCAGTTGTATGAATTTAAACGTAAGCATGGTGGCTTTACCGTTGGACTAGCCGTTCGGAAAGGATTTGTTCAAAAGAAACTTATCCCCAAAGCTCCTGTGTCCTGCCCAACTTGCGAACAGATTCCCGAGCTGAGTGTTCAATTCAATGGGGCTTCGCTGAAAGGTGCATCGCTGGCTTATACCGATGGCAGCAGCGCTCCTGTTAATACGGCCGCAGCCGCTCCAGTTATTAGCTGGCGCAGCACGACTCCGAATCCGAAAAACGAAACCTTTACAGCTCGTCTGTATTATCGTCCAGATTCAGTCGTAGCAGGTAACACAGATCAAGTAATTGCTCAGTTGGAAAATACGACCGATACGTCGCTGCCATTCCCAGCTGCTTATTTCTCGAATGGTCAACTGAATCCAGGTTTTTACTACGTAACGGTTCACAACAAGCAAACGGCTAAGTGTGGTACTTGTATGAGTGAGGTGGTAACAACAAGCTTCTCGAGCGTTCGTCCAAGAAATGTGGTTCAGCCTGAGTGCGAATACCGTCACCGTCTGGAGCGTCTGGAAGTATACTACCGTACCCCATACACCCGCGAAGTTGCTAACGTTTGTTACTGTAACGGTACCGTTACCTCGGTTGGGGACACAGTTACTCGTCTACGCTACCGTGGCTTGAACCGTCGTCTGGCTGATAACGTGGTTGAGTTCGATACGAATACGGTTATCCTGAACCTGAACGAGCTGCCAGGTGGCTTAGCTCAACAGCTACAAGCTGAGAAAGCGAAAATTGAAAGCGGTAACGCGATTCGCTTCAAAGGTCGTCGTGTACGTCCGCAGGTTCAATACTTCCGCGCAGTATTCACCGTTACGAAACTGCCATGCAACGGTCAGCCTGAACAAACTGTGGGTAGCTTCAACACAACGATCAGCGATAACAGCTATACGATCACTGACCTGAAGCCACTGACAGATGATCAGAAAGCTAAATTACTTGCTCCACCAGCGCCTGCTAAGAAAAAAGCACGCCGGGCAGGTAACAGCGGCCGCCGTTCAGATGTGATGTTCGGAGTTGAATAACTAAGTCATACACTAGTAAAAAAACCGGGAGCCAACGCTTCCGGTTTTTTTATTCAATAGCTATTGTAAAGGAGATAAAATCAAGAAATTGTCGCCTTTCAGTAAAACAATTGATGCTGCGATTGCTGTACTATCAACTCAGCTAGGATTCAACTCAGATAACAGATGCGCTTTTTTCTCCTGATTATATTGTTCTACGGTTCTATGGATATACTTAATGCTCAATCCTATCCTGCTAATTCCCCAGTTGTTTCGACAATAATGCAAACGTACTCGTTCCGGTTCCGGCCAGGTCAGGACTTAAAGAAGGAGCTTGACGCTTTTGTGCGACAGGAGCGTATCGAAGCTGGCGCAATATTAACTTGTGTGGGTAGTTTGACCGATGTAAGCTTACGATTGGCTAATCAGTCAGAACCAAGCGTGTGGAAAGGGCATTTTGAAGTCGTTTCATTAGTAGGAACACTCTCAACGAATGGGAGTCATATACACCTATCGGTAGCTGATTCAACTGGCCGGACACTAGGTGGTCATCTAATGGAAGGGTGCAAAATTTATACGACTGCGGAGCTAGTGGTTGCTGTAATGACTGACATAACGTATTCCCGAGAGGTAGATCCAGTATTTGGTTACAAGGAATTAGCTGTCAGGAAAAAAAGACGGAAATAAAGAGACGCTTTTAATTTCCCCTAAAAATAAAGAAAGCCATCTTACTAGGATGGCTTTCTTTATTTATTTAAGGTGAGACTATTAATTACGTTTACTCATTTCATCGCGAATCTTGGCCGCCCGCTCATACTCTTCATTGCCAAGTGCTTCTTCGAGCATGTGCTGGAGTTCTTCCGATGATGCATTTTTCAGCTGGTCGCCAAATGATCGTGTTGACGGACGATTCGGAGAGCGTACGAGTTCCTCTTGCTCTTCCTCGTCATTGCTACTGGCTGTAATACCTGCTTCAGACAGAATCGACTCATTCGTATAGATAGGAACGTCGAAACGAATACCAATCGCAATGGCATCCGATGGACGAGCATCAATAACAGACTCCCGAACTCCATCGAAACAAACGATCTTTGCAAAGAAAATTCCTTCTCTTAGATCAGAAATCATGATCTCGCGGACCGTAAACTTGAATTGTTCCGCAAACTGCTTGAACAAATCATGAGTCATTGGTCGGTTCGGAACAATCTTCTCAATTTCGATTGCAATGGCCTGTGCTTCAAACATGCCAATGATGATAGGCAATCGTCGGTTGCCATATTCTTCACCTAATACCAGTGCAAACGAGCCCGATTGCGACTGGCTGGGTGATAGTCCTAATATTTCCAGCTTAATCTTATCCACGGTGCGAAAATAGCAATTTTTAGCCTTAGGTCATTCGTCTATTGTCATCAGTAATCATAAGTTTTCAATAAAAACGAATGACTGACGATAGACTAAAGCGCCTTCACAGCTTTCGTCAGGCGGGGCAGCACGTCGAATACATCACCAACGATACCGTAATCCGCCGATTTGAAGAAAGGAGCGTCGGCATCCTTATTGATAACAACAATTACCTTTGAGGAGTTTACACCCGCTAAATGTTGTATAGCACCGGAAATACCACAGGCAATGTATAAGTTAGGACTAATTTTAAGCCCAGTCTGACCTACGTGTTCAGAGTGAGGGCGCCAATCCAGATCTGATACTGGCTTAGAACAGGCAGTTGCCGCATGAAGCGCCTTAGCCAAATCTTCAACAATGCCCCAATTCTCAGGCCCTTTCAGCCCCCGGCCAGCTGATACCACTAAGTCGGCTTCTGGAAGGAGAATATCGCCCGAAGATTTCTCCGTACTTTTTACTGAAATAGCGAAATCAGCTTCATTTAATGCAGGCGTAAATGCTTTGACTGAAGCCGTAGCCTCGGTTTCTTCTGGCGTAATGGTATTTTTCTTGATCGCCAAAATTTTCACATCGGCTTTCAAATCATTATAGGCAAACGCTTTACCTGTATAGATGCTACTCTTCACCTGAAAACCACTTGACAGATCAGGAAGCGAGATTACGTTTGCAGCCAGACCTGCTTTGAGTTTGCCCGCTAAGCGAGCCGTCATGGCATCGGCGAGCGATGATTTAGCAAGAACGATAACCTTGCTTCCTTCCTGCTGAACGGCTGCGGCCACCACCGTAGCGTAAGCCATGCCGTTGGGTTCGTTTAATTTAGCATCGCTGGCATGTAGCACGTTTGTTGCCCCGAAGCGCCCAGCCGAAGCTAGTTCTGACTCATCAGCAGCTCCAATAATAATAGCAGTTGCAGTTGTACCCGTCATCTGGGCCACTTTGGCTCCGTAGAAGATAGCTTCCTGCGAGGATTTCTTAATCTTACCTTCGTCTAATTCGGCAAATATGAGAACTGACATTTTCTGAAAAGTTAAAGAGTTTCAGGGTTGTAGAGTTATAAGGTTGTGTTATGTTAAAGCAACTTTATGACTTGATAACGCTACAACTTTAATGACTCGGTTTAAATTACTTTTGCTTCGGTATGGAGAAGTTGGATAAGCTTTTCGGCTTCGTCGGCCGGAATCATTTTTACCGCGCCACGAGGGGCTGGTAATTCATAACTGGCAACGGTAGTAAGCGTATCGGTTCCGGTTGGCTCAACTACTTTAAGCGGTTTGGTACGAGCAGTCATAATACCACGCATGTTGGGGATTTTCCACTCGGCAATGGGTTCCTGGCAGCCTAGTACTAAAGGTAGTTTAGCTTCTAAACCTTCCTTACCACCTTCAATTTCGCGCGTAATTCGGGCGGTATCACCTTCCAGATCAAGCAACATAACAGGGGAGATTGAAGGAATGCCAAGCATTTCGCCAACGATACCATGAACTTGGCCCCCATTATAATCGATAGATTCGCGACCCATCAAAATCAGGTCGTAACTATTTTCTTTGGCAATAGCGGCTATTTGCTCGGCTACGAAATAGGCATCTGTAGGCTCTGCATTGACACGAATTGCATCGTCGGCACCAATAGCCAGGCATTTGCGGATAACTGGCTCTGAATCAGCCTGACCAACGTTCAAAACCGTGATTGATGCTCCCGTTTTTTCTTTGAGTTCAACCGCCCGTGCTAAGGCATAGTCATCATATGGGCCGGTAATAAACGTTACGCCTGCCTTGTTGAGCTTTGTGTTATTGTCGGTAAAGGCAATTTTGGTGGTAGTGTCAGGCACACTTGTCACACACACTAATATTTTCATACTTATTCGGGTTTTGTAGTGACTAGTCTGTAGCCAATAGTTGCCGGTAGATAGTCAGTTGGAGATAACTACCTCCTAACGACTGTTGACTAATTTTACGATTCAAAAGTACAAACAATCTTAAAAAAATGGTATGCTTGCATACTATTTTTCTCGAAAGTATGAACAACGACCGTATTCAGTTATTGAGGCAGTTTATAGAAGAAGAACCGGGTAATCCATTCAATGTTTATGCCCTGGCTATGGAATATATAAATAGTCGACCTGAGCAGGCGCGTATTTATTTTGACCAGCTACTTCAGGAAAATCCCGATTATTTGCCTACCTATTATCATGCGGCTTCTTTGTATGCGGAGTTGGACGAACGAGACAAGGCCGCAGAATTATATGACAAGGGAATAGCTCTGGCTAAAGTGCAGAATAATTTAAAGACGTTACAGGAGCTACAGCGCGCACAACAGGCGTTTGAAGATGATGACGACGACTGGTAGCAGGGTACGTTTAAACTTATTTACCGTCGTTTTCGGCTGTTTTTTTGTTGAACCAGCTCCTGTTTAAATAGCAAAGGAACATTAGCTTGTTCTGGTAAACTATAATTGATAGCCAGGTACTTCGCCGATTGTACTTTGGGGAAATAAACAAGCCCACGTACCGATTCGCCGGGAGCCACCGTAGTAGCTTTTAAGGCTAATTCCCGCCAACGGTACTCTTCGTAATCATATCGTTGCATCCGATTAGCAAAGGTGCTATAATCGATGGCACGCTTAACCGCAATGCCCTGATAAGCAAGACCATGAACAACTCGATTGTTTGTATATTCACGATAGGAACGGCTATTGTTTGAGGACGATACATCCGACGCAATAGCTGCCACCATCAAAATTGTATTAAATACTTTAGCCCGCTTTAATCGTTTTTCTTCTTCCTTACGCTTTATAGTCATGCGACTGGCCTCATAAGCAGGATCAGCGGCCGAACGAGCCAGGATCGTATTCGGATGTTGGAGGTCGGAGAGGGTATCTTGTTCGGCGCCTAGTGCCACAAAGTGAAAATCGGCTGGATTAACATCAATGGGGTGATCTGTGCGGTTTTTGATCTCTATGTCCAGGGTAATAAACTCCAAATCTTCGTGCTCATATGAAGCCACGACACCCACGCCATTTTGCTCAGCTTTGGTCACCGGACGACCATCAATCTGTGCCACATCGCCCGAAACTGGCTCCAGTCGATAAGCGCTAGTTAAGGCTGGCGAACAACTATTCAGTATACTAACCATCAAACCAGTGGCAAGGGTATATGTGAGTGTAGAAAGAAGCTTCATGAGTTGTACGAATTGAAGCAGATAAATCGATTTTCTTTTTGGTAAAGTTACGGAATCACTTGATTCCATTTCGGTAAGAACATATTAGTTTTAATAAGAAATCCAGCGCTACCTACCGATAAATAAAACACCGGCAAATTGTTGCCAATCAATAGATTAATCATGAGGCTGTTTAAACTTTACGGAAAATCCCCAAAGCTGTGTGAATTTTGAGGTGCGAACT